>JAZQOJ010000200.1:0-6574 GCA_045627805.1 Bacteroidales bacterium
TACACGGTCACGCTCCACGTTTTCGAAGTGGCTACGCCTCATTTCGAGAAATTGAGCGATGGTTTTGTGATCAGCAATGGAAATGGCGACAATGAAGTCGGATCGTAGCCATGTCGTTCTGTGAGGCAGGGAGTTGCAATAGTTGCTTGTCTTCCTAAGACCGCTTGGCCTCCGACTTCTCCTTACACGGTCACGCTCCACGTTTTCGAAGTGGCTACGCCTCATTTCGAGAAATTGAGCGATGGTTTTGTGATCAGCAATGGAAATGGCGACAATGTGATTGACCCTGGCGAAACTGTAGTTCTGACCATTGAGGATGGAAATACGGGTCGTGCAGATGCGCAAAACGTTGTGTCACAGCTTTCTACTTATTATAATTTGGCACCTGTCGCCAACGGTACGCTGAATTTGGGAACCGTTGCGGCACAGTCGCAATGCACTTCTTCGTTCACGATTAATGTGAGCAACGATGTCCCCGTGGGCACCTTGATTCCGTATGTGCATCATATTTATAGCGCTACCGATGCCAATGCCAATCGTACCGATACTGTTTGGATTTTGGTTGGTTCTACTGAAGTCGTTGAGGATTGGGAGACGGGCGATTTCACACAGTTTGAGTGGACGAACGCAAGCCAGTATCCCTGGGTTATCGTGAACGACGCCAATGCGGCTTACGAAGGAAGCTACTATGCGAAATCAGGCAACGCCGGCCACGCAAACAGTAGTTCCGACCTGGAATTGAGCATCGAGACCACTGATGGTGAAATCAGCTTCTACGCCAAAGTCGTTGGCGAGCGCAATTACGACAAGTTCAAATTTTATATTGATAATGTTGAAATGGTTGCGTATTCAGGAGGATACACTGGCAGCTCTTGGAATTCTACGGATACCAGTACTTGGCAACGCTATAGTTTCCCGATTGCAGCGGGTTCTCACGACATCAAATTCTCTTTTACGAAAGATAACAGCACCAACATCAATCCCGACTGCGCCAAGATTGATAATCTGCGCTGGCCTTCCAATACGGGCGCAATCGCTCCCGTTCCGGAGGGAATCGTGATCGCTGCTGCCGGCTTGAATGCCAACAGCAACGGATACGAAGCTGAAAACGTGACTTTTGATGTCACCTTGCAAAACAATAGTTCTGATGATATTGAAAATGTGACGCTCTCATTGTCAACAACATCCTCCGACATTACGCTGAGTGATGCTACAGAGACGGTGGCCTCAATGGCAGCCAATTCCACGGTTCCGTTCAGCAGTGCCTTCGCAGGCACAATCGGAAGCAATGTGGCCGATGGCACCCTCATCAACTGCACCGTTACCGCCGACTTTATGCTGGAAGGACAGGCAATGCAGCAAACCTATGGCTTCAGCTTTGTTGTCCGCTCTGGCGTGGTTGACGACGTGAATCACACTTACACGATCGTTTCTGGCAATGGCGACAATGAAATCAACCCGGGCGAAACGGTGGAAGTGGTCGTCACAACTCAGAATACGGGCGTGACGGCGCTTAGCAATGTGACTTCCACTTTGGCAACCACTTCGCAAGATGCGACTATCGTCAACGCGGCACAGACCATTGCCACGATTGCTCCGAACGGAACCGCCACCACTACTTACACCATTCAGATTGATGCCGCCACTGCCGACAATACCGACATCGCTTTCACGCATACCGCTGACGCAGGCGTTCACGGCACCGACATATACACCTTTATGCTGAATGTTCGTACGGAGGCCGTCGTTGACCTCGAGGATGTGAACTACACGCAGAACATCGTTTCTGGCGATTCCGACTACGACGTGAATCCGGGAGAGACGGTCCGCTTCGATGTTACCACCCGCAACAATGGCCGTGCTGATGCGCACAATTCGGTTTCTACGCTGACCGCTGACTCTCCGTTCGCGAATATCAGCAATGGTTCGCAGAATATGGGCACCATTGCGGGTTACGCAACTGTCAATTCGCAGTTCAATGTGGTCATTGATGCCGCCACGCCCGACCAAACTGAGATCAACTTCACGCACACGATGATTTCCGATGAGGATACGAGCACGATGACTTTCAGCATTATCGTTGTGACCGAGCCAGGCGATGCCAACCTCGTGGATGTCAGCCATTCCGTGAGTATCATTTCTGGCAACAACGATGCCAACATCAATCCTGGAGAGGGCATCAAGGTTACCGTTTATAGCCGCAATGAAGGCACTGGCGCCGCCATTGATGTGGTATCTACTTTGATGACGACTTCTGGCTATGCTTACGTTGCGCTTCCCGTTGTGGATTTCGATGTGATCGCTGCCGGAGCGACAACCACTTCGCAGTACAATGTCAGCATTGATGCCAACACGCCCGACAATACCGTGATTCCGTTCACTCATATGATTACCGATGGCGCGCACACCGCCACCCTTGATTTTAATGTGACGGTGGTGCTTGACCACACGGGAATTCAGGAGAACGGCGCGCATTCACTCATCGCTATCTATCCGAATCCGACCACTGACAATTTCACGATTGATTTGGGCGATGCCATCGCTACTGAAGCTGTCGTATATGACGTTTACGGAAAGAAAGTGGCCTCTTCTTCGCTGAACGGCGAGATTTGCACGTTGTCGCTTGAGAATTGTGCCAACGGATTCTATTTTGTTAGAATTTTGAACCAGAATGAAATTATTGCGACAGCAAAAGTCGTGAAAAAATAATTTCGGAACCATAACGTTAAAAGTTGGGGTGCCAGCCGTCGCATCTCAACTTTACTGATTAACACATACATAAATTATGAATATTGGAAAGACTTTCGCGGCGATTGCTCTCGTGATGTGTGTCTGGGCGGCGAATGCCCAGTCCGTTTCCGAGGTCACGATTGAGCAATGTCAGCAGTGGGCGGTCTCGCAGTCGTCGGCCAATGTGCAGAAGGAACTCAACCAGCAGTTGCTGAAAGTCAAACTGAATGATGCCGCTTCGCATTATTATCCCAGTTTGCAAATCGACGGGGCGGTCGCTTACCTCTCGCAGGTGACCGAATTACCGGAAATCGCCGCCGACTTTTTCGAGCTCGAACCGCGGCATCACGATATGTACAATGTGTCGATGAATTTGCAGCAGGTCGTTTTTGATGGAATGCAGGCCAGCTATAGCCGTAAGCGCGAAAGATTGCTTAACAAGAACGAAATCAGCAAGTTGGATATGTCCATCAACACGCTGAAGGAGCAGGTGATCGGCATTTATCTCAATTTGCTCATCATTGACAAGCAGATTGAGATCCTTTCCAATGTGGAAAGCACCTTTCAGGAACAGTCGGACCAGCTGACGGCTTTGTTGCAGGCGGGTGTGGTGTATGCGAACTCCATTGCCCAGCTGGACGTTGAAGGGCTGAAGATTCAGCAGCAGAAAGACGAGCTACAGGCCACGCGCGAGTCGCTCATCTCTTCGCTGTCCATCCTGACAGGGAAGGACCTCACGCGTGCGAGATTGCAGGTGCCTACCGCTCCCGAAGTGAGCAACGACCTCACGTCTTCGCGTAGCGAATTCGCTATTTTCAACAATACCAAGGAGAGTCTGGAATATCTGCGTAAAATGCAGCTGTCGAAGAGTTTGCCCAAGGTGACTTTCATCGCGGTGGGCGGCTACGGGCGACCGAGTTATAATCTGCTCAGCAACGACTTCGACTGGTTCTATGCGGTTGGATTGAAGTTCAACATTCCGCTGATCGACTGGGCGAAATTCAAGGGCGTGAGCGACATCATCGGGCTCCAGAAGTCGATTTTGGAAAGCCAGGAGGCCGATTTCACGAAGGGGAATCAGATTGCCATTCAGGAAAAGCTGAACGAGATCAAGCGTATTGAGCATCTGCTCGTGCTGGATGAGCAGATCACGCAAAAGTATAAGGAAATGCGGCAGACCGCTTCCACGCAGCTGCTCAACGGCACCATTACCGCCATTGATTTCATCAAGCAGCAGAATGATGAAACGCTTTCGATTACGGCCCGCGAGGTCCATAACATCCAATTGCTCAAGGCAAAGTACGAATTGATGGCCTTGAAAGGCAATCTTTAATTGACAATGATCATATAATATATAGTATCAATGATGAATAGGTGTTTTCTGTTTTTTTGCCGCCTCGTGCTGTTCAGCGCCTTGCTCGTTGTTTGCGCACAGGGTAGGGGACAGAGAACGCCGCAGAAACCAACGCCGGTGGTCATCAAGGGCAATGCCGCTTTCGCTGCGGGAAAGGAAATCCGACTGATCGTTTTCGACGACTTGCTGACCTTTCACCCGCGCGTTGCCGCTACTGCCGAAATAGCCCCTGATGGGAGTTTTCAACTTTCTTATCCGACCTTGCGACCCGAACTGGTGCAGCTCGCTGTACAGTCGTCAAAGGCGGAGTTCTATGTGCAGCCCGCCTCCGTCTATGATTTCAATATCGAGATGGACGAACAACTTTTCGGACTGCTTGATCCGATGGCTTACGGCGGATTTTTGCAGATTTCCTGTCGTAACGAGCTTTCTGATGATGATATCAATTTGAAAATCAGTTATTTCGATAATATTCAGGACGCGGTTGTGGATTACTATTCGCCCAACAATATCGGTGATTTGTCGCGGTCACAGTTCGACAGCATCGACAGTGTGCTCCACCAGCGTTTCCCCATTGAGTATCAGCCCACCAATTTCTACAAGTCGCATCTTTTTTATTCGTTTGGCTCCATTGAGCGAGTGTGGCTTCAAAAACAGCAGGACTCGTTGTACCACAAGTATTTAGACAACGAGTATGTTTTGTACGACAATCCTGCCTATATGAATTTCTTTCACGAATTCTATCATAATTACCTGCTATCTTCGCCTCGTATCAATCGTATTGATTTGGAAAAATGCATCAATGAAGACGGAAGTTTCTTAGCATTATTCAATTTTTTAGGTAAGGATGATTTTCTTGTGAACGAGCGGCTGAGGGAATTGGTGATGATTGACAATCTAATGCAATTGTATGATAATGAGCATTTTTCAAAGAGAAACGTCGTTTCCTTATTGAATGAAATCGCTCACAATAGTCATTTTGAGGAACATCGAGCGATCGCTTCGAATGCGTTGCGCGAGCTGGCTCGTTTCAGCGATGGAACTCCCATTGATTTCCCCCATTTCAAGGAGGCCGACGGGTCGGATTTCGCTCCCCAGAATATGAGGGGGAAATGGGTTTACATACAGTTCTTCTCGTCGCAGTGTTCGGATTGCATTCGCGAGATGATGGTCATTCAGCAGCTGAAGGCGAAGTATGGCGACCAAATCGAGTTTGTGAGCATCTCTTTGGATTTCAATTTCGGCCGCTTCATCCGGTTTATGGAACAATATCCTCAGTTCGACTGGCATTTCGTGCATTTCAACAGTCAGTTCGCCTGGCTTGACGAGATGCAGATTACCACGTTGCCCGACAATCTCCTGTTGAATCCCGATGGCACGTTGTCTCAACGCTACGCGCCTGACATCACCCGCAAACTGTCGGTGTTTCTGGCTCGTTTGTTCAAGGCCGACGACGACGGGAAAGCGCCATTGAACCCGCACGAAAAATAATAGCACTCGGTATGAATTTTGTAATGTTTCGTGATATTTTTATTGGAAAAGGTGTTGCGACCACCCAGGAGATTGCAGCCCTGCCCGGCACTTTTGACAAAAACAACCTTACCCGCTGGTGCCGTGAGGGCTATCTTTTGCGTCTGCGCAACGGCATTTACACCTTCCCCGAGTTGCTGTCGGAGCCGGAGTTCGTTTATTTTCTGGCCAATGTGCTATACGAGAATTCGTATGTGAGTCTGCACGCCGCACTTTATTTCCACGGGCTGTTAGCTCCACAGTTGAATGCGCAGGTCGATTCCGTGACCTCGCTCAAGACTTGCGCTTTCCGCAATCCGATTGGCCGATTCACCTACCAGACCATTAAGCCGCACCTTCTTTTTGGCGCAAAATTGATTGAAACCGGCAAATTCCCTTATGTGGTCGCTACGGTTGAAAAGGCCCTCCTCGACTTGTTCTATCTTTATCCTACTTATTATGATACGGAGAAAAAAATCCGCAATTTCGCAATCGAGGAGCAGGTCCTCTATAAGGATTTTAATGTGAATCAGTTGGAGGAATATTTGGAACTGTTTGAAAATAAGTCACTTGAGCAGCGTATTTCTCTCTTTAGGAAAGTTTACGGCTTGTGATAAAAACAAAAAAAGCAGAAACGACATTCTGCTTTTTTTTATTGAGTGGAACGTACGGGATTTGAACCTGTGACCTCTGCCGTGTGAAGGCAGCGCTCTAAACCAACTGAGCTAACGTTCCATTTTTGAACGTGCAAAATTACAATTTTTTTCTAACATAGAACACTATATTGCAAAAAAAAATCAGAATATCCACTTTCATCTTGTAAATAGCGGGCGAGCTGTTCGCATAATGGAAATTATGAGACGTGGAAACGGTTAACGTCGGTTAAACGGTAATTGGACGAATGGTGGAATGGATGAATGCCGTTTTCGGCGGGATAGAGGAAATGCGCAGGAAATTTCAAGGAAATGATCAGGAAATTTC
>JAZQOJ010000201.1:0-154592 GCA_045627805.1 Bacteroidales bacterium
GAGAAAAAGAAAGTTGCAAAGAAAACTCGCTTTTCCGCTGCTGCCTCGCTTCCCAACAAAAACGGTCGCTGCTCCGCTGTGCGACCCCAAACTTGCAAAACGGATGCTCAGCCGCTATCCGTTTTGCTTCGGACAAGGCCTCGCACGGGCGCTCCGCATCTCCTCGTTTTTGTAAGGAAACCGAGCCAAAGGCGGCCGCAGTCGGACTATCTTTTCCATTGTTATTTCATTATGAAACAGTAAGAAAAAGAAAAATTTCCTGATAATTTCCTCGAAATTTCCTGCGCATTTCCTATTTCACGCCGCAGGCGGCATTCGTCCATTCATCCCATTAACCGTTTAACCGACGTTAACCGTTTCCACGTCTCATAATTCCCATTATGCGAACATCTCGCTCCAATGCGCTACTGCATTTACAAGATGAAAGGGGATGATTCCGATTTTTTCAAATCACTATAACATTTCATTGCTGTTGGGCTTAATTAACGAAAATTAATGTATTTTTGCAAATAGTTTTTCAATCATAACGGAATGAACAGTTATTCAATGTTAGCCAGACGGATGTCGGCGGGTTTCATCTGCGTAAAGAGCGAGACCGGCGCGGATATGTTTGTCAATACCGATATGATTGTGAACGTGGTGGAAGATGCGAGCGGCGGCTGCGTGTTGAACCTTTATTGCGGCGGGCTGAAGCCAGACGGGGACCTGCTGTACCAGCCACTCCTCACGCGGGCCCCGCTTTTGGAAATTCACGAGAAAATAGACCAGCTGAAAGCCAATAATTTCCTGAGAATCAAGGGAGTGAATGCAATTTTCAACACCGATTACAGTTTTCATTTCTCGCCCGAAAATTGCGCCACTCCGATCGGGCTGCGGCTGAACGTGCCCGGCACCGAGATTTACGACCAGGTGGACCTGGTGAGTCTGCCGCCCTTGCAGCAACAGCCGGAATACCATCAACTTGCCGACAGCGAGAAAGGGACGTACTGGATACACGTGAACCTGATTCTGGCGCTTCTCACGGAGGGGAACACCAATTATTGGCACATCTGCCTGGTGGGCGGCAAGTCGGTGCGGGTGCGCGGACCGCTGCGCGAAATTTACGAGTCGCACCCGAACCTCCGCAACATCCCGCTGGTGAAAGTGAAGGACGGCATTCTGCTCAACCTCAACCACACCCAGTATTTCAATTCCGGGAAAAACCTCATCCGGTTGTGCGACAAAGTGGTGATTGAGAACACGTATTTCTCGCAGTCGGAATTCTCTATCGAGAAAGCCGACTACAAGAAAGCCATCAAGGATTTTTTGCACACCGGTTTGCCGCCAGAGGTACAATTTCGCAAAAGGAAGTAATGACATTTTTATCAATTATTGAACAATAAACAATTATGCAAGAATACGATCCCGAAAGCGGCACTTTTCAGAATGCGGAAGTGAATCCCGATACGAAAGAAGTCCTCTATGGCGAGTTGAATCCGGAAGAGGACGAGATTTTGTATGAGCGTCCGAAGCGGTTTCCGCATCATCCGCACCTTTACAAGCACTGGTGGTTCTGGATGATTTGCGCTGTGGTTGTCATTGTTCCGTGGATTGTGGTGCTGGTTATTCACCACCACGATTCCCTGACACAGAAGCTCAACGAAAACAAGGTTAAGCAGGTGGTTAAAGAAACAGTGAAGGAGGTCAAAACGGAGGAGATCGATAACACACTGACCATTATTGACAGCAGCGCAAAAGGAGATGCTTATACGGAAATCATTGATACCGTTGTGAACGAACACACCTTGCGCATCTACAAAGTGTATTATGGCATTCCCGAACTTTTCATTGGCGATATTAATCCGGAAGATACGAACATCGTAATGGCTGTCCGAGCCGCCGATGTGGGCACTCGGAATGAAATTATTGGCTTGTTCATCTACAAAGGCGAGAATTTGGGGACTGGGAGCAAGCACAAAGAGGGTTTTTGTGCCGTTATCAATAATGAAATCGCTCTTGGAATTGATACCGTAACACCTTTGGTGGAGAATGCGATTAGTCAAAAAGGAAGTTTCTTCCGAAACGCTCCGCTGGTAAATTCTGGGATCGCCTGCGCTTACGAAGGTGAACACAACCAAAAAACCACCCGCCGCGCCTTATGCAATTTCAATAACGAAATCGTGTTCATCACTTGCGACAACATCACAATGACCGAATTCTCGATGTTGCTTGCCGATTTGGGGGTGAAAACGGCTATTTATATGGTGGGGGCGAAGGGCGGATACGGCTTCTGCCGCGACAAAGCGGGCAAACTGAGCACCTGGGGTGTGAATCGCTATAAACTATATTCCAATGTAAACTACCTGATCTGGAAGAAAAAATAGCCGACGAAGCGAGTATTACATTACTTATTGATTTACAAATAATTACATATTTTCAAAATCATAGGGATAACCAGGTTTAAAAGTTATCCCTATTTTTTTGCAAAATATCCCAACCAGAAAAAAAGCGGTACGGACGAGCGTACTTTTGCTCCATCATTTTTGAAATACAAACCACAAAAAAGAAAGGAGCACGCTATGATCAGCACCATCAATTTCCACCTGACTCGCAACTGCAATTATCAATGCAAATACTGTTTCGCACATTTTTGCGACACTCACAACCAGCTGAGTTTCGAAAGCAGAAAAAAACTGGTCGCAACCCTGTGCGAACCGGCGTGGGTTGACAAAATCAACTTCGTGGGCGGCGAGCCCACCCTGATCGGCGACCAACTGACCGACCTGATGAAAGTGGCAAAATCCGAAAAAAATCATCCCGTGAAGGTGAGCGTGACCACCAACTCGAGTCTCATCTCCGCCGAATGGATCGACAAGGTGGGCGAATGCCTTGACATTCTTACCATCAGCATCGACAGCCAGTTTGAGGAAACGAACCGCAAGTGCGGTCGGTGCTGCAAAACCACCGGGAAAGTGCTCTCGAAAGAGCACTACATTGCGCTGGCGGAGGCCTGCCACCGGAACAACGTGGTTTTGAAAATCAACACGGTGGTTTCTTCCATCAATCTGAACGAAGACCTCGCCGATTTCATCAACGTGCTCCGTCCGTTCCACTGGAAAGTCTTCCAAGTGCTCAAGGTGGATGGCGAAAACGACACGGATTTCCAGAATTATGCCATCACGAACGAGGATTTCGACAACTATGCTGAGCGCCAACGCCGGATGCTCCTCCGCCAGAGCATCCTCGTGAAGGAGAGCAACGACCTGATGCGCGGCTCCTATCTGATGGTGAATCCTGAAGGCCGTTTCTTCGACAACAGCAAGGGCGGCTACACCATTTCCGACCCCATTCTGGAAGTGGGAATCGACAACGCTTTGCAGCAAATCCACTTCGATGACGAAAAATTCAACCAGCGCGGTGGTAGTTATACGATTCCCGAACTGGCGACGGAGCCCGCAACGGAAAAGCCAGTGCCACTCGTGCTAAAAAGCGAAGGGTCTGTGCCCACGAAACTGGAAGACATTGTGAGCATTGAAAGTCCCACCGACCCGACGAATCAGTTGAGCAACAACAAGATTGTGTTCTTCAAGAACCGGAAGTCAGGCATTTTGGTGGATTTCACTGCCGCAAAGCACATTGCAGAACGGCTCCACCTCTCATCTTGCGAAATGGTGGAAGTTTACCGCGGAATTTATGTCAACCGAATGTATATCAATGAATTTGACGGAAAAAACATTCTGGTAAACACATTTGACGAGCAGCCGCACCGCATTCCGGTAAGTCGCGCACACAGGCAGAAAGTGTGGCAAATGGTGCGTGCGCCCCGCTGACTTCAATTTGAATGCTTTACCCAACGTCTTATTGCTGTCATCAGCCAAACGCACAAAAAAAAATCTAATTTTGTATCTCCAACGAAGACATTTAAGAGGTCTCTTGGAACTTCGACAGGCAGGAGCAGAATGGCTCCTGCTTTTTTGTTTCTGTTTCTCCGTTTCCTTTTTTTCACGATTCCTTGATTTAATTACAAAATGTTTCCCTCTAATTCCCAATTTAATCGTATCTTTGCCGCTTGAATTATGAGCCGATAATAATCTAAAAACACAATATTATGCGTCCTGATTTTAGCAAAATCAACCACAAAACCGCTCCCAAAAAGCAAGTCAGCTTTCAGGAATGGTGCAAAGAGAACCACATTGATTTCGATCGTATGACCGCCGAGCAGATTGCCTGCAAGCCGGTTTACGGGAAAGACGACCTCGAAGGTATGGAACATTTGAACTATGCCGCTGGTCTGCCGCCGTTCCTCCGCGGACCCTACTCCACAATGTACGTCAACAAGCCGTGGACCATCCGCCAGTACGCCGGTTTCTCCACCGCCGAAGAGTCTAACGCATTCTACCGCCGCAACTTGGCCGCCGGTCAGAAAGGCCTCTCCATCGCTTTTGACTTGGCCACCCACCGCGGCTACGACTCCGACCACGAACGCGTTGTCGGTGACGTGGGCAAAGCCGGTGTCGCCGTCGATTCCATCCTCGATATGAAAATCCTGTTCGACCAGATTCCGCTCGACAAGATGTCAGTTTCTATGACGATGAACGGCGCCGTGATGCCGATTCTCGCCTTCTACATCCTCGCTGCCGAAGAACAGGGCGTGCCGATGGAACAACTGACCGGTACCATCCAAAACGATATTTTGAAGGAATTTATGGTGCGCAACACCTACATCTATCCGCCGCTTCCGTCAATGAAGATTATTGCGGATATTTTTGAATTCACTTCCAAAAATATGCCGAAATTCAACTCCATCTCCATCTCTGGCTACCATATGCAGGAAGCCGGCGCCACCGCCGACATCGAGTTGGCCTACACGTTGGCCGATGGTTTGGAATACCTCCGCGCCGGCATCAACGCCGGTATGAGCGTTGACGATTTCGCACCGCGCCTCTCCTTCTTCTGGGGCATCGGTATGAACCACTTTATGGAAATCGCCAAAATGCGCGCCGCCCGTATGCTGTGGGCCAAAATCGTGAAACAGTTCAACCCGAAGAACCCGAAATCGCTCGCTCTTCGTACCCACTGCCAGACTTCCGGCTGGTCGCTCACCGAACAGGATCCGTTCAACAACGTAACCCGTACCTGCGTGGAAGCAATGGGCGCCGCACTCGGTCACACCCAGTCGTTGCACACCAACGCTTTGGACGAAGCCATCGCCCTGCCGACCGACTTCTCCGCACGTATCGCTCGTAACACGCAGATTTACATTCAGGAAGAAACCAAGGTTTGCAAGAGCGTTGACCCGTGGGCCGGTTCCTACTACGTGGAAACCCTCACCAACGAACTGGCACACCGCGCTTGGAAGCACATCCAGGAAATCGAATCCTTAGGTGGTATGGCCAAGGCCATTGAGACCGGCATCCCGAAAATGCGCATCGAAGAGGCCGCTGCCCGCAAGCAGGCGCGCATCGACTCTGGTCGGGAAAGCATCATTGGCGTAAACAAATACCGTTTGGAAAAAGAAGATCCGATTGAGACGCTTGAAGTTGACAATACCGCTGTTCGCGAAGCGCAAATCAAGCGTTTGCAAGAACTCCGCGCCAACCGCAACAACGAAGAGGTTCAGGCCGCGCTCGATGCCATTACCAAATGTGCGGAAACCGGCGAAGGCAACCTGCTGGCACTCTCACTCGACGCTGCCCGCAAACGCGCTTCCCTCGGTGAGATTTCTATGGCAATGGAAAAGGTCTTCGGCCGTTATTCAGCAAAAAACAATATGATTTCAGGCGTGTACAGTTCAGAACAAAAAGACAACGAATCATTCAAGAAGGCCTGCGAAATGGCCAACGAATTTGCTAAGAAAGAGGGCCGCCGTCCCCGTATTATGGTGGCCAAAATGGGCCAGGACGGTCACGACCGAGGCGCCAAAGTGGTGGCTACCGGCTATGCCGACATCGGTTTCGACGTTGATATGGGCTCATTGTTCCAGACTCCGGCAGAGGCAGCCAAGCAGGCCGTTGAAAACGACGTTCACGTTTTGGGTGTCTCTTCCCTCGCCGCCGGTCACAAGACCCTGGTTCCACAGGTTATCGAAGAACTCAGGAAGCTGGGTCGCGAAGACATCATCGTCATCGTGGGTGGCGTTATCCCGCCGCAAGACTACGACTTCCTGTACAAGGCCGGTGCCGCCGCCATCTTCGGACCTGGCAGCATCATCAGCGACTGCGCCATCAAGATTCTGGAAATTCTGGAGGCGTAAATCAATGTAGAATGTAGAATGCAGAATGCAGAATGTAGAATGCAGAATAAATGATAGAAGAAACGGCTCGGAGAGATTCGGGCCGTTTTTTTGTGGGAGGGGGAGTGCAAAGTGGAAAATATATATTATCTTTGCAGCCTGAATGATTGTTAAATCATTAAATCATAGATGAACACTAATTTTACATCAAAAAACTCATTAACTATGACTGCGAAAAAGAAAGAAATTGTTTATTTAGTTGAAGGGACTCCGCCAGGCCTTTTTGGCCAAAAATACTCCAGCCGGGACTATAGATATGAAGATGCTTGGGGCAAAAACCAATTCAATAGTTCGTTTCCGGCCTCTTTGGTTGCCTATATGGGTTCCAAAGGAATTGATCCCGTTTTTATTTGTACAAATAGAAACAACAAAATTGAACACAAATCCATTACTGCAGAGCAACTTTTGGGAGTCAATCCTTTAAGTGAAGAGGCATATTACGACTATGAGGCCGGATATTTCCCTTACGAACAATATTACACTGCTTCAAAGAAGGAGAAGATTGATTTAGTGATGATCAATCGCAAGCACAATACCCCTGTCGCTGGATTGGAAGTCAAACTCACAACCTTACCCGATAATACAACAAAAGATTTGTCAGATGAGGAATATGGCAGCGAGATTGTAGTTCGCTCTCCT
This sequence comes from Bacteroidales bacterium, assembly GCA_045627805.1. Taxonomy (GTDB): domain Bacteria; phylum Bacteroidota; class Bacteroidia; order Bacteroidales; family WCHB1-69; genus UBA1756. The sequence goes on from JAZQOJ010000201.1 coordinate 6,911, forward strand.
ACAATATTGTTTCTGGCTTGTAGCATTTGTGCCTGTTATAAAACAGAGGTAGAGAAAGCACATTTACATAATTTACTTAACACTATTGGAACTGAAATTAAGAGCTGGAGTACGATTCGTCAAGTAGTTCCTCATTACGAGGAAATTATGAACGCAATATTGTCCGTTTCCAAAGATATTTCCAACAAGCAAGTTCCTCTCATTATGCAACCCATTTGGAAAACTGATAAAACAATGACCGATTTAGCAGAGAATTGTCTTGATGTTTTCGTATGGTCCAATCTCTCTGTCATCCAAATGGCATTACGAGAGTCTTCAGCGGAAGATGACATATCACGGAATCAACGTACAATTATATGGTTATACAAGATGCTTTGGGATTACACTCTGTACGGGAAATTCAATTATACAGACATTGTCAATGACCTTGCGTACAATTACAAAACCGACAAGGCGTTTGCCATTAGCGGGAAACTGACAAATCAGTTTATGAGATGTAGCACTTTGGAGCACCCACGTATTTCAAAATTTGAAATAAAAAACATTATTCTTGGAGATGGGCAGAAACTTCTTCGTCCCGAAAGGCGATTTGATGCCTATCTTGTTAGTCACCCTGAACTTTTCAAATAAATGAAAGTAGTTGATTTATTTTGTGGATGCGGAGGTTTGAGCCTTGGTTTCGAAAAAGCGGGAATGGAAGTTGTTGCTGCTTTTGACAATTGGGCAGATGCGTTAACTGTATATCGCAACAATTTCAACCATCCCGCCATTAAGATGGACTTGATGGATGTGGATTCTTCAGTAGAAAACATTCTTCCATACGGGCCTGATATGATTATCGGAGGACCTCCTTGCCAAGACTTTTCACCTGCAGGAAAAAGAAACGAAGATAATGGGAGAGGAGATTTGACAGTCGCCTATGCGAAAATAATAGCCAAGATTCGTCCGAAATGGTTCGTTATGGAGAATGTTGAAAGAATCTTAAAGACCCAAAAATTGCAGTGTGCTCTTGAAGTTTTCCGCGCTGCTGGGTACGGGCTAACCTATACTGTCCTTAATGCTGCGTTGTGTGGTGTGCCGCAAAGAAGGAAGCGCTTTGTAATGATTGGCAAAATTGGAGAAAAGGATGATTTCATAAAAGATACTCTCCTCAAAAATCTTTCCGAACACGAGATGTCAGTTGCTGAATATTTCGGTGATAAGCTTGAAATCAAATATTATTATCGGCATCCCCGTAGTTACGTTCGCAGAGGAATTTTCAGCACAGATGAACCCAGCGCAACAATACGAGGTGTCAATCGCCCTATGCCAAAAGGATATACACTTCACCCCGGCGATCCCGTGACTTCGCTTGAAGGAATTAGGGCTTTGACATTTAAAGAAAGAAGTATGATTCAGACTTTCCCAGAGAATTTTTGCTTTGAAGGCACAAAGACCGACATAGAGCAAATGATAGGAAATGCCGTCCCAGTCAATTTGGGGTATTATATTGCGGATGCTATTTTCCGCTATTCAGGAGAAAGCCGCACAGAATACCGAGCTCACTTCCCTCAATGTCAGCAATTGAATATCTTTGGAAACTGATTTTAATATACGAGCATTAGCATCGGCTCGGAGAGATCCGGGCCGTTTTTTTGTGTGGGGGGGAAATACCACCAGATTGCCACATCAATGGATAAGGGGGTTCTTTCGAGTGCGTTAAAGATGGCTTTCACCTGATTGTCATTGTACCGAATCAAATTGCCGTTGGCATCTTTTTGATAGGTTTTCTCTAAGAACGGGACTGCCTCTGGGTTGTTCATCGGAAGTTTCTCTGGATGAAACAGAAAATAGGTGAGTTCAGAGTTCAATTCCTTCATATCCGCTATTTTTTGGATGGCCATCAACTGACGCTTTTTCTCTTGCACTTGCGCTGCGGTGTCCTCCATCAGCCAAACTTGCTTGGGCAGCTTGATGCCTTTGAGCCCTTCACAATCGCATATTGTGAATTGGTCGCCCCTGAATTTTATCCCCCGATTCTACCCGGTTATGAAAAAAATTTTTTGAAACAACTACAAATAGAGTTATCCCGGTTATTTTACAACCTATCCCAATAGAAAAAGAAGGGGAAAACACGACTGTATTTTTGCTCCATCATTTTTTTGAATCATTAACCATAAAAGAAAGGAGCAATTATGAATTACATTATTGAATTTCAATCAAATAAAAATGGAAACGGAGCGATGTTTGAGGAAGCATACAGCAATCCGAGCATTGAGTCAAGGCCCCTGCACCAAAGAAAAAATGTCAAAATCTCTGATTTGAAGAGATACACCGGACTGTATTTGAAGACGAAACACTTCCGCAAGCGCCAACAAGAAAGGCACATCCCCAACGATGCCTTGGCAAAAATACTTTCAGAAATTAAAGTCTCGTATGCGGACGAAGTGCGTTTGATTGTTCCCCGAAATTTGATGAAGAAATGTAAGATTACCCACCTCGGCACCAATCTCATCTTGGTAATGAATTCCCATAAATTAATAACCATATTCGCTATTCCGAATCTGACTGATTATTTCTATAATTGCAAACGTGATTGCAAGCATTATCTACTCAATTAGGTTGCGACAGCAGTCTTACCGTTTTCCAATCTATTGAAACCAAACAAAAAAAGCGGCCAACAATGTCAGCCGCTTTTTCATTATTTAGGGAAAAGGAGATTACCTCTTCACGATTTTCTGAACGTTCACATTCCCGTTGTTGAAGATGACGGAAACAAAATAAACGCCCGCTTCGAAATCGCTCACGCTGATGCTGGTTTCGTTGGTTGAGCGAACCAACTGACCGCAGCTGTTGTAAATGTTGATGGTGCGGAAATTCTCCACGTTCACCGTGATGTTGTCGGTGGCGGGATTCGGGAAAACGGAATAGCCGATTTCGTTCTCGCTGATGCCGGTACTGCTCTGGAAATAGCCGAATTCGGTCCAGCCGCCGGTCACCGACATATCGAATTTTGCATAACCGAACTTGTTGTTCGAGAATTTCAAGAAAGCATAGCCCGTAGTCTCGTCAAACATAACGGTTGCCATTTCCGAAGTCCAATATTGCCACGGAGTGGTAATGCAACTCATCATTTCGGCAGCCGTGAAGTTCTTCACCGTGTACATCTGGTCGGTGCTCGGCACTGCGATCTGGCTTCCGTTTTGCGGTTCCAGCTGAACTTCGCTCGGATCGTAAGGATTGACAACAAATCTCACGGTTCCGTCAACAACAAACTGATTGCCTTGCAATTGAACAGGGACCATCGTGTACTGTGCGAATGCGAAAACGCTCACCAGGCAGAGCGCAAAAACTGATAAAATTTTCTTCATAATTTTTGGTTTAAGTGAATAATTCTAAAAATTCGGCTGCAAAAATACGATATTTTCCGAAAAGCAGCAATTTGTTGCATCACTGTTTTTCAACCAAACAATTATAAAGTTCAGGAGAATCCTGTGATAAGTCAAACATACTGATGCACAATGAGTTGTCAGTTTCGTCATCTGTCAGTTCCACCACTTTCTCAGTTTTGCCTTGGTCTGAAAAATGGTCCGTAAGTGTCTTTTGTCCGATGAAAACTCCCGCGCCGCACAGATAACCAATCAGGGCGACCCACGAAATGCGCTTCAAATACCAGATGAAATCGATCTTGTCGAGTCCCATAATGGCGACACCCGCAGCAGAGCCAATAATCAGGATGCTACCGCCAGTGCCGGCGCAGTAGGCCAGCATTTCCCAAAAATAATGGTCGGTGGGGAAATGGTACATTCCCATAGAGCCGGCCACCAAAGGAACATTGTCGATAACAGACGACAAAACGCCGATGATGACGTTGATGACATAGTATTTGCTGGGTTCGGCAAGGTTGATTCCGTCCAGCCCATTGGCCAGCAATGCGAGATGTCCGACAGTCTTCAATGCGTTTACAGCCAACAAGATACCGAGGAAAAACAAGATGCTGGAAAGGTCGATTCTGGAAAGAATGGACAGAATGGAGTATTTCACCTTGTTCTGCTTGTTTTCGGCATCATTTTGGCGGTGTATGATTTCCGACATAATCCACAAAATGCCAAGTCCGCCTAACATTCCCATATAAGGCGGAAGATGGGTGAGGGTTTTGAACACGGGCACAAAGACCAAGGCGCCCACACCGACGCAAAGGAACAAAACGCTGATGGATTTGCTGTTGACATAAGTACCTTCTTCGTGATGACGCTCTTCCGCAGGCGGTTCCACATCTCCCTTGAGCAGGAAGGAGAAAATGGCCAGCGGCACCACAAGCGACACGAAACTTGCCAGGAAGGTAGTCATAATGAGGTTGCCCGCCGTCACATCGCCGGCAATCCACAGCATAATGGTAGTCACATCGCCGATGGGCGACCAGGCACCGCCCGCATTGGCAGCCAAAATCACCACACTGTCGAAAACGATGCGGTCGTCTCGGCGCATCAGTTTGCGGAGCAAGGCCACCATCACGATGGAAGTTGTCAGGTTGTCGAGCACGGCCGACATAAAGAAGGTCAGGATGCCGACAATCCAGAGCAGCCGCGTTTTCTTGAGCGTGTGGATGTGGTCGGTAATCACCCGGAAACCGCCGTTGGTGTCCACAATTTCCACAATGGTCATCGCGCCCATCAGGAAGAACAGGATTTCGGCAATGTCGCCGAGCGCGTGAATCAGTTCGGAATGCACGAGCCAGTCGGTGTAAGTGCTTCCCGGGTTGCTCGCAACGTAAGCCCGGTAAGTGTCTGCGCTGACGAGCATTCCGTCGCCCCCGATGACGGCGCACACCCACAAAAGGACGCCCAAAAGGAGAGCCGTGGCCGTCTTGTTGATTTTCAATGGGTGTTCAAGCGCGATGACGGCATAGCCGACCACAAACGCCACTATCATAAATGCAAATGTAAACATACCTTTTTATTTGAGGTGCAACAAAATTTCTTTCTGTTCAGGAGTGATTTTCAGCAACGGAAGCGTTTTCCCTTCCATCACGTATGAATATTCATAAAATTGGGCGTAAGCCACATCAGTCCCTTTCTGATAGTAGAGAGACACTATCGCACCACCGTTTTCCTGAACCTGAAAACCGGGAGACGGAGTGTCGCCCTGCAAGAAAGACATAATTGCGTCTTGTTCGTCTCTTGAAACGGTAATATTCAATTCACGGAAAACACCGTGAGCCCCTTCAATTTTGTATCCGTGAATATAAAATGGCAACATACAAACACTGCACAACATAATGCCTAATCCAAGGGCCAACCATCCTGAGCCCAAAGGCAGAAATACGATTCCAACGGCAAAAACTGCCAAAATGACGACGAGGTCGCTTCCAAGGAACGCCTTATGTATATTTTTGTTTTTCATAACTAAGCTATAAAATTTATGGTTAATTGATTGAAATTTGATTGATTTTTCATAAACAATTGATATACAACATTGTAAATGAAAAATGTTTCCCCGTTGCAAATAGGGAAACGAACACAGTCCTACTGAAAAAGTCGGACGGTGTCGGCAAATGAAATAAGTTGTTTACAGACTAAATCCTTAGTTTCCGGATGGCGAACAAATATCGGCCTTTGGAGAGCATTCCTGAATCCACAAGAACATCTTCCATAAAGAAAGGCCGCGAATGTTCATCAATGATCTTTCCGTTTTTTACGTTTTTGATGAGCTTTGACGAAGACTTTTTTACCGAATGGCAGCGTCCATTATGCTGTTTGCCTGCAATGGTGGTAGAGCAGCTCTCTTCTCCAATGGTGACGGAAATCTGAGCCGAAGAAAGCAGCAAATCCTTGCTGGGCAAGCAGTCGGCAGAAACATCCTCTTCACTGTGTTGCGATATTTCGGTAGCACACTCGCTTGCATTTTTCCCCGCGGACTGCCCTTTTGCAGGGCAAGCCAACAGGATAAAAAGCGAAAGTATGTACAATAAAATCTTCACAGTCCATCAATGATTTGTGATTGCAAAAATACGATATTTTCCGTAATGCCAGCCATTCATTCGTTAAGAAGCCACGCTTCTTTTCTTCCGCCTCCCTCTCACTTCTCAAGTCTCAAGTCCTAAGTCTCAAATCTGTCATAATCACAACACTAACCTGCGAAAGTTGAGTTATTTAATTCAAATTTATAGTATCTTTGCACAATTTATTACTATGATTTTGTGAATTTCCTCTCAATGAAAAGAATCCATTCAGCGGGACCATCGATGTGATGCCGACGGTGGCTGAACCCGGACCGGTCACGTGGAATATTGCGGATGTGAACGGGGAAACGTCGTCGGTGAAAATGGTCAGCAATGGCAACGGGGCAAAAAACAGTCTTTCCGTTTGTTTTATAAAAAAAACACTCACAATTCCTTGTAAGTGTCTGATTTTTAATGGTGATCTGTACTGGATTTGAACCAGTGACCTCTTGCCTGTCAAGCAAGCGCTCTAAACCAACTGAGCTAACAGATCATTGATTTTTGAGACTGCAAAAATACAACTTTTTTTGAAACTGACAACAAATAATTTGCTTTTCAAAATCTTTCGCCAACATTTGCCCAAAATCCCGTATCTTTGCATCACTGTTTCAGCAGTAAAAGCTTTTACATTTTTTTTGATATTAACCAATTTTCTGAAATCGTGAAATATTCTCTTATCTGTAAAAAATGTGGTCACAAAATCAATTCGTTTAAAGAATGGTTTGAAAACGACCAAGTCTGCCCCGCCTGCGGAAGTAATTATGTGGAAGCACATTACGATGCAGACTACCGCCACATTAAAGATTTATTGAAAGGAAATCCTGAAAATTTTTGGCATTATTTCGACTTCCTTCCCCTGGAAAATGAGGCCAACGAAATCTCTTGCCACGAAGGCGCCATCCCGATTGAGGAATGGGATTATTTGGAAAAATTCGCCAAAGAAAATTACGGCATCGACTGCAAAGTGATGGTTTACCGCAACGATTTGAACGGCGGAACCAATACTTTCAAGGACGTTGCCGCCGCAATGGCCGCCTCCATTTTGAAGGAAAACGGCATCAAAGAATACTGCGTCGCGTCAACAGGCAACACGGCAACCGCTTTCAGCAAATACCTGGCCCTCGGCGGCGTGAAGCTCTCCGTTTTCGTGCCCAATTGCGTGTGCGAAGACACGGTGAACGAAATCCGCTCCTACAACCAGAACCTCGTGATTTCAACCGGCGATTACGGCGCTGCGAAAAAGGAAGCTGCTGATTATCACAAAAACAACCACGTCCTCATCTCAGGCGGCAATATCGACCCGATCCGCGTGGAAGCCAAGAAAACGATGGTTTTCGAATTCCTGCGCCAAATGGGCAAGATGCCCGACGTGTATGTGCAAGCCGTGAGCGGAGGTACCGGCCCCATCGCCGTTGACAAGGGCGTGCGCGAAATAGAAAACACTTTCCCTGATGTGAAATTGCCGCAACTCGTTTTGGTTCAGCAAGATACTTGCGACCCAATGGTGCAGGCGTGGGAAAATGCCGAAAAAGCCGGCTTCCCCGACGGCTACGAAAAGAACTTCCCGTCAATCCCTAACCCGCAAACAATGGTGAGCATCCTTTCCACCGGAACGCCCGGTATGTTCCCGATCGTGGCACCCATCGTGCGCAAAAGCGGCGGCGGATTTGTGCGCGTGAAGGAAGCCGAACTCGTTGATTTTGCGAAAATCGCATACAAAGAGCGCAATGTGCTGCTCGGTCCCGCCGCCGCCGTGTGCCTCGCCGGCTTCTACCAAGCACTCGCTGAAGGCAAAATCAAAAACGGGCAAACCGTACTCGTCAATACGGGAGAGGGAGCCGACCGTGCTCAATTCTTCGCTGAAAAAATAAAAGAATAGACTTTTAAGAAAATTATTATTTCGGCGCGCATAATTTCAAAAATTGTTGTATCTTTGCCGCCGATTTAAGCCGCATTCGTCTAGTGGTCCAGGACGTCAGATTCTCAGTCTGAATATCGCGGGTTCGACTCCCGCATGCGGTACCAAAACGAAGTTTATTAGCGTAAACTTCGTTTTTCTTTTATAGTCTATCAACCGCTTCCCGAATAAACCTTACAAACGCATAAACCAATGAAAAAATTAGTCCAAATTTTTGCACTGTTGTTCTTGTTCTGCGGAACTTCCTTGAATGTCAGCGCTCAGTCAGCCGCCGACAAGATCATCGGCACCTATTATGTGAAAGACGACCAGTCACCAGAGGAAGGGAAAATCAAAATCTATAAGACACAGTCAGGCAAATATGCAGGCAAAATGGTGTGGGTGAAAACGCCCAACTTCCCCGACGGGACCCCAAAACGCGACATTAAGAACCCGGATCCCGCCAAACGGAACACTCTGGCGGCCGACATCCAGATGCTATTTCATTTTGAATACAATGCCGCCAAAAACGAATGGGTGAACGGCGCCATTTACGACCCCGTTCACGGCAAAACATACAAGTGCAAAATGTGGTTCGCCGAAGATGGAAAAACCCTGAAAATCCGCGGCTATATCGGCACGCCTGCCTTCGGCCGCACAATGTCGTGGAAAAAATTATAGCCGCACCATTCCTCGTTTCCAGTAGGAATTACCAATACAGCAGCCCTACTTTCACGCCCACAAAATGGTAAAACATATTCTGCGTGCGGTTCGTAATCACTGACGAATAGTCGTAGTCGGCATTCGGAATAGGAACAGAATATTGCAAAGTGCTGTACTGCATCTTGTAGTCGGCAGCCAAAATCAAGTGAAGCTGCTCGCCCAAACGCAAATTAATGCCCAAACCCGAATTGATGTACCACCCGGCTTTTGCTCCGTGAATCACTTTTGTCATCTTTTCCGGCTTCATACTCATATACCACTTAAACGAATAACCCGCATTCAAATAAAAATGCGGAGACACCGTGTAATCCATACAGTTGACACCGAGGTGCAAAGCGACCGGAATAAAAGCAGTGTGTTTCCAAAAATTCAAACCCAAATCCACACCCAAAGACACATACGGATTAAACTGATATTCTAAAACCTGATCCAGGCAATAATTTGGTAACTTATTGTCCAAATGGCGGTTGCCGAATTTCAAATCCCCTACCCCAGCATTAAAGCTCAAAGAAGTCTGGTACTCAAAATGCGAATTGTAATGCTTGGTGTGCATCATATTCTGCGCCTGCACATTTGTCAAAACGACTCCGCCAATCAAAACCAATAAGAAAGCGATTTTTTTCATAAATTATTGTTCTATAAGTTCTTGCGCTGCTTTCAGAACCGATTCTCCGCATTTTTCGCCACTCATCATCTTTGCGATTTCCCTGATTCTGTCGGCTTGCACCAATTTTTCTATATGCGTATGGCTCTTGCCCTCTTCCACATTCTTATAAACGCGATAATGCGTACCGCCTTGGGCCGCAATCTGCGGTAAATGCGTGATAACCAGCAGCTGACGATTCTGCGACATCTCTTTCATCATCTGTGCGACCTTCCCTGCTATCTCTCCCGAAATGCCCACATCAATCTCATCAAACACCACGGTCGGCAAAACAACCTTCGCCGAAATCACCGACTTTACCGCCAACATCAACCGCGACATCTCGCCGCCCGAAGCCACTTTCGACAACCCCGACATCGCCACGCCCTTGTTTCCCGAAAAAAGGAATTGAATGTGGTCAATGCCATTTTTTTGCAGAACAGAACCTGATTCTACACACACTTGAAACTGTCCGTCAGGCATTCCCAATTGCTTGATTCTCTGAACAATCTGCGCAGAAAATTGCGGTGCAATCTTAGAGCGCGAGCGAGAAATTTCCGCTGCTATTTTTTGCAAAGCCAACTGTTTTTGAGCACACAATTTATCCAGTTCCGAAATGCGCTCGTCGCCACTCTCCAACGATGCCAGTTCCTCTCCCACTTCATTCATTTTGGACACCAGCTCGTCTTCGCTCGACACGTGATGCTTTTGCTGCAAACCATACAAAAGATTCAATCGTTGCTTTTTGATTTCCAGCAACTCAGGATCATAATCCACACGATCGTTGATGGAAGAAATTTCAGCAACGATATCTTTCATCTCTATGAAAAGAGATTCAATTCTATTATTAATTTCTTCAATATCAGAATGATAAGAAGAAATAGCGTTGCAAAGTCCTTTCACCGAGCGGACCTCGTCCAACACACTTTCCTCTTTTTCGGAAAGAAGATGCAACGACTGAAACAGGTTTGCCTTAATGGTTTCGGTATGCGACATAAATTCCACATCCTGTTCCAATTCCGCCTGCTCACCAATGCGCAACTTCGCCTCCTCCAACTCTTTATAAACGAATTCTAAAAAATCTCGTTTTTCCAGCAGCTTTTTCTGCTGCTCACGCAACTGAGCCAGTTCCGATTCCGTATGCCGCAAATCCGCGAGAGACAGCTGATATGCAGCCACTTTGGGACGAATACCGGCGAATTCGTCAAGCACATCCACCCGAAAGTCTGCCTCACCGAACAACAAATTCTGATGTTGTGAATGGATATCAATCAAACGGGAAGAGAAATTCTTTAAAACCGTCAGGTTCACAGGCGTATCATTAATGAAAGCCCGCGATTTCCCACTTTCTGAAATTTCTCTGCGAATTATTGTATCTGATTGATAATCAAGATTATTTTCTTCAAAAAAAGATTCTATTGAAAGATCACGAACGTCAAACTCGGCTTCCACAAAACATTTTTTCCGTCCGTCGGCCAACACTGTCGTATCAGCGCGATTGCCCAAAATCAACGACAAAGCCCCCATCATAATAGACTTGCCCGCGCCCGTCTCACCAGTCACCACCGTCATTCCTTGCTCAAAATCAATTCGCAAGGAATCTATCAACGCGTAATTCTCAATTTGCAAGGACTTTAACATCGTTTTAGTTTGTCTGATTGATGGCGTTATACTTGGATGCGTTCGCCGGATCCAGCTGTTTCATCAAACGCAAAACCTCCGTTTTTTCAACAGGAGTTGCTTCCTTAAATATGTTGATAATCTCGTCGGATTTTGCCAAAACCATCAATTGCACAATATAAATATTTGATTTTTGCGCATTTACCTTCTGCAAATCGCGCAGCGCATCCAAAACGGAAGCCCGTCCCACATCCACTGACTCCGACATCACGTCCAAACCCAAACGATGATACTTGTACAAAAAGTCGTGGATTTTGCTGTAGGCAGGGTTCGTCATATTTTCCGATAGCCAGTAACGATTGCGCTGCCCCGTCTCATACGACTTCCAACCGGGCTCAGACGCATTTTGGCAAGCATTTACAACTCCTTGTGCCAAAGTAAAATAGGGAGCCCCGCCATTCATTGAGAAACTGTCAAAATCAAAGGCCAAAAAGATATTCAAATAGTAGGCGATCAACGAAGTGAGCTGCGACAGATTACTGTTTTCGGCATACTCAAGCGGCGCACCCTCCTCGTAAGTGAACTTCACGCTCTTATCCTGAAAATTCAAAACTGGCGACTTGTAACTGGTATTGTAGATGGGGCGCTGCAACTGAATATTCATCGTTCCCTCGTAAGTGTCACCCATTTGCGTGTTCAACGAAATCATAATGGCACACTCAATTCTCTCATTCGTCTTCAAATTGTATTGGCACCACTTTCTATCGTTAACAAATTTATACAATTCTTGTTGTAAAGTATTGAATTTATTACGATTAGAACCTGAAATTTGCTGCGAATTAATAGACAATTGGCACTGGAAATCCTGTGCCATCACCGAAATGCCAATCAGAAAAAACAATAAAAATACGCCAATTTTTTTCATAGCTAAGCTTGTTCAATATTTTCTTTCATAAATTTGCTGGCATACGCCACGATATCTTGCGCCACTTCGCGCTTGTCCTTTAATTCACCACGCTCCACATTCCCCTTTCGATCTATCATCGTCACACAATTGGTCTTGCACTGAAAACCCGCACCTGCATCACGCAATGAATTTAAAACGATGATGTCAGCGTTTTTATTTTTTAATTTCTGCTTTGCGTTATCCAATTCGTGCTCCGTCTCCAAAGCGAATCCAACAATACACTGATTATCAGACTTTTGTTTACCTAAATAAGACAAAATATCTGTTGTTTTTTTGAGCGGCAAAACCAATTGGGCATCCGTTTTCTTAATCTTTTCAGAAGCCACTTGCTCAGGTGTATAGTCAGCCACGGCCGCCGACATTATAATCAACTGACAAAGAGGAGCCGCGGTTTGGCAGGCCGCCAGCATTTCCGCAGCCGTTCGCACATCAATGCGATGAATATTCTTACAACTTGTTTGCAAATGTGTGGGACCGGTTACCAAAGTAACATCGGCTCCCTGATTGGCTAACGTTTCCGCCAACTGAAATCCCATCAGCCCGGAAGAATAATTGCCAATAAATCGCACAGGATCAATGGGCTCGTATGTCGGACCTGCCGTTACCAAGGCCTTTACACCTTGCAGATTTTTTTCACAGTCGAGTAAATTACCGACCATAGAAAAAATCTCCTCGGGTTCGGGCAATCGGCCATCGCCGTGAGTACCACAAGCCAAAAATCCGCTGCCGCTTCCCATAATGTGATGCCCGCGTTGAGCGAGTATTCGCAGATTCTCTTGTACGGCAGGATGATGTAACATATTGTGGTTCATAGCGGGGGCGATGAGCACGGGGCAAGTGCAGGCCAGATACAAAGTGGACAGCGCATCATCGGCAATGCCGTGTGCGAATTTTCCGATTATGTTGGCTGTTGCCGGTGCAACTACCAACAAATCAGCCCATTCTGCCAAGGCAACGTGCTCCACTTCCACTTGTTCCAACGCCGAATACATTTCCACGTAAACCTTGTTCTGCGACAAAGTTTGCAACGTCTGCACGGTTACAAATTCCAAAGCGTGCGGAGTTGCCACGACCTTTACTTCGGCGCCCGAACTCTTTAATAAACGAATGAGAGATAGCGACTTATACGCCGCTATCCCTCCTGTTATTCCCACTACGATATGCCGGGATTGATTAGGCATCTTCTTCGTTTTCTTCGTGCAACTTGAAATAAATCTTATCGTCCTCAAATTCCTTTACCGAAATCAGAGTGGGTTTCGGCAGACGCTCGTAAGATTTTGCCAATTCAATCAGTTCGCGATTCTCGTTCACCTCTTCCAAATTGTCTTGAACAGGAACCATCTCCTCCACTTCCTGCTTCATCATTTCCTTCAAGTCGATGGAAATCTGGTCGGCACGCTTCGACATAATGACTACAGACTCATAAATGTTGTCGGTGTGCTTGTCAAAATCACGGATGTTACGAGTAATTGACATCGTTTCCGCATTGCTCTTTTTCAAATCAGTCTTCATTTTTATCCTTGTTTTGTGTTCTTTTATCTTTCTTTGATTTTTTCTCTAATTTCGCTTGTTCCTTTGAATCAGACTTTTGCAGTTTCAACTGCGCATCATCAGCATATTTTTGCACGTCTGCCAGCAGATCCGATCCAGGATAATTGATGCGCATATTTTTATATGCTTCAACACAGGCCAAATAGCGTTCACGCTTTTTCGATTCGACACTTTTACGGGCATAATCATAATTGTTACGCACCAGAATCGCATACGCATCGTCGCCATATTGCGAGCCACCATACTGCTTGAAGAAATTCTGCGCCGAAATTTGGGCCGAGCGATAGTTTTCCGTATCGTAATACAATTTCAGAATCTCGTAAGACTTCCGCGCCAGCTTATCGCGCATCTTATCCAACAGCTCATTACATTCCTCCATATGGGAACTGTAGGGAAACTGGCGAATGAAAACCTGAATTTCCTCAATTACATAATGCGTTTCCGTTTGGTCAAGACTATATTCGGGCGATAAATGGGAAATAGCCAGAATGGCCTTATAATAAGCATCTTCAGCCCGAGAACTATTCGTATATTTGTTGGCATACTCCTTAAAATGGTAGGCCGCCATCTCGTAATCCTTGTTCTGATAATAGCAATCGGCAAACAGATACAAAATCGTGTCAGCCATCGGAGTGCCTAATGAAAGCGGATAAAGTTCCTCAAACAAACGGGCGGCGCTGATGAACATTTGCTTGCTATAAAATTCCTGCGCCTTCTGATAGTTTTGCTCAAAAGTTTCAAAAGTCACCTTTTTGCCCTTTCCGTCACGCTTAACTTTTGGCTGCTTCGGATTTTTGGCTATCGAATCCTTTGGAAAGGCGCCATCACGCATCGTCACTTCGCTATTTGCCTCTGGCAGAATATAATGCACCGGCTGCGATTTTTCGCAAAAAATCACATCAACAGCCGCCGCTTCCTTCATAAAAAGAAGCGTCAAAATGCTGAAAATCAAGACTATAAAATAATTTTGCCTATAATTTTCCATAATGCAAATGTACACATTTTTTTTAAATTCATTTCACAGCGTCAAATATCCGTTTTTCCTTAAAGAATAACACGGAACCGAATATTGCGCACAAGAATCCCGGCAGCGCTCCTCCCAATAATCAGACAGATGCCCATCAATTATAACTTCCTTGAAATCAACAATTTTCTTCAATTTTGAAAAGGGTATGCGGGGACGGTCGCGCAAATACAAATAATCCACTTTGGGCACCGCCGCTCCCGAATATAACTTCGTAGCATTTTGCAAAACAAAGAAACGCAAATCCCCAATGACGAAAAAATCGCTCGCTTTCGCACATTCCCCCTGCTGAAATGAAATTGTATCCCACGAAACAAACTGACTCCTAATCTGTTGCGATCGTTCGTGAGCCGAAATATTGAAGTCGTATCCGTACTGACTGTGCAGCGCAGCCGAATCCAAAAACAGCACACTATGCCGACCTTCCCTAACCCGCAAGGCAGACATTTTGTCCAATGAATAAAACGTAACTTCTTTACTATTAATAATTTGGTATTTATTAATGCCGTAAGAAACCACTAAAAACAACATACTTACCATAAAGGCATATCGTGTCCAACGCAAATGATGCACGAGCCAAAGAAAGGCGAAAACAATTATCGCATATAATAAAACAGATTGCAATACGCTCACTGAAATATTTTCAGTAACCGAACCCGGCAATGACTCAACGCCGCGCACTATGCCATCCAATAGCCGAATCTCGTAAGTAAGCACGACCCCTATAAGTTTGGAAACCGCTGGCAACCAAGAAATTGACAATAAAACCACCCCTGTCACTACCACTACAAAAGACAATGCGATAACGGAAAGATTCGTCAACAAAAAGTAATTAGGGAACTGCCCAAAATAATGAAGCGACAAGGGGCAGGTGGCCAGTTGAGCTGCAATAGAAACCATCATCAGTTGCCAAAAATAATTCCCGATCCTTGTTTTCGGTTTGTAAATCGCGACCAGCCGCGGTTGAATCAGCACGATGCCAAATACTGCGAGATAACTCATTTCAAATCCAATCTCAAATAAAAGTAAAGGATTGATTAGCAATAAAATAAATAGCGATGCGAACAAACTATGGAACACATTGACGGGACGGCGCAGTGCTCCACCGATGGTAACGAAACTAAACATTGTAGCCGCCCGTCGCACCGAAGGGGAGAGTCCTGTAAGCTGCGCATAAAACCATATTGCCAGCAACAAGAGCACCACTTTCAAATATTGTAATCGGCGAGAATAGTCTAAAGGTTTTAGTAAGAAATTGATTATCATAAAGATAATTCCTAAATGCATACCTGAAACGCACAAAATATGGCTCACGCCGGCAGCCGCGTAACTGCTTCGCAGGGAAGCGTCCATCGTATCGTCGTTGCCCAGCAGAATGGCGGTGATAACCGAATACTCCTCTCCTGCCAAGCCATTGGCGGCAAAAACTTCGGAGAAAAAACGCTGAAGTTTTTGCGCGCGAAAGCGAATCTGGTTGGTGCGCTGATGTTTGAGAAACACCCACTGATTATGTCGAGCATAACTTGTGTAAAATATACCTTTTCTTCTTAAAAATTTCTGATTATCAAATACTTCAGGATTTTTTGGGGAGTCAACTGGCGAAAAATGAGTATGTACATAAATCAGGTCACCAGTTTGCAAGGTCAACGCGGCGGGATTCTTCTCCAGATAAAGAATGGCACGCACGGCCAAAGGATTTCCAATGGAATCTTGCACGATTTTTCCCGAAAGCTTGACACTTTTGGCCTTTTCTAACGGAGTGTCATCTACACAAAAGCTAAAAAAACTGCTTTTTTTCAAGTTCGCCATCTCTTCAGAAGATAAAGGATTCTGATAGCACTGCTGAGTCACAAAAAGTCCCAACAGAAAAGCGGGAAGCATTACGCCCCAGTACAGAAGTTGCTGCCATATGTAATCGGCCCAGAGATAACAAACAGCATTAATGGCGAGCCAAAGAAACGAGTAAAGCACTAATTTGAAAGGAGTTATGAAATGAACATCAAAAAAATAGGCGACCATAATCCCAGCGATGTAAGGTGCAAGCAATTTCAGAATCGGATAGTTTCGAATCATAGTAGAAGAAGTTTTCGTTTTATAAAGTTACGAATATTCCATAAAAAGAAGGGAAGCCATTGAAAATATTTTTTTGACGATTTGGCCAGTAAAAATGACATCTTCACATACAAAAACGGCAAAATTTCTACATTATGCTGTTTTTGAGTACTTTAGTGATTATTTTCACGTGAAAACTATCATTTTTGATTTTTTTTAAAAAAATTGCACAACCTAACAATTTTTTTTATAATTTTGGCGCAACATAAGAACATACGATAAGCACTTCAACACATAATTATTAACTTAAATGATTTACTATGAAACAATTAACTAGTGCTGTTTTTACAAACAACAAAAATCTGGAAGACATCCTCGTCGAACGTATTCGCTCTTTTGATTGGCTCAAAAAACCTGAGCTCATCAAAACCAACGTTGATTTTCTGGAGAAAATGACAAGAATCAAGCCAGAACTCCTCATCATCAACTGCGACGACATCGAAGTGGATGCCATCGAAATGCTCAAACTTACCCGGAGACCTCCCTTCGTGATCGGCATTACCAACGACCCCGCCAAAATCCACATTCTTCTCGACAATGGTTTCTTTGACTTCTTACAACCCGAAATCGATCTCATCCATTTCTACAAAAAAATGAACAAAATCAGCCATATTCTCGACTCACTCACCGCTCAACTCCCCGCTGTCGCTGAACCTTCTGCACCCTATGAAACAATTTTCACAAAAAAGACCCACAAAAACATTATCATCAACAATAAAAAAGGTAAAGTCGTCATTCCACTCGACGAAACTACCTTTATCGTCAATACAGGAAAGTCCCTCCGCATTGCCAAGAAAAATGGATCTTCACAATATATAAACCAATCACTAAAAAAATTACTCACCATCCTTCCCGAAAACCAATTCGTGAGAGTTAACAAAGACACCGCCATCAACCTTCTTTTTATGAACGAGTACAAATCTTCCTCCATCACTGTCAACAAAGTTGAATTTCCCATTACCCGCGTCTATGCCCCTATTGTCAAAAAGGCCATTAGCGAAATGGAAAAATTAAATCACTGAAAATTAAATACTTGAAAAGAAATCTCCATTTTAACGCATTCTTTTCATTTTTTGAATGTAAAACTCAAAAAAATTAAAAAACAGCCCAAATCGGGCTGTTTTTTAATTGGCTACTAAAAATCAATGATTTACATTTATAAAAAAGAGCAGAAACAGCTCAACTATGCATCGCGATGTTGCAAATAAATCAACATTGCCGAAATATCTGACGGGCTGACTCCACTAATACGGGATGCCTGTCCTAAATTCAAAGGTTGAATGCGTGTGAGCTTCTCTCTGGCTTCTTTTGACAAGAAGACCAAATCGGAATACCCAATATCAGATGGGATGCGCACGCTTTCCAAATTCTCCATTCGTTCTGCCAATTCTCTCTCCTTTTCGATGTAAACCGCATATTTCACATCAATTTCCGCGTGGCAAATCAATTCATCGGTTGGATGGAACTGGCTGAGGCCCGCTTGCAGGGAGGGGACATTCATAATCAGCTCAGAAAGCTGAATTTCCGGGCGGCGCAATAAAATTTCATACTTGACTTTTTGGGTCAAAGTAGCAGTTCCTATTGATTCCAGATAAGGATTCACCTCCTTGGGAGAAGCCCCAGTTGAGCCCAAATAGTTCACGATTCGGGCTTGTTGTTCATATTTGTTCAACATCGATTGGAACACTTCATCAGAAACGAGGCCCAATTGATGGCCAATAGGCATAAGTCGAAAGTCGGCATTATCTTGTCGAAGCAAAGTACGGTATTCCGCACGAGAGGTGAACATTCTATAAGGATCCTGGACTCCTTTGGTAATCAAATCGTCGATTAATACGCCAATATAGCCCTGATTTCGCCCCAAAATCAAAGGATTTTCGCCTCTGATAGACAAAACTGCGTTGATTCCTGCCATCAGACCTTGGCAAGCAGCTTCCTCATAACCCGTTGTTCCGTTCACCTGTCCGGCTAAAAAAAGATTAGGAATAACCTTCGACTCCAGTGAAAAATGCAGTTGAGTTGGATCAAAATAGTCGTATTCGATAGCATAACCGGGTTTCAACACCACAGCATTTTCCAATCCGGGGATTAAATGAAGCGCATCCACTTGAACGCTCTCGGGGAGCGAGGAGGAAAATCCGTTCAAGTAGCACTCGTGAGTGTTTCGTCCTTCAGGTTCCAAGAAAAGCTGGTGGCGATCTTTATCTGCAAATCGTTCAATCTTGTCTTCAATAGAGGGGCAATAGCGCGGGCCCACGCCCTGGATTCTACCTTGAAACATAGGAGAGGCAGCGAAGCCCGTGCGCAGGACATCGTGAACTTGAGTATTAGTATAAGTGATATAGCAACTCAATTGGTTTTCAAGAGCCGATTTTGTAGAATAAGAGAAAGAACCAGGACATTCATCGCCGGGTTGTTCTTCCATTTTAGCATAATCTATCGTGCGACCATCAATACGGACGGGCGTACCTGTTTTCAGTTTTTGCGTATGGATACCTGCTTCTTTCAGTTGGTCAGACAACCGAGGAACAGCCATTTCACCCAGTCGGCCGCCAGAAAAATTCACCTCACCAATATGGATTCTCCCATTCAGGAAAGTGCCGGCGGTAATAATCACCTTCTTGGCTGCGACAGTCTTACCCGAAACGGTGCGCACACCGATAGCCGCTCCCTTCTCCACCAACAGATTTTCGACAATATCCTGACGCAAATCCAGACCCGACTGTTCTTCCAAAATATGTTTCCAAAAAAGGGAGAACTGTTGTTTATCGCATTGTGCACGAGGGCTCCACATTGCGGGACCTTTAGAGCGGTTAAGCATACGGAACTGAATCATAGTGGCATCGGTCACCACGCCTGTCATTCCTCCCAAGGCATCAATTTCTCGCACGATTTGTCCTTTCGCGATACCGCCTATGGCAGGATTACACGACATCTGAGCCACAAGATAGAGATTCATTGATATCAGCAACGTGTGTGCGCCCATTTTGGCAGAAGCCACAGCAGCTTCGCAGCCAGCGTGTCCCGCACCAATCACTACAACATCGTATTCTAAATCCGTTTTCACGTGAAAATATTTTATAAATAATTGAAAATCTTTTATTTATGCGTGAAAAGCTCTGTGAAAATATTCATTGCCCAGGCCTCTTTTTCCCGCATCACTTTCGCTTCCTCGTCGCTCTTATCTTTATAACCACACAAGTGCAAAACACCGTGCGCCAACACCCTCAACAACTCCTGCGCAAATTCAACTTTGAAAATCCCCGCATTCTCTCGCACCCGCTCCACACTAATGTAAATGTCACCGTGCAAAACACCATCCTCCACATAATCAAACGTGATAATGTCGGTGAGCGTGTCGTGCGACAAATACTTCAAATTCAATTCCAACAAATAGTCGTCATCGCAAAAAATGTAGTTCAAGTCCCCTACCCTGAAACCTTCCGCCTCCGCAATGGACTTCACCCATTGCTTGTACTTCAACTTTTCCTTCAACTGGAATGCAGTCTCGCTATGAAACAGTATCATATCAAATTTCTTTAAATTTTTTATGGCAAAAATAAGTAAAATTTCAAAAAGTTCGTATCTTTGCAACCCGATTTGGCCTTGTAGTTCAATGGATAGAACGAAAGTTTCCTAAACTTTAGATTCGGGTTCGATTCCCGGCGGGGCTACTCCCCTATTTTCCCTCTCACGCATTTTCCCCTCCACCACAGACTGCAGCGCCTCCGCCGTCAGCCCCTCTCCTTTCACAATCAGTTCAGCACGCTCGTAAAAGGCCGAACGCGCCGCCAACGTCTTCTCTATATAATCCATCAACTCCACACTGGTACGCCCCGCCAACAACGGCCGCGGTTTCTTCGAAGCCACCAACCGACTGTGAAGCGATTTCACCGACAACTGAATGTAAACCGAAAGCGATTTTCGCAAAATCAAATCCATAGAATCAAAAAAACAGGGTGCACCACCTCCCGTCGAAATCACTCGGTTCTCCCCTTCCAATGCCTCCTCCAGCACCGAACGCTCGCATACCCGGAAGGCCGTTTCCCCATATTTTGAAAAAAATTCCGAAATTCTAATGTGATACCGACCCTCAAAACTCAAATCCAAATCGCAGAATTCATACCCAAGTCGCCGCGCAAGCTTCTTGCCATACGTGCTCTTTCCAGAACCAGAAAACCCGATTAAAACTATGATGGCCATTGTCAAAAAAAAACCTATTGCAATGAATTACAATAGGTTGCGTGAGGTCTGGAGCGGATTCGAACCGCTGTAGACGGTTTTGCAGACCGGTGGATAGCCACTTTCCTACCAGACCAAAAAGTCGGTTGCAAAAATACAACTTTTTTTAATTCTACAACTCTTTACAAAAATTTTTTTTCATTTATTCATTCTATTCAAAAAAAGTGTAATTTTGCAGCCGCAAATTTCAAGAAAAAATTTTATAAATCAATTTGAAAAAAATGAAAAAATTAATGCTCTTAATCGCTGCTTGCTGCTTCGTTTTCACAGCTTGCAACAACAAACCCGCTGAAACCGAAGAACCCGTAGCTGACACTACTGCCACTGAAGTAGTAGCTGAACAACCTGCAGAACCTTGCTGCCCGATGATGCAAGAATGGGCTGACTTCGACAACAAAACCGTTGAAGAACAAGGCGCTCTCATTGAAAAACGTGCCGAATGCATTACCAAGAAATTGGCTGAAGTGAATATCGACGAAATCGAATGCCCCAAAGCAAAAGCTGAACTCCCCGCCTTCATTGAAAAATGGAACAAGGAATTCGCTACCGCTGACGCTGCTGCTAAGAAAGCCCTCATCGACGAATTCGACACTTTCAAATGCCTCAAACATCACGAAGGCAACTGCTGCAAAGAAGAAGGTAAGTGCGGCGACAACTGCGCTAAAGAAAACTGCGGCAACTGCCAGCACAAAGAAGGCAACTGCACTTGCAAGAAATAAGGTTCTTTAACTTATTATAATCAGGTTGCTCCGGCAACCTTTTAGCCACTTTAGCTCAGTCGGTAGAGCAACGCATTCGTAATGCGTAGGTCTGCGGTTCGAGTCCGCAAAGTGGCTCTTTTTTTTTTTATATACCCTTATGGAAGATCCTCGACTTCAAGCTTTTCAACGACTGCTCGACATTATGGATGAGCTGCGCGAAAAATGCCCGTGGGACAGCAAACAAACTTTTGAATCGTTGCGCTGCCTCACCATTGAAGAAACCTACGAACTCACCGACGCAATCATTGAAAACAAACCTACGGAAATGCGCGGAGAACTCGGCGACCTAATGCTACATCTCGTCTTCTATTCCAAAATCGCAGAGGAACAAAACCTTTTCAACATCACCGATGTTCTCAACGGAATCTGCGAGAAACTCATTCGCCGACATCCTCACATTTTCAGCACCACGCACGTTGATAATGAAGAAGACGTGAAAGTGAACTGGGAGAAAATCAAACTCAAGGAAGGCAATAAATCGGTGCTCGGCGGCGTTCCCAATTCATTGCCAGCCATCGTGAAAGCTTACAGAATTCAGGATAAAGCACACGGCGTCGGCTTCGACTGGAACGATTCCGAACAGGTTTGGGATAAGGTGCGCGAGGAAATGGAAGAGTTCAAGACAGAACTTGACAACAACTCCCACAAAAAAGAAGATGAATTCGGAGACCTGCTTTTCGCACTCGTCAACTTTGCCCGCCACAACCACATTCACCCGGAAGACGCACTGGAAAAAACCAACAAGAAATTCATCAAAAGATTCAAATTCATAGAAGAAACTGCCCGCCAAAACGGAACTTCCATCGCTGATCTTACCCTTGACGAAATGGAAAATCTCTGGCAGCAAGCCAAAAAACTGCCACAATAAAACCTCTTAATGCGCTTTATTATGGAACATTTTTCCCAGCTATATGCAAAAATCGGCAAAATCTTGTCGGTTTTTGTTTTTTTCTCTTTCTGCTTTTCTTTCGCTTTCGCTCAGAAAGATGTGAATCCGAAAGTGATTGATTTGTGCAAAAAAGCAAAGCACGAACTCAATGCCAAAAATTTTAAAAAGGCAGAAAGTTATCTCGTCAAAGCCAAAAAAATCGACTCCACATTCGCCGATATCTATGTGATTCAGGGAGATATGTTTAATTTCACCCTCAAGTCGGCCGAAGCTGTGAAATCCTATAACAAAGCCATCCAACTGGCCATCGACCCGAAGCCGCTCCTTTTCTTCATCACGGCTTCAGAAGAAATGAAAATAGGGGAGTACGAGAGCGCTCTAACCCATTATAACATCTACTTAGACAAGACATTACCCGATTGTCCGCTCATCAAGGAAACGATGAAAGGCATCCAAGATTGCGAATTTTCCATCGAAGCACTGAAACATCCTGTGAAATACAATCCCGTGAATATGGGCGCCAACATCAACTCCGAATACGATGAATACTTGCCCGCCGTCATCGCCGATGAAACGGAAATCATTTACACCGTGATGCGTCCGCGCGACAAAAACACCGTCTGCGCGTTCTGCCTGATGGAGGAAGATTTCTACACAAGCACAAAAGAAAACGGCAAGTGGACCCCGCGCAAAGCCCTCGAATATCCTATCAACACGGGCTACAACGAAGGAGCACAGTGCATTTCACCCGACGGGAAATATCTTTTTTACACACTTTGCAACACCGATGCCGGATTGGGAAGTTGCGACCTCTTTTGGTCGAAAAGAATCGGCAGCCGCTGGTCCCGACCGCGCAATTTCGGGGCTCCCGTGAACTCAAAAAGCTGGGAAAGTCAGCCCTCCATCGGCCCTGACGGAAAAACCATCTACTTCATTTCCAACCGGAGTGGGGGAGAAGGCGGAATGGATATCTGGAAAACCGAAATGATGGAGGAAGGCGTATTTTCCGTTCCCGAAAATCTTGGAAAAGTCATCAATACCGAGTATGATGAAGCCGCCGCATTTATCCACGCCGACGGCAAAACCCTCTACTTCGCCTCCAACGGGCATCCTGGCTTCGGCGGAATGGACATATATTTCTCCACACTCACCCACAACGGATGGACCAAACCTACCAATCTCGGACACCCCATCAACACGCCCGCCGACGAAATCAACCTGCTCATCAACGCCGCCGGCACCACTGCTTACTACTCCTCCGACAAGGATGGCGGCTTCGGAGGACAAGACCTCTACACCTTTGAACTCGATGAATCGCTGCGCCCTACGCCCGTAACCTACATTAAGGGAACCATTTATGACGAAAAAACACGAGAACCTCTCAAAGCTACCATCGAACTGATTGATTTGAACACCAACGAAGTCATCACTTCCACCGCCTCCGACCCACAAACCGGAACTTTCCTCGCCTGTATTCTCACCGGAAGCAACATCCTGATGAACGTCTCCAATCCCTACTATCCTTTCTATTCCGAAAATTTCCAAATCGAGAAAAATTATACCGAACTGAACCCCTACGAAAAAAACATCGCATTACGGAGACCCGAAATAGGCGAAACATTCGTTTTAAGGAACGTTTTCTTTGATTTTGACAAAAGTATTTTGAAAAACGAGTCCAATGTTGAACTCGATAAATTAGCCGCTTATTTGCAAGAAAATCAAAGAATGAAAATCGAGTTGGGAGGACACACCGACAATCACGGTAGCGACACTTACAATCAGAAGCTATCGCTGGAGCGCGCCAAAGCAGTGTACGACTATTTGATTTCCAAAGGAATAAGCGCAAGTAGAATGTCATACAAAGGTTATGGTGCAACTCAGCCCATCGCCACTAACGAAACCGACGAAGGCCGCGCACTCAACCGCCGTACCGAATTCAAAATCGTTGGCTACTAAGCTGATAGTCAACGATTAAAAGACTTGTGACTTGAGACAGAGGAAGAAAAGAAGCGTAGCTTCTTAACGACGAATGGATTTGCCATAGTATTTCCAATTCCGACTTGAAAAGTCGTTAGTCAAAAGTCGCAAGTCTCCATTACAATAAGAAAAAAAATTTTTCTGATAATTTCCTTGAAATTTCCTGCGCATTTCCTATATCTCTCCAAAGGCGGCATCACACCATTGTCCTTTCGTCCAAATTAACCGCTTAACCGATTTTAACCGATTTTAACCGTTTAACCGCTTAACCGATTTTAACCGTTTAACCGCTTAACCGATTTTAACCGTTTAACCGTTTAACCGCTTAACCGATTTTAACCGTTTAACCGAGCATCCCGTCCATTCACCCACCTCACTGGGATTTCCGCGCATTATTCAAAAAATCT
The DNA here is from genome assembly GCA_045627805.1 of Bacteroidales bacterium. Taxonomy (GTDB): domain Bacteria; phylum Bacteroidota; class Bacteroidia; order Bacteroidales; family WCHB1-69; genus UBA1756. The sequence goes on from JAZQOJ010000201.1 coordinate 31,704, forward strand.
CCAGTAATCCATCCCACTAACAGACCCCAAATGATAACCAAAACAAGGTTGTTTTTGTAAAAATATTCGGAATATTGTCCCGACAATTTCCAATATAAGATGGCCAATATTGTGAATATCAACATACTGCCCAAATGCAGTAATGAAAAATTTTTCAAAAAGAATTCCTTCATTCGTCGTCCTCCTCCACCGCTTTATAATACTGGTATTCGTCAAATTTATAACGGATGGCCGCCGCGATTTCCTCTCGCGACCAGCGCACCAAATCGTAATAACTGAAACGGCAAAACACCATAAATTCCATCAAATAAGGTTCTTCCAACCCCGTGATCTGCGCCACCAATTCCTTATTGTATTTCAAGGGAACCTGCTGTACTTCATCGCCGTATCCCTCCATCTCGTAATACAGACGACGCGTTTTCATACGCTTGTTGAAAATATTGTACAAAAAGGTGATGGGACTGCCCAGCGCAGTATTTTTCAACACATTGGGCGCTTCTTCCGAATAGGTAGCGTTCTGTCTGTCCTCTTTGGTCAAATGCACGTCCTCAAGGTTTTTGTATGAGTCGGGCAACTGAGAACGGGCGATGTCGCGCTTAAATCCTTCGTATGTCGGGTTCAAACCAATCACCTTGACTCCTGGAAGCATAAACGACTTTGCGCTCAAAAAAAAGTCCTTTCTGCCCCTGTCGGCCGTCATATTGTTCACCACCTCCAACACCTGCCGGTGACGCGACGAGGTCACCACCAACGAATCACCCACTCGCACCTGAATCCGGAATATTCCGTCCGCATCCGTGAAAATGTGCTGATTGGTCCGCATATTGTAAACATTCGCCCCTCTGATGGGATAACTTGTCGCAGCATCATACACCCTGCCCTGCAAAACTTTTTGCGCAGCCCCACTCTGCAACATCAGCATCACCACCCAGAAAACGAATCGTTGTTTCATTCTGCAAAAATATGACTTTTCAACAATCCTATTATCATTATATATTCTTTTTTATTTTCTTTTTTGATCTTTATTGTATGATATATGCTTGTTGATAATGTCAGGAACTTTTTTCAAATAAATTTGCTTTTTTTGTTTTCAACGGTTACTAACACTCTTTTCAACATCGTTTTCTGGCTTAATTGTTTGATTCAAAAATGGAATCCCTTTTCCAATTATTTGACCTTTTTTCATAATGTTGAAAAGTTTTAACCTGTTCATTTCGATTTTTCGGTTGAAAAGCATCGTGTATAATTTCCCTTTTTTTGCTCATAACTTTTGATAACTTTTTTCAAAAAATTCTCCGCCGTTTTTTGTTGATAAATCGGGGTTTATCAACATCTTTTAATGAACTTTTCAACAGGTGTGTGTTAATAACTAACTATTTGATTTACAGCGATTTGCGATTAGAAGATAAATAAAATACGGGGCTCCTGCTATGGCGGTAATGCTGCCTACGGGCAACTCGGCAGGGGAGGCAATGGTGCGAGCAAGTGTGTCGGCAACCAGACAAAAAATCGCACCCAAAAGGACGGAAAACGGAATCACTTTGCGCATATCGTTGCCCCACAGCATTCTAACAATGTGAGGTACGATTAATCCTACAAAACCAATTACCCCACAGAATGCTACCGCCACGGCAACCAAAAGCGAACTGCTGATCAGAATGGCTTGGGTAGTGCGCGTAGCATTCACCCCCGAAGTTTGCGCAATGTCGGTGCCCAACTGTAGGATATTGAGTTTTTTTGCCTGCGAAAAAAGAAAAATTCCCACAAAAATCACCATTGCAAGCAGTATTCCGACTTCACTCCAAGTGCCGGAGCCGAAACTTCCCATTGTCCAAAACAGGATTTCTTCCATTGATTCCTGGTTCAAAACCATCAGTAAAGTGATGATGGCGGAGATTAAAAAATTGATGGCGACGCCTGCTAACAAAATGGTTTCCACTGATTTGCGGTTTCCCAGTCGGGCTATTGCCAAAACAAAAACGAGGGTGAGCAAGGCAGTGGGAAGCGCACACAGCGTGGTGCCGAACCACACACAGTTGAAACCCGTGATAATGGCGATGGCGGCGCCCAACGAAGCGCCGGAAGAGATTCCTAAAATGTACGGATCGCAAATCGGATTGCGGAAAATTGACTGGAACACAGCGCCGCAAATCGCAAGGGCCGCACCAGCCAAAATGCTGAGCGTAATGCGCGGAAAACGCAAGGTGAAAAGAGTGGTTTCAAAAAGTTTCCACTCTTCAGGTACTATCCCGCCAGTGAGTTTCGCGCCCACTATTTTGACTATCGCTTCTAATGGAATAGACACGACCCCGATAGCTGCCGCCCCCATCGCCGCCGCCATCAGCACTACCGCCAAAACTATCAAAGTCGTCCTCGTCTTCATTTTTTTATTTCATCCGTTTCCCCTTCGTTTTCGTACCCCGCTCAACCATTCAACCGATTGCCCGAAATTTCCGTGTAAATCGGGCCTTCTTTTTCCAATTGGCTTCTGAAAAAAGTAATTTCGTTCACTTCAATTTCTTGTTGATAAGTGGGTTGCATTCGTTCAATGAGTTGCCAGAAACGTTTTTTGTCGTCAATTTTTTTGATTCGCCCCAGTGTGAGGTGCGGCACCCAATTGCCTTCGGCAGGTTCGAATCCCAATTCTTCCACCAATTTTTTTTCAATTTGCTGGAAGAGAGTGTTCAAAGTATCGTTTTGTTCAAATCCCAACCAGATTACCTTCGGGCAATATCGGCTTCCAAAAACGCCTAATTTATTGATTTTCAAAGTAAAATTAGGAGTTTCTGCTGCGATGACGTTCACTAATTGTGAGATTTTGGAAATCTTATCTTCCGGAGTTTTTCCGATGAAGCGGAGGGTGAGATGATGTAGCGCATCCTTTACCCACACGATGTCATCGAATGAGGTGTGGCGCTGCAATTCACGCAACAGTTCCGCATATTCTTCCGCTAAATCTATTTTGATGGCAATAAAGGTTCTTTTCATTAGTAGAAATTGAATTTGTTTAAACGAAATTTTTTGTTTTTAATTGTTGGAACGTAGAATTTCTTGCCACTATCCATTTCACCATTGACCCGCACAACCGTTTCAATTTCGTACATTTACCATTATGCGAACATCTTGCTAAGCATTGCTGCTGTCACAAGATGAAGGTGGATAAATTCTGTAATAAAAAAAAATGCCCTCTTTTCAGAGAGCATTTTTTATAGGTTCGGAATACCGAATTAGCGAACGATGCTAACTTTGCCAGTAGCAACTTCATTGCCGTTCACAACGCGAATTACATAAACGCCTTCGCTCAAGGAAGCAACGTTGATGGTTTCGTTTGCGTTAGCAGCTTCGATAGCCATAACTTCTTGACCAGCAATGTTATAGATAGAAATCTGTGCGCCAGCAGCATTGTCAACGTTGATCACGTTGCAAGCAGGATTCGGGAAAATGCTCAAGCTGCTTTCTTCGTTGTTAGCGATGCCAACGTGTTCAAAATCGTAGGTAGCGCAAGCGGTGTTATTTGACATATCAGGATCGAGAGTAGCGTCAACGGGAGTAACAGATACACAAACCTGCAAAGGATATGAGAGGTTATATTCTTCAAACATATCAGTACCAATCACTGCCATAGGTCCGATTTTCCAACCGTAGTTAGCTGCGAGCGGATCTTCAGGGGTTACGCCGAGTGCTTCTTGTTGCCAATATGCAACGTGTTCGCCATTGTTGTCAACCAAGTAGATGTCAGCAAGGGCGTCGCTGGTAGCTTCATCAATACCACCATTGTAAATACCACAGTAGAAATAAATTGAATCCAAGAATTCATCAACTTCAACATAATCTTCAGCAGTTAAAGCAGTAGGATATTGTGCAGCATCAGCCGGATTGTAAACCTTAACTTCCCAGTCATTGATAACTTCAGCGGCACCACCATCGTTTACCCAAACAGTGATTGCGGTATAAGCGGCCTTAACTTCGGTTTTGGTAGCGTCAGTGTAATACAACGGAACATAGAGGTTCCAGCCGGGATGGTTTTCATTGGTGCTGTAGTAGTAATCCAAGAAGTTACCCCAAGGAGTGTTGACATCGCAGTGTTCGTCACCGAGACCACCACAGGTGTAACCGCAGCAGTGAATACCGACCCAGATTTCGCCTTCCGTACCCGTTACGGTGTAAGGAGTGGTCAGAACAACTTCCTGCAAACCGGTTTCAGAAGCGGTATAGTGCTGAGTGTAAACCTGGGTACCAAAATTGGTGGCGTCGTTGGTGAAGTAAACAGCGCTTCCCAAGTTGGCAACGCTGCTTTCCTGAACGATCCAGTTAGCGTTACCGCCAGTCCAGATAACAACGTCAAATTCGGGGCTGAAGTTAACTTCAATGGGGTTGTTGTTGTCGTCGGTTACCGTACCCTGGTCCTGCCAGAAAAATTTAACTTTGTCCAAAGTGTAGCCGGGCTGAAGGTTGGCGAACTGGTTCAAACGGATGAAATAGGTTTCATCTTCTTCCCATTCGGTGAAGTGGTCAACGTTGAGGTCGCCTTTCCAGCTGCTACGTTCGTTGCTGGTGGAAATAGGATTGCTTACCGGGTACATTTTTCTCGGTTGCATCTGGGCAAATGAAGCAACAACGATTGCCATCACTGCCAAAAGCGTAAATAATTTTTTCATAATTTTGAATTTTAAGTGAATAATAAAATTTCAGGGCGCAAAGATACTAATTTTTTTCCAACAATTTGCCAACACTTCACTTTTTTTATTTTTTTAAGAAAAATTGAGTAATTTTGCCCTCCAATTTAATTCATAATGAAGCCATCCCAAATTCAAATGGTGGATTTGCTCACGCCCCACCAACGCATTCTGCCGGAAATTGAAAGTGCCGTTTCGGAAGTTTTTCACTCATCTGCATTCATAGAGGGTGCCGTCGTTGCACAATTTCAGCAAAATTTGGCGTATTTTGTAGGCAGCTGTCACGTGGTAACTTGTGGTAGCGGAACCGATGCGCTTCAGATTGCGCTGATGGCGCTGCGCCTTCGCCCTGGCGATGAGGTCCTCACAACGCCGTTCACTTTTGTGGCCACGGCCGAGGTGCTGTCCCTACTGCAACTCAAACCGGTTTTTGTGGATGTGGTGCCCGACACTTTTAATATAGATGTGTCAAAATTGGAAAACGCCATCACGCCGCGCACGCGGGCTATCGTTCCGGTTCACCTTTTTGGCCAGTGCGCCGATATGGAGCCGATTCTGCGATTGGCGAAAGCACACAACTTGTTCGTGGTGGAAGATGCTTGCCAGGCCATCGGTGCCGAATATACATTCAGCGATGGGCGTGTCGCACAGGCGGGCACGATGGGCGATTTTGGCTGCACGTCGTTTTTTCCGTCCAAAAATCTTGGCTGCTTCGGCGATGGGGGCGCGCTTTTCACACAAAACGAGTCGTTGGCCGCCAGCGCTCGACAGATTGCGCACCACGGCGCCACGCTGAAGTACCATCACGAGTGTGTCGGCATCAATTCGCGTCTCGATTCTGTGCAGGCCGCCGTGCTCGATGTCAAGTTGAAGCATCTTCCTGAATATATGCTGGCACGCCGCCAAGCCGCCCAGCGTTATGATGCTCTTTTGGCAAAAGTCAACTCTCCGAAAGTGCAAACTCCTGTGTGCGCCGCCAATTCTACGCACGTTTATCATCAATATACATTGAAAATCAATGATTTGAACCGAAATCAATTGCAGCAGCAGTTGAAAGACGCTGGCGTTCCTTCAATGATTTACTATCCGATACCGCTGCATTTGCAGCCGGCTTTCGCTTACTTGAACTACCAGCGCGGCGATTTCCCGGTTGCGGAACGGCTTGCCGACTCGGTGCTTTCGCTCCCAATGCACACCGAACTCAACGAAGAAACCCAGCGGTATATCGTGGAAAAAATTTCAGATTGGGTAAGCCGTTAAAACGGTGTCACAAAATCCTTTAGCCACGGTCCCTGCGTATCTTTCTCTGAAAGAATCGGATTGTCCACGCCCCATTCAATGTGAATGTCGGGGTCGTCGAAACGGATGCTCCCTTCCGAGGCCTTATTATACAAGTTGGAACATTTGTAGGCAAACACCGTGTTGTCTTCCAATACCGAAAACCCGTGCGCAAAACCTTCAGGCACAAATAATTGGTAATGATTTTCGCCAGTCAGCACGGCTGATGCATATTGGCCGTAGGTAGGACTGCCTTTGCGCAGGTCCACGGCCACGTCGAGTACGGCACCGTGTATTACGCTCACTAACTTGGCTTGCGTGAAGGGCGGTTTTTGAAAATGCAGTCCGCGCACTACGTTTTTTTGTGAAAACGATTGGTTGTCTTGCACAAATCGCACGTCAATGCCGGCCTCTTGGTATCGTTTTTCGTTGTAAGTTTCGTAAAACCAACCTCTTGCATCTCCAAAAATTTGCGGTTTTATCAACTTTACCCCCGCAATAGGCATTTCTATCACTTCCATTGTCTTAAAAATTGTTCTCGTTTCACCTTTTTACCCCTTTGTCTTCAAATTAACCGTTCCCCCGACATTAACCGTTTAACCGATTCCATCCCTTTGTCCGAAAAATCGCCTCCACTTGTTCGTACAGTTCCTCCCAGGTTCCATTGTTCAAGAGCACCACTTTGGCGCGGCGAATGCACTCGGAGAGGTTTTGTTTATTGGGGTCGGTGGAGGTCATTTCACGTTGTTCGTTGGCTATAAATGTCTCGTAATCAACGTGATCTGTTTCCGAATTGCGAAGAACGGCCCGCTCGTAACGGATTTTAGGGTCGGCATTCACGGCCCAAAGTTGGAAATGGCCTTTTTGTTCCAAGGCGTCAATTTCGCCAGGCGTGCGGATGCTTTCGATGATGGCGTTCACGCCTTTGACTTGTGCCTCTTCGTAAAGCTGGTCGGCAATGTAGGAGGGAGAGTGTTGTGCGCGCAACTCGTTCGCCACCATTGTGTAGGAATCGCGGTTTTGCGGCATTCCGCGTTTCGCCACTTCTCGTTTCAAAAATTCGCGTACCGAATAGTGTGCGAATCCGTGCTTTTCTTTCAAATAATCCACCACTGCGCCTTTTCCTGCACCCAATGTTCCCGTTATTCCAATGATAATCATATCGTAATTGTTTAATAATCAGTATATAAATTATATTTTACCAGATACAGGCGTCGTCTTCCAGCCAGCGTTCCTGCGCTTTGAGGGTCTGCTCAATCACGTCGCGAACCGCTCCGCATCCGCCATTTTGATACGAAATGTAGTCGGCAATGGATTTCACCTCTTCGCAAGCATCTGCCGGACAGCATTTTATCCCGCCCATTTGCATCATTTTCATATCGGGAATGTCGTCTCCCATAATCAGCAGTTGTTCCTGTTTCAGGTCGTGCTGCGCCATATATTCCGTGAGCAGTTCCACTTTGTTGCTCACTTTCAAGAAGATGTCCATTCCGGGAAAATTCTGGTAGCGGAGTTTCATCGTTTCCGAGTATCCGCCCGAAATGATGGCTACGCGGAATCCTTTGCGCAATGCGTATTGCAAGGCGTAGCCGTCTTTTGCACCTGTCGCACGAATCTGGTCACCGTTGGTCAGAACCCAGATTCGTCCGTCCGACAGCACCCCGTCGAAATCGAAAATGAAAGTCGTGATATCTTTTAATTTTTGTCTGTAATTTTCCATAATTATTTCAATTGTTTTCCTTTCTTTTTTTTGAAGACGAGAGCAGCCACTCCGAACACGCGCGGTACACTTCTTTCGTCATATCATCCGAGAGCATTTCTTCGTGTTTTCGCAGCACTTCACAGTCGCCTCGTCGGGCCGGACCAGTTTGCGCTTCCTGCGGAGTCATCGTCTGAATTTTGTCTAATGTGTTCTGCATCAGCGGTATAAGCAGTTCTTTGGGAATGTTTCCTTTCTGCATTAGATTGAAACTGATGCCGTACATCATATTCGTGAAGTTGTTGGCGAAAACGGCGGCCAAGTGAAGTACGGCGCGTTGCGCCTCATTCACAAAGTAAACCTTGTCTGAAAGTTTTTCCGCCAGTTGAAAGAGTTGTTTCGCTGTATCTTCCGAGTTGCCTTCCACGCATAAAGGCACTGTCAAATTCGCGAAATCCGCATTTTTGCTGATGCTTTGACAAGGATAGAGCACTCCGAAACGGTCGGCGTGCGGTTTTAAGACTTTTTGAGAGACGGATCCCGCTGTCAGGCAAGCCAATGGCATTTGGAAAGGAATTTCGCTGACTATTTTTTCGTAGCTGTCGTCGCAAACCGAAAACAGATACAAGTCGCTTCCTGCTTCTATTTCCGTAAGATTGTTGATGGCTTTTGCTCCGCAAGTTTCTGCTAATTTTTGGCAGTGTTCCAAATTGCGGCTGTAAATCTGACGAATGGGTATTTTTGCTTTTTTTAAGACAAAAACAAACCACGAGGCGACATTGCCGCTTCCTAAAATGCTCACACTCTCAATATTGCCTTCCGTCATAGTTTGTTTTTAATGGAGAAATCTCAATAGGTCTCGTCGCTCTCGCTTCTCAGGTCAATTCATCTATTAGCGGCGGGGTTTTGATTTCAATTTTCAGCTCATAAATCTTTTCCCGCAAAAATAGGGGAGAGTTTGATTTTTTCGTTGGCGATTGCGAATATTGCGGAACCGCTGCCTGATAGTGATGCGAAGTCAGCCCCCATTTCGTAGAATTTTTCCTTGATTTTAGCCAATTGTGGATATTTTGGGGAAAGTGCCGTTTCAAAATCGTTCACTAAATTATTATGCCAAAAAATGGCGTCTTTCTGAATGATCTCGCGCAAGTCTTTTCGTCCCGCTTGCGGTCTGATTTGGGCGTACGCCTCTGCGGTGGAGATGGAAAAGTCGGGTTTGAACACGCTGATTTGCTTTTCCGCTAAGCTGAGAGGAAAATTTTCCATTATTTCGCCGCGACCCGTGGCGTAAGTGGTCGTGCAGTCAATGAAGAAGGGCACGTCGCTACCGAGTTGTTCCGCTCGTTTTTTCAGTTCTTCGTTGGAAAGACCTAATGCGAACAGTTCGTTGGTGAGTTTCAGTATGCCAGCGGCATCTGATGAACCGCCACCCAGCCCTGCTCCCGAAGGAATTCGTTTGCTGAGATGAATCTTAACGCATTGTAAATCAAATTCTTTTTGTAAAATCCTAAATGCTTTTACACACAAGTTTTTTTCCGGATTCACTTCAAAATCGGCACCTTCCATCGAAAAGCACATTTGGTCGCCATTCTTCTCCATTTCAATGCTATCTTTCACATTGTCAACAGGATAAAAAATGGTTTCCAGATCGTGATAGCCGTCATCGCGTTTTCTCGTGACGTAGAGTCCGAGGTTGATTTTGAAAGGAACGTCAATTTTCAAAACAGGTCTTTTTCGTTAAGAATGGTTTCCCATTGATTGTCAGTAAGTTTCGCTCCAACGGTAGCCACCATTTCGTCGCCCAGCCGCGCCGCCAGTTTCACCGTTTTCTGTGGGGAGAGTCCGTTGAGGTAGCCGAAGAGGAATCCCGCCGCGTATGCGTCGCCTGCTCCGTTGGTGTCAATCGGCTTGCGCCCGTTGGTGCCGATGTGTACTTTTTCGCCGTGAATGTTCGCTAAAGAACCTTGGCCGCCCATCTTGACCACTGCTACCGGGCAATATTTTGACAGGATGTCCAGCGCTTCCTCGCCATCTTTTCCAGTAAAAGCTTTCGCTTCTTCTTCATTGGCAAAAATGATGTCAACGTAGTCTTGCAGCAGTTTTTCAATGAATTCGCGGTTGTCGTTGACCAAGTTGTAAGAGGCCATATCCATTGAAATCAGCATATTGTTGGCTTTCGCCATTTGGCAGATCTTCAAGGTTAAGTCTTTGTTGAAAATCAGATAACCTTCCACCTGAACGCAGTCGTATTGTTTAAGTATCTCGTTATCAATTTCTTGTGTATTCATTTCGGAAGCGGCGCCGAGGTAGGTGGCGAAAGTTCGCTCGGCATCGGAGGTCATCAGCGTGGTGGCGATGCCAGTGTCTAAGTCCTTGGTGTGGATGAGATGGGCGTGAATGCCGCTTTTTTGGATGTCTTTTTCAAAAAACTCTCCCATCGCGTCCGTGCCCACCTTTCCGATATAGCCGGCATAACCGCCCAGCCGAGCGATTCCGTGAATGGTGTTGGAAGTTGAGCCCCCTGAAGCCAGCGTTTGTCGCATATTGCCGATGGCTTTGTGCAAATTCCTTTTCTTCTCAATGTCAATCATTTCCATTCCGCCTTTGGGCAAAGAATAGGTGTGAAGAAGTTTCTCGTCGGGGATGTTGACAATCACGTCAACCAGCGCATTCCCGATGCCGATGATTTTTTTCATAAACTCTCGTTTTATTTCGCTGCAAAATTACGCCATTTTTTTCACGTTCTCACAAAATTTCCCTATTTTTGCACAAATTTTCAAAATGGAGCATATCGCATTGATAGCAGCTGTGGGTCAGAGACTGGAATTGGGATACCAAAACCAGCTTCTTTGCCATTTGCCCCGCGATTTGCAGCATTTCAAAGAACTCACTTGGGGCCATCCCGTGGTGATGGGACGTAAAACCTGGGATTCTCTTCCGAAAAAACCGCTTCCCAATCGGCGCAACATCATATTGTCGAAGCATTGGGAAGCCACAATGCCATCCGTCGAAGTTTTCCGCTCCATTCCTGAAATCCTTTCGTCCGTTTCTCACGATCAAACGTTGTTTGTGATGGGCGGAGCGTCTGTTTATCAGCAATTTATACCATTCGCTGATACTATTTATCTCACTCGTATTCTCTCCGATTTCACTGCCGATGTCTTTTTCCCTCCGCTTTCTATGCAAGAATGGACGCTCGTGGAGGATGAATTTGTTTCCCGCGATGAGAAAAATCCTTTTGATTGTCGATTCCAAAAATATTCGCGTTTTCACTAATTAAACTTTTGTCAACCTCCCATTTCAAAGCACCTGTTTCCGTTAACCATTAAAATTAATTTATTATGAAAAGATTTTCTCTGTTCATTTTGCTGCTCTCTGTAGCGGTTTTAGGTTTTTCTCAGAAGAAAACCACCACACCTGTCGCTCCCGATATGCCGATTGATGATGAAACTCAATTAATTACCTATCAGGAAGTTATTCAAGAAAAAGGCAGCGCCACCGAATTGTACGATCGTGCTATGAAATGGGCCAAAGCCTTTTACAAAAATACTGCTGAGGTCATCAAGTCAGCCGACCGCGAGAAGGGCACTATTGATTTTCGCTCCTCTGTGCGTATCTATTCTCATCAGAAAGATGGTTCAAAGTTGACCAAAAACGTGGTTTACTATAATTTCAAACTTCAATGCCGCGAAGGTCGCTATCGCTACACCATTACCGATTTCAATGAAAAGGCCGCGGCCGCCTGCCCCATCGAGAAATGGATGAATCCCGAAGACAAAAAGTGGGATCCGGAGTGTTTCCTTAATTTGCAAGAGGTGGACGAGCAAATTCAGGCGCTCATCTCTTCTCTGGTTGATGGTATGCAACCCGAAGTGGTAAAAGAAGATGAGTGGTAATGAATCGTATCGTTCTGCTATTTTTTTGCACAGTGATACTGTGTACTGCTTGCCATAAAGAGCCATCTGAAGAGGTGGGAACTTTGATCTTAAACTTTGCTGTTCAGGAAGATAACCATCCCGTGAACTATCACGAGTTGCTGTATATGAATGAAGCGGGCAATCGTTATCAGGTTGACGAAGTCCGCTTTTTCATTTCCGAAGTTCGCCTGATTGACGATGAGGGGAACCGCATCTCTATTATGAAAGATGATGGCATTCATTATTTTGATTCTGACATTCTGCCGTCAGCTACTTGGAAAATTGACAACGAGTTGGCGGCGGGCGTTTATGATAGCATCGTTTTTGTTTTTGGCTTGCCTAAAGAAAAAAATGTGACGGGATGGTTTGTCAATGCGCCCGAAGCCAATATGGCTTGGCCCGACGTGCTGGGAGGCGGTTATCATTATATGCAAATTAACGGGAAATGGCTTGCCACTAATGATTCTATCCGCCCGTTCAATTTACACACGGGTATAGGTCAAGTTTACGAAGGCAGCGAGGCCGTTCAATTCGTGGATAATAGTTTTGAGGTGAAATTGTCTCTTAATCAATTGAAAATCAGCGGAAACGCCAAATCATTCCGCACATTGGTGATGAATGTGGAGAACTGGATGAGGTCACCGAATGTTTACGATTTCAACGAATGGGGCGGCGCCATTATGCAAAATCAAGCGGCTCAAGAAGTGCTGCGCGAAAACGCCCACGACGTCTTCTCCATCTCTCATTAATCCCATCACATCGTCAACTTTCAAAGGCCGTTTTTTCTTGCTATAATGGCGATTTACGACTTTTCAAGTAAGATGGAAAATCCATTTGTTCTCGTTGTTAAGTAGCGTAGCTTCTTTTCTTCCTCTTTCAGAAGTCCTAAGTCTCAAGTCCTGAGTCTATTTCTTCTTCTTTCGCGTGAGCATACTCTTGATATCGTTCAATTTCATCAGCGCTTCCACGGGAGTGAGCGAGTTGATGTCAAGGTCCACAATCTGATCCTTGATATCTAATAGCAGCGGGTCGTCTAATGCTATGAAACTCAGTTGGCAACCAGGTTCTGCTTTTTTCTCAATGTGTTTTTCAACCTTGTCGTTGCTGTGGCTTTTCTCCAATTGTTTCAGCACTTCGTCGGCTCGTTTCAGCACGCTTGCAGGCATTCCTGCCATTCGAGCAACGTGGATGCCAAAGCTGTGTTCGCTTCCGCCTTCTTCTAACTTCCTTAAAAACAATATCTTATTGTTGATTTCCTTAACGGTAACGTGGTAGTTTTTGATGCGCGGAAATTGTGATGCCATATCGTTCAATTCGTGGTAGTGTGTGGCAAACAGTACTTTTGCGCGGTGTTTGGTGTGCTCGTGAAGATATTCTGCGATTGACCAGCCAGTGGAAACGCCATCGTAAGTGCTTGTCCCCCTGCCGATTTCATCAAGCAAAACCAAACTCCTGTCGGAAATATTGTTCAAGATGCTTGCCGTTTCGTTCATTTCCACCATAAAAGTGGATTCGCCTGTTGAAATGTTGTCGGAGGCGCCCACGCGGGTGAAAATCTTGTCAATGATGCCGATGCGTGCGCTGGAGGCCGGAACGAAGCAGCCCATTTGCGCCATCAGTACGATGAGTGCGGTTTGCCGCAGCAGCGCTGACTTGCCCGACATATTCGGTCCGGTGATAATGATGATTTGTTGTTGTTCATTGTCAAGGTACACATCGTTGGCGATGTACGACTCTCCCGGAGGCAATTGCGTCTCAATCACGGGATGACGCCCGCCCTTGATGTCAATCACGGTGCTGTCGTCAATGATGGGTTTGACATATTGGTGGGCAAGGGCTACACTGGCAAAGCACGACAAAACGTCAATGCGCGCAACTAATCTTGCATCCGACTGAATCACAGCGATATACTCCATTAGCGACAATACCAGTTCGTTGAAAAGTCGCTCTTCGATGCTCAATATCTTGTCTTCCGCCCCCAGAATCTTACTTTCCAATTCTTTCAGTTCCTCGGTGATATAGCGTTCTCCATTGGTGAGGGTTTGCTTTCGAATCCATTCCGCGGGCACTTTGTTTTTGTGCGCGTTTGTTACTTCCAGATAATATCCGAAAACGTTGTTGAAACCAATCTTGAGCGATGGTATTCCCGTGCGTTCCGACTCCCGCCGTTGGATGTCGGCCAGAATGTTCTTGCTGTTGGTGGAAAGGGCGTTCAATTCGTCGAGCTCCTCATCAACGCCAGCTTTGAACACGCGCCCCTTGTTGACTGCCACCGGAGCGTCTTCCCGAATTTCTCTCTCAATCCGTTGGCAGATGGAAAGACAGGGGTTCAGTTGTTCCGCCGTTTTTTGAAACACAGCCGTTGATTGTTGGGCACAAAGTTTCTGCAGTCGCTCTACTGCGTGCAGGGCGCGAGCGAGTTGCAGCAGTTCGCGTGGAGTCACTTTGCCCGTCGCGATTTTCGAGCCGATGCGCTCCAAATCACCGATGTTGCGGATACTGTCTTCAATATTATTCTTAAATTCTTCATTGTCAATGAGATATTGCACAACAGCCAACCGTTCTTCAATCAGCATTCGCTCTTTCAATGGCATCAGAATCCACTTTTTGAGCAAGCGGCCGCCCATTGGAGTTAGGGTTTCGTCCAAAATTTGCAGCAGGGTCACAGCATTTTCGTTCGCGCTGCCAATTAGTTCCAAATTGCGGATGGTAAAACGGTCCAGCCAGACGTAATGCTCTTCTTCAATTCGATTTAATTTATTGATGTGCTGTATTTTGTGATTTTGAGTTTCGCTGAGATAATGAAGTGCAGCGCCCGCTGCGATGATGCCATTGGTCAGGTTGTCAATGCCGAAACCTTTGAGCGAATTGGTTTGGAAATGCTGGGTGAGCAGTCCTACGGTGTAGTCGGTAGTGAATACCCAGTCATCGAACGGGGTGAGGAGGATTTTCTCTCCGAAATGTTCGCGGAAATCGTTCATTTTGTTGCGTTGTACCACCATTTCCGCAGGTTTGAAATTTTGTAACAACTTGTCAATGTATTCGTTATCGCCTTCAGCCAAGTAAAATTCTCCGGTTGAGGCATCTACGAATGCGATGCCGCTCATCTTCTCGTCGTAATGAATCGCTCCCAAAAAGTTGTTCTCTTTCTGTTCCAAAATGCGGTCGCTGGTGGCGATGCCTGGCGTGACGAGCTCCGTGATGCCTCTTTTTACAAGCGTTTTCGTCAGTTTTGGATCTTCCAATTGATCGCAAATCGCTACTCGGTAACCTGCGCGCACTAACTTCGGAAGGTAGGTGTCGATGGCGTGGTGCGGAAATCCCGCCAAGTCCATATCGGCGGCGGCTCCGTTGGAGCGCTTCGTCAGCACGATCCCCAAAATCTGTGATGTCTTAATTGCGTCACTGCCAAAAGTTTCGTAGAAGTCTCCTACTCGGAACAATAAAATCGCATCCGGATATTGCGATTTGAATTGATTATATTGTTTCATCAACGGGGTTTCAGTTTGTTTCGCCATCTTTATCGCATTTTTAGGATGCAAAGATACGCACAATTTTTATTCCGAAAAATGCTCTTTTGAAAAATTAATCGTAACTTTGCGCACTAAAAATCGTTTGGAAGATTATGGTCACAGCAATTATCTTTTGTATTGTGTTTTTCCTCCTGCTACGACGCATCGCGCGGAAGGTAAAAATGGCGGCTCCGCCCATTGAAGTGCAGCACGAAAAAGTGTTAGAAAATGTTGAGCAAAAAGAAGATGAGTTGAGTGAGGAAATGCAGGATTTTTCGGAGTTTTCTCCCAAAAATGAGGAGTTTTTTACTTATGAAACGATTGAGCCAGAGTTATCAACACCATTTTCAACAGAGCCAGAGTTATCAAAATCGACTGTTGAAAAAAATGTTCAAATAGTTGAAAATGAAGAAGTAAAAAATATTGATATACAGTTCAATACTGATAATATTATCAATGGAATTATATTTTCAGAAATTTTGAAAAAACCTTATAATTAGGCAGTTGCGTGTCTTACTGTGAAAATGAAAAAAAAATGCAAAATCGGGGTGCATTGACTCCGTTTTTTTTGTAAATTAGCACACTTAAAATTAGGCGAATAATAATGTTTAATATAAATTAATTGATTATGATTAAAAAGTTACTCTTGACGCTTGGAATGATCATTTTCTTCAGTGCTCTCGCGTTCGCTCAATCCGGTACCATTAAGGGTGTCGTGACTGACCAGACGGGTGGTGCAATGGAGTATGCTCATGTTTATTTGAAAAAGGAAGGTAACGTCGTTAACTACGCGATGACCAATGACAAAGGTGAATACCAGATGCACGGTGTCGCTGCCGGTACTTATGACATTGAGGCCGACGCATCGATGATACAGTCCTGCGGTAGAAAGCAAACAAAGTCGGGTGTCCGTATCAACAATGGCCAAACCATTTTTGAAGACGTGAAGATCGACTGTAACTCCACCGCCCTTGAAGGTACCAAAATCGTGTGGAAGGCCCCTGTGTTTAACGCCGATAACACGACATCTACCAAGGTACTTGATGCCGACGCCGTCCGTAAGACTCCTGGCCGTTCCGTTACCGGAGCACTCGCCAGCACTGAAGGTGTAACCTCTATCGATGGTGCAATGACCTCTGTGCGTGGTGCCCGTTCCGACGGACAGAAAACCATCATCGATGGTATGGTCGTTCGCGGTTCAAGCGGTATCTCTATGGCTTCCATTGAACAAGCTGAGTTGATTCAAGGTGGTATCCCCGCTGAATATGGCGATGGTACCTCCTTCACCGTTATTACCACCCGTGGTATCTCCAAAGAACTCCACGGCGGCGTTGAGTTGATGGGCTCTCTCGAGGGTTATAACAATTTCCTCGCTTCCGTCTCCCTGACTGGTCCACTATTGAAAGGTAAGAACCCCAAAACGGATCCCGCTCGTATCGGCTTCCTCCTTACTGGTGATATCTCTTACGATAAGGATGGCTACCCGGCTCAGGGCGGTACCTGGCGCGCCACCGACGAGGCAATCAATTATTTGATTCACAACCCGCTCCGCTACAGCACCACCGAAATCAGTGCCAACTATGCGAACGGCGAATATATGAACGCTGAAAACTTCAAAAAACAGCGCGTGAGAGACAACGCTCAATCCTTCAACTACCTTATTCAGGGCAAACTCGACTTCCTCCTCGGCTCCAAAAAGAATATTGACCTTTCTATCGGCGGTATGTACGAATTCACCCGCGCTAAGAACTGGGGCATCGCTTCCGCACTTTTCAATGCCGACAATAACTCACAAAGCCAAAACACTACCTGGCGTGTGAATGCAAAGTTCAATCACCGTATCACTCCTGACAGCAACTCCGTATTTGATAATATTATGTATAATATTAATATTAACTATACGCAAGTGAATGCCTGGACCCGCGACATCAATCACAAAGAAAACCTCTTTGATTACGGTCATATCGGTTACTACAAAACTACGAAAGCGAAATATTTTAGAAGAGATACTATCACCATTGATGGTATTACTTACTATGATATGAACATCCTCACCAACGTATATGACTCCATCGTTGATTTTAGCGCTACTCCTTTTGGCAGCAATGATGAATCTTTGATTTCTAATCCCGACCTTATTTATTGGGTTACCAATTTCACCGATACTTACACTCCTGAAGTAATTTATGAAAACTTTGGAACGATTCCTTACAATATGTCTCTCTATCAGACTTTCGGCGCACTTCTCAATGGTGAAGGTCCTAACTCAATTTATGGTTTGTTCTCTTCTCCTGGTACTCCTTCCAACGGCTACTCTAAATCTCAGCTTTCTCAAATCGGTGCTACCGCAAGTTTGTCTCTCTCTGTAAAGAACCACGATATCAAGTTGGGTTACGTATTTGAAAAACAAACTCAACGCGCTTTCAGCGTTTCTCCTTATTCTCTTTGGACACTTATGCGTGACAAAACGAACTCTCATATCAGTGAGTTGGATCTCGACAATCCTTACTTCGTTGGCCAAGATACCGTAATGTATGATTTCTACTTTAATGCGGAAGACCAAACCACTTTCGATAGAAATCTCCGTACCTCTCTCGGTCTTGATCCCAATGGAACTGATTGGATTGATATTGATAATATGTCTCCCGATCAGTTTGAACTCGGTATGTTCTCACCGGAAGAATTGTTCAACGGTGGTTCTACCTACATCAGCTATTATGGCTATGATTATACCGGTGCAAAGAAGTATAACAAGAAAACCGACATCAACGACTTCTTCACCGCTACCGACAAAAATGGTGACAAATTGTACAATATCGGTGCTTACGAACCTATCTATATGGCTATGTACATTCAAGATAAGTTCTCCATCAACACCCTTCTGTTCAACATCGGTCTCCGTGTTGACCGCTTCGATGCTAACCAGTACGTGTTGAATGACCCCTACTTGTTCCGTGACGCTTATACCGTTGGCGAGGTACGCGGCAGCTATGATGCTCGCTTCATCCCCAGCAATGCGGAAGATGATTGGGTAGTTTATGTAAACCAACTTGATCAAACTCTTGATCCGGATAACTCAAGCATCGTTGCGTTCCGTAAAGGCCATACCTGGTATGATGCGAATGGTGCTATCGTTACCGACCCGACTACCGTTCTCGGTGCAACGGGTGGTCCTATCCTGAAAAACGAAGTTGACAGAACCGCAGCTTCAAAGGTTGAAGGCGCTGCTTTCTCAAAATACGAACCGCAATGGTCGATTATGCCTCGTCTCTCTTTCTCATTCAACGTGTCTAACAAATCTTTGTTCTATGCTCACTACAACATTATCACTTCCCGTCCTACCAACCTCCGTCTTGACCCGATCAGCTATTTGTGGATTGACAAGTACGGCTCAAGCGCTGGTTCCGTCATTAACAACCCGAATCTGAAACCGCAGAAGAGTATTGACTATGAAATCGGTTTCCGTCAGGCCATCGGTGAAAACTCCGCTATCAGTTTGGCTGCTTATTATTCTGAAAAGCGTGATCAAATTCAGTGCTACCGTTACACGGGTGCATATCCTACTACTTATTATTCTTATGACAATATCGACTTTGGTACCGTTCAGGGTTTCACTTTGAGTTATGACCTTCAGCGTACCAAGAATGTCACTCTGCGTGCAAGCTATACCCTCCAGTTTGCTAAGGGTACTGGTTCATCCGAAACTTCTGGCCTTGCTATCATCGCTTCTGGTCAGCCGAACTTGAGAACTCTTACCAACTTGAGCTTCGACCAGCGTCACAAACTGAGTGCTAACCTTGATTATCGCTTCGGTTACGGTACCGAATATGATGGACCGAGAACCAAGAAAATGAAGAAAGATGGTACTTCCAAAGAAATTAAATGGCTTGAAAATATGGGTATCAACATCAACTTCTCAGCAGGTTCTGGTATGCCGTACAGCCGTTCAAGCAAACCGAACTCCATCTATGTAAGCGGTACTAAGAGCCAGCTCTCTGGTACGATCAATGGTTCTAATATGCCTTGGATTTACCAGTGCGACGTTCGCTTGGACAAAACCTTCATTCTTCCTTTGAAGAAAGATGATAAGGGCAACACCCTTAAGAGAGGTGCCCTCAATGTTTACCTTGAAGTGATGAACATCTTCAACTTCAAAAACGTTATCTATGTGTATGACTATACCGGAAACGCTAATGATGATGGTTATTTGACTGCTGCTGAATATCAACAGCAAATCAATTCACAGGTTGATGTTTCTTCCTACTGCAATTATTATAGAATGAGAATGCAAGATCCTTATAACTACACTATGCCTACCAGAGTTCGTTTGGGCGTTCAATTCTCCTTTTAATTAACCGTAGCAAAAAAATATTAATATTATGAAAAATATAAGCAAGATTTTATTATTAGCAGCTTTGTTGCTTACTGCCGGTACGGTCTCCGCTGAGAAATACAGAGGAGCTACGGCTGTACCTCGCACGGCAACACCGCGTGCAGCATCAACCTGTCTGCCTGCTACTAACTCAAATGAATTAACGGTAAACAACGTCCGTGCTTATTTGGAAACCAACGGTACTATGTGGTTTGAAGAAATCGCTCAGTACGAAGTTCCTTATGGTTCAGGCAAAACCTCAATGTTCGCCGCCGCTCTGTGGATTGGTGGTAAGGACGTAAATGAACAGTTGAAGTTGGCTGCAGTCCGTTTCCGTCAAAAAGGTGATGATTTCTGGACGGGTCCTCTGACTTTGAATGGCGCTTCTGTAACGCAGGCCACTTGTGCTGCTTATGACAAGCATTACAAAATCACCCGCGCCGAAGTTGAAAACCATATCAATAATTGGATGAACTCTGACTATGTAATGCCGAACAGCATTCGTGATTGGCCCGCTCATCCCGTTGATCTTTCTGCTGGTCAGTCTTATTATCTCGCTCCCTTCTTCGATTATGATGAAGATGGTGAATATAATCCTGAAAATGGTGACTACCCGTACTATGACATTGAAAACGACCTCTGTCCTTGGACTGATGCTAACCGTGCGCTCGCAGCTGCCGGTAACTTGCCGAAACCGCCGGAAGAATTGAACAACATTTCTACCGGTATGGTTTATGCTGACCACGTTTTGAAAGGCGATGCTACTCTTTATTGGATTTTCAATGATAAGGGTGGTGCCCACACCGAATCTCAAGGTGATCCTATCGGTCTTGAAATCCGCGCTCAGGCATTCGGTTTCTCTACCAATGATGAGTTGAACAATATGACTTTCTACTCATACGAAATCATTAACCGTTCTACTTTCGATTTGACCAATACTTACTTCTCACAGTGGGTTGACCCCGATTTGGGTTATCAGGATGATGACTATGTAGGTTGTGATGTTGCTCGTGGTTTGGGCTATTGCTATAATGGTAGAAACATTGATGGTCAGGGCTTGGCTCAGCATTACGGTGCTCAACCTCCTGCGGTTGGTGTTGACTTTTTCCAGGGACCTTACTTGGATCCTGATGGCTATGACAACCCTTCATTTGATGGCCCTAATGAATTCGGACCTTCTATGCGTGGCAACTATGAAAACATCTGCGACATTGTTACGCTGGATGGTACTATGGGAACATTCTCCTGGGATCCGGATCCGGAAGGAGAAGATGGTCACGCTGTGATTACCGACTCTACCGTTTTAATTCGTGCTGAAGCTATTAACGGTGTGAACTTTGGTGATGGTATTGTTGATAATGAGCGTTTCGGTATGCGTCGTTTCGTTTACCATAACAACGATAATTCTGTAGTAGGTGACCCTGACATCGCTGTTGAATATTACGCTATGCTTCGTGGTGTTTGGAAAGATAACCTTAAAATGAAATATGGTGCTAACGCACACCCGCAAAATGGTGCTACCGGTCCTGATTGTGACTTTATGTTCCCGGGCTTGTCTGACCCCTGTAACTGGGGTACGATGGGTGTGGATCCCACCATCGCTCAGTATGGCGCAGATGGTTGGACTGAAGCAGCTGTTGGTAATGCTCCTGCAGACCGTCGTTTTATGCAGTCTGCTGGTCCCTTCACTCTTCGTGCAGGTGCTGTTAACTATATTACTGTCGGTATTCCGTGGGCACGTGCTACCAGCGGTGGAGCTCAGGCCTCTGTTGACGCTTTGAAGGTTGCTGATGATAAATGTCAGTCACTCTTTGAAAACTGCTTCAAGGTTTTGGACGGCCCTGATGCACCGGATGTTACGATTGAAGAATTGAACAATCAGTTGATTATTTATCTTACCAATGCTGAAGGCAGCAACAACTATGCTGAAGGTTATGAAGAACAAGATCCTTCAATTCCGGCTTCTCGTATTGATGAGGTAATTACTGTTACTTATGATTCTATTTGGGCAACAGTTGATGGTGTGGATTCCACTTTGATTATTGTTCCCAACGAAGTTTCTTCTTTTGAAGAAATCGAATATGATAGAAATTATCGTTTTGAAGGTTATCAGATTTATCAGTGTGCCAATGCGGATGTTAGCGTTACCGATATTGGTGACCTTGACAAGGTCCGTTTGATTGCTCAATGTGATATTCAAAACGAAGCTGGTCAGTTAGTGAATTGGAAGTATGATGATGCTATTGGTACCTCTGCGCCTCATGTAATGGTGACTGGTGAAAATCAGGGTATTCGTCATTCGTTTACTGTTACTGAAGACAAATTTGCAACCACATCTACTCAATTGATTAATCATAAGAAATATTACTTCTTAGTTTTGGCTTATGGTTATAACAATTACGCTCCTTTCTCAATTGAAGAGGGCGCTGAGAATGGTTTGCTCGGACAAAAGACCACTTACTTGGCGGGTCGTCGTAACATTGGTGATCAAAATAATGCCGGTCGTCCTTATGTAGGTATTCCTCACGATCCCACTCCGGAAAATACTGGTACTGTAGCAAATTGTCAATATGGTACTCAGCCGATGATTACCCGCGTGGAAGGTCAAGGTAATGGTGGTTTCTTCTTGGATATGACCGATGAATGTCGCGACCAAATCTTAAAGAATGGTAGTATCGATCAAGTTACATATAAGAATAACTTCGGTCCTATCAATGTCAAGGTTGTGAACCCGTTAAAGATTCAACCTAAGGATTATGTGGTGAAATTCCTTCCCTCTGGTGATGATGTTTCTGATTCTACCAATTGGATGCTCGAAGTTCTGGATGAGGATGGCAATGTTGAAGAGACGATCTATTCTCAAGTTGATATTGCTACTACTAATGAGCAGTTGATTATGGAACACGGTATTTCCCTCTCCATTCTTAACTATCCTTTTGCTATTCATCAAGATAATTTGGCTGAATATGTTGCTACTCACGGTGGTAATACCTATCCGAACATTTCTAAATATTCTCAGGTTGACTTCTTAGGTTCTGAAATCACTTATGCTGATGAGTCGAAGCCGTGGCTCTCTGGCGTAATGGATTTGGATGGTGATTATCCCGGAAACTGGATTCGTTCAGGTCAGCAAGAAGCAGGTCCTTGGGATCAAGCGAATGGCACTCAAGATGGTGTTGAAGATGAGTATTCGAAGTGGAAGACAGAAGACTTCTTCTTCTTGATGCCTAAGAACACCTTAAATGCCAGTTGGTCTTCGCGTGCTTGGAAAGACCCGTTGGCTCAGTTTGAAGATGTAATCAACGGAACTTGGGCTCCCTATGTTTTGAGCAGTCCGTATTATGGTGGTCCTCAAGCTAAGTATATTACCCCCGATGTTCGTTCGGATAGTGCTGGTATAGCAGAGAATTACTATCATCCCGTTACTCCTTTCTACAATGCTTTCCAACCGATTAGCAATCCAAGCAATATTGATTGGTCACCTGGTTTTAACCAAACTATGACGAATCTCTATTCAGTTGATATTGTATTGACTCCTGATAAGGATAAATGGACACGTTGTATTGTTCTTGAATCTTGCGATGATTATACCAAGTCAGAAGGTCACGCACTTTGTCACGAACCGCGTAAACACGCTTCTGTTGATAAAAATGGTAATCCGGATGGCACGGGCGAAGGTATGGGTTGGTTTCCAGGTTATGCTATCAATGTTGAGACGGGTGAGCGTTTGAACATTATGTTCGCTGAAAACTCTGCCGATACCGCCAACAATGGTAACGATATGATTTTCAACCCGACTAACGCTTACGCTATGGATAAAGATGGCAATGTTTTGGATGAGGCCACATACAATTCTTTGTTCACTTCGTATCCTGAGGAATATGGTGATTATTATACCAATCCTTGCTGGGGTGGTAAGCACTTTGTGTACATTGTAGGTAGCACTGGTAATACCAACTCCGTATTTTATAGATATGCTGCGCAGGTGCGTAATTTCAATGCTCAATACGATTGTGGTGCTTATGATGAAGGTGCTTGGTTGATGAACAAGTTCAACTCTTTTGTAGGCATTTCCGACTACAATGCCAAGGCACGTAAAAATGGTAAAATGCAGCTCTTCAATAACGTAATGTGGACGAGCATTCCGATGCCCACCATTATGCAAGAAGATAACTGGTTATCAAACGATGCTACTATTAAGATCCGCGTATCACGTCCTTATATGCGTTACTCTTCTGGTGTTGGCGTTGGTCCGGATGCTCCTGCCAATGATAACTTCCCGATGTACACCTTCACTACGAAGAACATAGCGGTTCAGACCTCGCAGGCAGATGTTCATCAAAGCATTTTGGATAACATCAACATTGTTCCGAACCCGTATTATGGCTATTCTACTTACGAAGGAACTGCTCTTGAAACTTATGCTAAGATTGTAAACTTGCCCAGTTTCGAAGATGGCGCAAGCCAGGTTACGATTTCTATCTACACAGTTAGCGGCATTCTGGTAAGAAAACTTTCAAAGGGTGATGGCAGCACATATGTTGATTGGGATTTGAAGAACTCAGCAAATATCCCGATTGCAAGTGGTATCTACATTATCCACGTTGACTGCGCAGGTATTGGTGAGCGTACTCTCAAGTTCTTCGCTGCTATGAGACCTACTGACTTAAATGCATTCTAAACGGATTTATTAATTTGCAAAAAGATAGAATTATGAATAAAATACACAAAACCTTATTAATTTGCATGTTGATCGGCGTATTTACCGCTTTGTCGGTAAATACTTATGCCGGCAATAGAGACCGTTCGGGTCAAGCTGGTGCTCAGCACCTCTTGATCGATCCTTGGGCTCGTTCTACTGGCTGGGGAACGGCTGGTGTTGCTGAAATCCGTGGTCTGGAAGCTATGTATTCCAATGTGGGTGGTCTGGCCTTCGTTAATAAGACCGAATTGGCTTTCTCTCATACTCGTTATCTCGTCGGTTCTGGCGCGGGTATCGGTATTAGCTCTTTCGCTTTGGCACAGTCTATTAAATCGAAGAATAAAACCACTGGTGCGGTACGCGATTTTGGTGTACTCGGTGTGTCTTTCTTCACGATGGGATTTGGCGATATTCAAATCACATCCGAGGCGCAACCTGAAGGTAATCAAGGTACTTTCTCACCGAAACTCTCTTACATTGCATTGCACTATGCAAAGAGTTTTAATGAGTATATTCACGGCGGCATTTCTTTAAAAGTAGTTACGGAAACGGGTGCTGCCGATGCAAAAGCTACTGGTTTCGCAATTGATGCTGGTGTCCAGTATTTAACGGGTGCTTTCAAAAATTTCAAAATCGGTTTGACTTTGAAAAACATCGGTATGCCTATGCACTATAAAGGCGATGGCCTTGGTGTAAGAGCTGTGGCAGGTGACTTGGATTGGGAACAAACCCTCCAAAGCCGTGCAGCCGATTATGAGCTTCCTACTATGTTGGTACTGGGTCTTTCTTATGACTTCCTCATTTGGGGCAAGGAATATGAGGGATGGTCACGCGAGGATAAGAAGGATGAACTTCTTACCCGCGATGATGCTGCTCACCGTATCACCTTGGCTGGTTCTTTTACCGCGAACTCATTCTCTCGCGATATTTTCACCCTGGGTGTTGAATATGCATTAGGTAAAGTTTTTATGGTTCGTGCTGGTTATAATTTTGAAACTGGTATGTACAATGTTGATAAATGCTCTACCTGGTACACGGGTCCTGCTGTAGGTGCTACCGTAGGTATTCCGCTTCAAAAGAAAGATAAAGGTGTTAACCGCTCAAGACTCTATCTTGATTACTCCTATCGTTTCACTAACAAATGGGGTGGTAATCACTGCGTTGGCTTGAAGTTAGCTCTGTAATATTGTAATTTCATCGTATTAAATCAACTAAAGAGGCTCATTGAGCCTCTTTAGTATTTGTTTATAGGAAACATAAAAATTATGAGTGATATCAAATATTATTCTGTAGAAGGTTTGGCAAAACTGAAGGAAGAACTAAACCAACTGATAACTGTCGAAAGACCGCGAATTACTGCCGCAATTGCTGAGGCAAGGGATAAGGGCGATTTGTCGGAGAACGCCGAGTATGATGCCGCAAAAGAGGCGCAGGGGCTACTTGAAATGAAGATTGCTCAAATGCAAAATCTTATTGCTAATGCTCGCATCCTCGATGAGTCAATGATTGACACTTCAAAAGTGCTTCTTTATTCCATCGTTACTGTTAAGGATTTGAAGCGTAACAAGGAAACCAAATACACGCTTGTTCCCGAAACCGAAGCTGATTTCAAAACAGGGAAGATATCTGTTTCTTCCCCCGTTGCAAAAGGACTTCTTGGCAAAAAACAGGGAGATATCGCTGAAATTCAAGTCCCTGCAGGAATACTTCGTCTTGAAATTCTTAAAATTGAAAGAGAATAATGGATACTATTTTTACCAAAATTATCAAAGGTGAAATTCCTTGCTATAAAATTGCTGAAAATGAGCAGTTTTTTGCCTTTTTAGACATTAATCCTCTCGCACAAGGTCATACGCTTGTCGTTCCAAAGTTGCAAAATGATTACATTTTCAACTTGGAAGATCAGATGCTGGCCGATATGATGATTTTTGCTAAAAAGGTGGCCCGAGCCATTGAACAGAATGTTGAGTGCGCTCGTATTGGCATTGCGGTTATTGGCCTGGAAGTCCCACATACCCACATCCATTTGGTGCCTATTAATCGGGTGGGCGACTTGAATTTCGCCAATCCTAAGTGCCAGCTCACTCCCGTGCAGTTCGAAGATATTGCTGCCCGTATTTCTCAGTCTGTAGTTTTGTAGTTATGTTTAAATCACTTAATGATAGTCCGTTGCAGATTCTACATTTGGTCAAGCCCGATGTAGCTAAGAAGTTCTATACTTTGTCATCGGAAACGGACACTTTTGCTACTATTGATTTGATTCGGGGTGAGGGCTCTTTGTCTCGAATTGAAACGTTGCAGGGCTCTTTCACGCTTAAGCGACGTGGATTTTTCCTTCCTTACCTCTCTGTTAGAAAGGAAAAATCGGAAACGGATTTGTTTACTTTCCCATTGGATTTGCAGGGTAAATCCTTTTTCCCGTTGGATGGTACGCTCTGTCGTTTCGTGACTTTGAATTTGTGGAAAAATCAATGGGCGTGGATGAATGAAAAGAACAAGCTGATTGTAAAGTATTCGCCCATCATTTCTGGTCAGGTACGCGGCGATGTCGAAATCTCTAAGGATTTTACCTATCTTCCACAAATCGAATTGTTAGCCGCTGTCGGGGCTTATTTTCTCCTCCAATTGGAAGATGAGTTGGGATCGCTTACGGAATTAAAAAAAGAGTTTTAATCAATATTTATACAATGAAAACGGTTGCTCAATTGCAAGAAATTGCTACGCAGGTGCGTAGAGACATTATCAGAATGGTCACCAATGCTAAATCTGGCCACCCTGGCGGCTCATTAGGATGTACGGATGTGGTTACTGCCTTGTATTTCAATGCAATGGATATTAATCCTGACCATTTTACCCGTGAAGGAATGGGGGAGGATATGTTCTTCTTGTCAAATGGGCACATTTCTCCAATGCTGTACAGCATTATGGCTCGCCGCGGCTATTTTGATGTGAAGGAGTTATCCACTTTCCGTTTGATGGGAACCCGTTTGCAAGGGCATCCCACTCCTGCTGAAAATCTTCCCGGAATCCGCATCGCTTCCGGTTCCTTGGGACAAGGTATTTCTGTTTCAATTGGTGCGGCTATCGCTAAAAAAAGCAACCACGACAGCCACGTCGTTTACACACTCACGGGCGATGGCGAACTGGAAGAAGGACAGGTTTGGGAAGCTTTTATGTTCGCAGGCGCCAAAAAAGTGGACAATTTGATTGTGATTATTGACCATAATAAAAAGCAGATTGATGGCTCTACCGACGACGTAATGTGCCTTGGCTCTCTTAAGATGAAATTGGAATCCTTTATGTGGGATGTCTTGGAAATGGATGGTAATAATATGCAGGAAGTTGTTGATACACTTGCTGTTGCAAAATCCAGACTGGGTAAAGGAAAACCAGTGGTTATTGTTATGAAATCGGAGATGGGTATGGGTGTTGATTTTATGATGGGCACACATAAATGGCACGGAACGCCCCCCAACGAAGAGCAGGCCGCCCAAGCGCTGGCACAACTCCCTGTTACCTCTCTCGGGGATTTCTAAATTGAATAGCCGTGAGTACGGATAAGAAGCCTCCTCATTATTTTTGGAAACCTGCCCCTTTTAAGATTCTTAATCGCTATCTGGTTAAGAATTTCGTGTCTCCTTTTTTCCTTACTTTTTTCCTTTCATTGCTCATCATTTTGATGCAATTTTTGTGGAAATATGTTGATGATTTGGTCGGAAAAGGTTTGGAATGGTATTTGATTCTTGAACTATTGTTCTATGCATCAGCAACTTTCGTATCGCTTGCCTTGCCGTTGGCCGTTTTGTTGTCATCGCTGATGACTTTTGGAAATTTAGGTGAAAGGTACGAAATCGTCGCGATGAAGTCAGCGGGAATTTCAGTGATGACACTGATGAAACCGTTAGCTTTCATTGCTTTGCTTATCTCCTGTTTTTCTTTTTGGTTTACGGATGCCGTAGTGCCTATTGCCAATGTGAAGTTGAGGACTCTTTTGTACGAAATCCGCGAGCAAAAACCTTCTTTGAGCATTGAAGAAGGCGTTTTTTATGACGGTTTGGGCGATTATACGATAAGAATTGGCAAGAAACATCGCGACAATGTCAACATTGAGGATGTGCTCATTTACGATCATTCCAAGCGCCAAGGAAATATTACAGCTACTTACGCCAATCGTGGCACAATGACTATAACTCCTGA
Organism: Bacteroidales bacterium; assembly: GCA_045627805.1. Classification (GTDB taxonomy): domain Bacteria; phylum Bacteroidota; class Bacteroidia; order Bacteroidales; family WCHB1-69; genus UBA1756. The sequence continues at coordinate 60,057 of JAZQOJ010000201.1, forward strand.
TAAAAAGCACTTCATTTTTACGCTATATAATGGCTATTTCTGGGATGAGAGCCGTAATCAGAATAGCAATAAGGCCACTTGTCCCTTCTTTTATGCCAAATTTGACAAGCAGTATATGCGTATTGATTTGTCTTCTTTTGAAATGCAAAAAATTGACGAATCTTTTTTCAAATCTAATAATAAATCATTGACATTGAAAGAATTAACGTCTAGCATTGATACTATGAAGATGGAGTTGGAGGAAGTTCGTAAAAGTGTGTCGCGTAAATATTACGATCAGGCGGTTTATTATCGGAGTTATATCTTACCGGAAAAGGATACGAAATTGGAAATGACGGAGGTCAAGCCCATTGATATTAATACTTATCCGATTGAAAATCAACGAGAAATAATGGATTTAGCGCAGCGTAAATCCTTAGATGTTTTGGGCTGTATGAACCCCGCACGCGATGTTTTCTCAATGAATCAAACCTCAATATATTTATACCAAATCGAGTGGCATAGAAAATGGGTTTTACCATTGGCTTGCTTCCTGTTTTTCTTTATCGGTGCTCCCCTCGGAACCATTATCCGAAAAGGAGGAATTGGTGTTCCTTTGGTGATTACCGTTGCTTTTTTTGCTTTTTATTTCGTAGTTTCCATTATTGGGGAGAAAATGGCGAAAAGCGGCGATCTTCCCGTCTGGTTTGGGATGTGGTTATCATCCTTCATTATATTCCCGATGGGAATTTACCTAACTTACAAGGCAGCAATGGATTCGGCCATTATGTCGCCCGATACATATATGCAATTGTTTAAGAAAATTTCCGGATTTTTCAAGAAAAAATGAAAATACTGCAACTTTGTCATAAAACTCCTTATCCTCCTACGGATGGAGGGACCATCGCGATGAACAATATTACGCAAGGGCTCCTGCAGGAAGGGCATTCCGTTAAGGTTTTGGCGGTTGAAACGGCAAAGCATCCCGTAAAATGGAACGAAATGCCAGACGATTACAGGAAAATCGTCGACTTTGAAAGCGTTTTCATTGATACTTCGCTTTCTGTTTGGGCAGCCGTGAAAACACTTTTTACGAAAGAATCCTATAACGTAAAACGTTTTTATTCAAAGAGTTTTGCAAATAAACTGACTGAAATTCTGCGCACGGATCATTATGATATCGTTCATCTGGAGTCTATATTTATGACGCCTTACATTGATGTTGTGCGTGCGTGTTCTTCTGCGAAAATCGTGCTGAGAACCCATAATGTGGAGCATAAGATATGGGAACGGATGGCTAAGAATGAGTCCAATATTTTCAAGAGATTGATTTTGGACTATTTATCCAAGCAATTGAAAAGATATGAATGCGCTTTATCGGCAAAAATAGATGCCTTTGCTACCATTTCTGATCCGGACTATGCTTTTTTTGAAAATTGCTATAAAAATGTACCCGGAAAAGTCGTTCCATTTGGAATTGATTTGGATGAATATCCTGAAAATGAGAATTATATACCATCCGAAGAACCCGAATTTTTTCACGTGGGAAGTATGAATTGGCTGCCCAATATTGAAGGAATTAACTGGTTTTTGGACGATGTGTGGCCTTCTGTTGTGAGCCAGTTCCCGAAGGTGACTTTTACGATTGCGGGTCGATCAATACCGGAAAGTATCCGACAAAGAAATGACCAAAATGTGGTGATTGCGGGAGAGGTTCCATCCGCAAATGACTTTATGGCAGCTCACGACATAATGATTGTTCCGCTTCTTTCGGGTAGCGGAATCCGAGTCAAAATCATTGAGGGAATGGCACTTGGCAAGACAATCATTACCACATCAGTTGGCGCTGAGGGGCTTGCGGTAGAAAATGGCAAAAACATTCTGCTTGCCGACACTCCGGAAGAGTTTTCGGCAGCTATTGCCAAATGTGTGAATACCCCCGACTTGTGCACCATTCTGGGGGAAAACGCCCGGAATTTTGTGGCTCTCAATCATAATAATACCTTGATAACAAGAGAATTGATAGAATTTTATAATACCATTTTGTAATGATTGACTCCAAGTATAAATATCTATCGCAGATCAATAGTCCAGCTGACCTCCGTCGCTTGAAGGTGACGGAACTGCCTGCGTTGTGTGCTGAATTGCGAGATTTTATCATTACAGAAACCGCTGAAAATCCTGGCCATCTCGGCGCCAGTTTGGGAACGATTGAACTGACTGTCGCCATCCACTATGTGTTTGATACTCCGAATGATAAACTTGTTTGGGATGTTGGGCATCAGGCCTATGCGCATAAAATCCTTACCGGTCGGCGAGATTTGTTTCACACGAATCGTAAATATCACGGAATCAGTGGATTCCCGAAAATGACCGAAAGCGAATACGATGCTTTTGGTACGGGACATTCCTCTACCTCCATCTCATCGGTGCTGGGAATGGCGGTGGCAGGGCACCTCGCAAATGACAACCAAACCAACTATATTGCGGTTATTGGTGACGGTTCTATGGGGGGCGGTATGGCTTTTGAGGCGTTGAATCACGCTGCGGAGACCAATGCTAACCTACTTATTATCTTGAATGATAATAAAATAGCAATTGATAAGAACGTGGGTGCGATGAGCCGTTATTTGCTTAAGATTACTTCTTCTTCCTCGTACAATCGTTTGAAAAGTAAAATCTGGAATTTCTTTACCACTCGAAAGCCCATTCATAATCGGATTGTTCAGTTTTTTAGTAATTTAGGCAATGCTTTAAAGGGTTATTTATTGCGGGGAAGCAACCTGTTTCAGGCCCTCGGTTTTCGCTATTTTGGCCCAATGGATGGGCATAATGTCATTTCCTTGGTCAAGACGCTGCAATCCTTAAAAACCATTCAAGGGGCGAAACTGCTGCACGCGATCACGGTAAAGGGAAAGGGGCTGGCGCTTGCCGAGGAGAACCAAACTATTTACCACGCCCCAGGCAAGTTTGATCCCGATACTGGAGAATTGGTTGACACTTATAAAGAAGGTCAACCTCCTAAGTACCAGACTGTTTTTGGCGAAACAGTGTTGGAATTGGCTCGCCAGAATGAAAAAGTGGTAGGCATCACTCCTGCAATGGCTACGGGATGCTCGCTCAATATTATGAGCGCCGTTTTCCCGAACCGCGTGTTTGACGTTGGCATTGCGGAGCAACACGCAGTAACCTTCGCTGCTGGCCTCGCGTCACAAGGTTTCATTCCATTTTGTAATATCTATTCTTCGTTCCTGCAACGAGCTTACGATCAGATAATTCACGATGTGGCTTTACAAAAGCTGCCCGTTATTTTTTGCATTGATCGTGCGGGTTTGGTGGGCGAAGATGGCGCTACGCATCACGGTCTTTTTGACCTCGCCTTTTTGAGGGCGATTCCCAATATCATCATTTCCGCACCGCGTAATGTGCTGGAACTTCGCAATTTGCTTTATACTGCTTATCTTCATCGCGATTTGCCGTTCGCCATTCGTTACCCGCGGGGTAGGGGAGAGTTTTCCGAATGGAAAAAGCCGTTTGAAGAAATAGAAATCGGTAAAGCTGAAGTGCTGAAAACCGGTTCGCAAATAGCGATTCTTTCTATAGGTTCGATTGCCAATAATGTTCAAAAAGCATTGCAAATAGTTGAAAAAGAAGGTATTAATCCTGCACACATTGATATGAGGTTCCTTGTTCCTTTCGACGAGGAAATGTTGTTGTCGGTGGCAGAAAAATATCAGGCCATCATCACGGTGGAAGATGGCATAGAACAAGGAGGTCTTTTCTCAGCGGTATCCGAATATTTTGCGCAACATCATTTGCCTCAGCAAATTACGCCAATAGCGATTCATCATTGTTTTGTGGAGCAGGGAGATATTCCTTCCTTGCAGGCGGAGCAACTCCTGGACCCGCAAAGCATCGCCGATAAAATTCGTTCTATTCATACTTTTTCTAATTAAATTTGCGTATCTTTGCACCCCTTTTCAATAGAATGACAATGAAAATAAAGAGCACTTCCCGGTTTCTCTTGGTGATGGCGGCACTTGCTTGCTGCTTGTTTGCGTGTGCTCCCAAAATTTCGGAGGAAAAGGAGGAGGTGGTGGAGGAATATCCGCGAATCGTCATTGATTCTTTATTGGGAGAAAATCCGAAATTGTACGAACTCTCGGAGGATTTCATCGAGGATTTTTTGCAAAAGTTCGGCAATTATGAAGGAACAAAAATGATTATGAATGTTGAGCTCCCACGGGAATGGGGGCTCGTGGGATGGGAACAATTGCCAGAGGGTCAGGAATTGTGGCTGGTGCAGTCACTCTCTCGTGAATGGACTTGCCTGGTAGTAACGTCGGGTTCCAGCACACAGCGCATTAAGGACATCCTCCCTATCGGGCTGGATCTTGCAACGGGTGGCAACGATTACAATCAGCGAGAGCTCTGGACTTGGAAGCGTGAGGACGATGGCTTCGTGGTTGACAAATTCTATGAATTGAAAAAAGACATTCGCGACACGCTCCTGAATAATGAGTCTTCGCACGTAGTTGACAAGTACCTTGTAAACGAGTCGGGTTATTTTGAATGGGTTCCCGTTTCCTGCGAGGAAACGCCCTCTTATCGTGCCGTTGTCGCCTACTGTGATTGTCTGGAAACCCCTGAGAATTGGGAAGATTTGCTGATGGAAATTGAGCCGTTCTGTGAGGAAAACAACCTCTATTTCAAATCGGCTACTTGCAATTTCCGCCACGTGACCATAGAGGATTATAAGATGAACAATGTCGTTACCAAAGACCTCTCTTCATATATTCACGAAGGAGCAGCTGGATTTATTCTGTTTTCTCAAGATTCCGAGCCGATTACCGTCGCTCCCGCAAGTAGTGATTACATTATGATGACAATTAATAAGTATTTCAAAATTAAATAGTTTATGAAAGCACAGACTAAGCAAGAAGATTTTGCAATGAACATGAATTCGGTGGTTAAGTATCTTAAGAAATCACCTAAGGATTTTACAAAGGCAGATATGATTCGTTTCGTGGAAGAAAACGAAATCCAAATGATTAATTTCCGTTATGTTGCGGGCGATGGCCGTCTGAAAACACTTAATTTCGTTCTGAATGACCGCGACTATCTTGAACAAATTCTCTCTTGCGGAGAGCGTGTTGATGGCTCCAATATCTTCCCCGCTTTCATTCACGCTGGCTCCAGCGATATGTATGTGATTCCTCGTTTTCAGACCGCTTTCGTTGATCCTTTCGCTTCCATTCCTACGCTTTCTTTCCTCTGTTCCTACTTCAATAAGGATGGTCAGCCGATGGAAAACTCACCGGAATACATCCTTCGCAAGGCGGCTCAGTCCTTCAATCGCGTTACGGGTATGGAATTCCAGGCGATGGGCGAATTGGAATATTATGTGATCGGTGATCGCGATGATCTCTACCTCACTCCCGACCAGAAAGGTTACCACGAATCTACTCCTTTTACCAAGTTTGAAGAATTCCGTACACAATGTATGCTCGCTATCGCACAGGTGGGCGGTCTGATTAAGTATGGTCACTCTGAAGTAGGCAACTTTACATTGGAAGACAAGATTTACGAGCAGAATGAGATTGAATTCCTCGTTACTGATGTACAAGATGCTGCTGATCAGCTGGTGCTTGCTAAATGGATTATCCGTAACTTGGCTTACCAGTACAACCTCGATGTCACGTTCGCTCCCAAAATCACTGCCGGGAAGGCGGGTAGCGGTCTGCATATTCACACCCGCATCGTGAAGGGCGGCAAGAACCAGATGGTTACCAAGGGGAAATTGAACTCCATCGCCAAGAACGCAATCGCAGGTTATATGACTTGCGCATCCTCTTTGACAGCTTTCGGCAATACCAATCCTACCTCTTATTTCCGTCTCGTTCCTCATCAGGAAGCTCCTACTTCCATCTGTTGGGGCGACCGCAACCGTTCCGTTCTGGTGCGCGTTCCGCTTGGCTGGACAAGCGCTAACGATATGGTGGCAATGGCTAATCCCAAAGAGAAAGCCAACAATACGGATCATTCGCAAAAGCAAACGGTTGAGTTCCGTTGCCCGGATGGTTCTGCCGATATCTATCTCCTTCTTGCAGGTCTCGTAGTAGCCGCACGCCACGGTTTTGAAATGGAAAAACCGCTTGAATTGGCTGAAAAAACCTACGTTGATGTCAACATCCATAAAACTGAAAACAAAGCCAAATTGGAAAGCTTAGACCAGCTTCCCGCCTCCTGCTCTGAATCCGCCGACCAACTTTCAGAACACAGAAGCATCTTTGAAAAGTACGGCGTGTTCAACCCCGATATGATTGACGATATCATCAAGCAGTTGAAATCCTTTGAGGATGCTGACATCCGCGAGCGCATCGCTAAGAATCCTGACTTGATGCTTGAAATCGTTCACCAATATTTCTATTGCGGCTAATCCTAATACATATATTATATGACTCCTCTTGTGATTGTTTTGGTAGCGGTTTTGCCCGCACTGATTATTGCCCTGACGGCTTTCCTCATCGTGAAATATTTTGTGGAAAACGATCAGAAGAAACGGCTTTTGGAATTGAAATACGAGTCCAAGAACATTACGATTCCGATTCGGTTGCAGGCCTACGAGCGTATGGCGATGTTCCTTGAACGCATTGATCCGCCGCAGTTGCTCTTCCGTGTCAATAATCCCGAACTGACCGCATACCAGATGCAGACGATATTGCTGTCCACAATTAGAAGCGAGTTCGAGCATAATATGTCGCAGCAGGTGTACATTGCTCCCGATGTGTGGGAGGGTATCCGCAACGCCAAGGAGATGGTGGTGAATGTGATCAACCTCGCAGGAGGTCGCTTGCCCGACGAGGCCACAGCTACCGATCTCGCTGCCTCTATTCTGGAGGCCGTCGCCGAGAAGTCCCCTATCTCAGTGGCTATGGAACGCCTCAAAAAAGAGGTAGCCCTACTATATTAATTAATTAGTGCACTTTCCTTATATAAAGGGCGTCGTCTATCTCAGACACGCCCTTTTTTTTGTCAATGTTTCAAAACATTTGTTGGTGTCTGTTTTTATTCAAAAATGAGTCAATTTTTTATCGTTTTAACCCCTCGAAACAAAATATTTATTAAACAAGAGCTGTGAATATTAATGTTAATGAATTCAGTAAATTACTGATATACAAACGTATAAAATTGTGTTGATAAGCTGTTCAAAACCTCGGAAATGGTTGATAAACAAAAACTCTCAAAAAAAATATATATAAGTGAATGTGCGAAGTTATTTTTTTGTATTTTTGCAAGTTGAATATATTAAAGTGAAAAAAAGGTTTGAATGATGAGTTCAAGCATAAAAATTTATGAAAAACGATGTATAACTGTTTAATAATCAGTGTATAAAAAATATAGAATTTATTAGGAAAATAAAAAATATATAGTAATAATTAAAATCAAAGCAATGAAAAAATTTACGATTTTTTTCCTGATGGTGTTTATCTTTTTAGGAAATCAGGCACGAAGCGAGACAGTATTCTCGCCGAGTAGTGGTGCCAAAAACGGTTCCAAGGCGATAGTAGGAACCAAGTACAGCAACTACTCATCCGCCTACACTTCGGAAAAATCTGTTTACAACTATACCAACCGCTCCGGTTCGGTATATGGGGTTAAAGGTCCTCGGGGAACACACAATGCTACTGTGGCCATTGAAGGTCCACATTATGCGTGTTCGGCCGCGGAACTTATCCTGACAGCAATGGTCTCCGACAACAACGTCCTTGACACTACTCAGTATGGTTTTGTCTGGGAAATGTCTGACGATGGAGGCCACACCTGGAACGCTGCCCCCCACGCAACGTCAAATCCGGTTTACCACGAACCGGTGGCAACGTTTGCGGATGGCTTGGTGATGTTCCGCGTGTATGTCACGAGCTACCCCAACGGTCTTTGCCATAAGGATACATCCGCCGTCTTCTATTTTCAGAAGACAACCCCTGGCGCTGTCACCGTCACGGGTGAGTCTCCTGCGTGTAGCCAGTCGCTGTTGACAGCTACTACCACCAGCCCGGCCAATGTTGATCACTGGGTATGGAAGAAGGATGGTTCCACCGTGGCGATTACCACCGAACCCACTTACCTTGCAACCGCTGCTGGTAGCTATACCGCAACTGCCGTTTATGAAGGTGCCGAAAATTGTGACGATACTACCACGACAGCTTTCTCTCTCGTGATGGGTGGTACTGGCATAGATCTGACCGCGAAGTTGGACGGCGATTTTTCTGCTGCCGACTATTATCAGTATGGCTGTCCGGGTGCACAGGTTAGACTTACCGCTACCGATGGTCACGCTCCTTACAAATGGTATCGTGATGGTGTTCTCATTGGAGAAAGCAACTCCAATGTTTTCTATGATGCTCCGATGACCGTCGGTACTCATCATTATACGGTTGAAAACGCTTTGGGTTGTGCTGGCACAGCAGACTTCAAAATCGTTGCTAACCCCACGGTCGTGATTGGCTCAACAGGAGGCGTACATTATTGTACGAACACAACTGCTAATGTTACCTTATGGTCTTCAGTACCTAGCGAACATTTTGCAACGGATTTATATACTTATGGATGGGTAAGAGATGGAATGGCATATTCTAGTGTGGGTGCGTCCTATTTTACAGATAACGTTGCTCCTAATGACGATCCGATCACTTACGTTCTTCAACTTACAGATGCCGCTCGTAGTTGTAGCGCCATTAGTAACGAGGTACAAGTTTATGTGCATCCTATGCCCGGTGTTGAGATTGTTGCCAATCCGAATCCGGTTTGCTCGGGTGCTAACGTTGAACTTAACGCAGTGACTTCCGGTTACGTTACCACGGCTCCGACTTTCCATTGGTCAAATGGCATCACCGATACTACTGCAAATGTAGTACTCGAAAATGTAACGGCTGCGACTACTGTCACGGTTACCGTTACCGGTGCTCGTCCTTCAATGGAATGCACTGCTCAAGCTGACGTGGACATCACCTTGCTTCCGGAAATGGAAACCCCTGTGGTGACCATTACCGATCCTACAACAGGTGTGGCCGGCGTTCTCGCTTGTAACGATGCTCAAGTTCGTGTTACTGCTACGGGTCTCTCCGCTTCACGTACCGACTATATATATACATGGTATAAGAATGGTGTTCTTATGCCTGGTGTTACCGATTCGACTTTTATGGATGAGTTGAACAATACTGCCAATGAGTCCATTGAAGTAGAATACACGGTAGAGCTCACCTCTACTTCTGGTTGTGGCACCAAGCGAAGCTCGAAGACCATTGAGTTGTTGCCGAAGTTCGATTTGTACATCACAGGTCCTAACCACGCTTGTGCAGGCACGGAAGTAACACTCACGGTGGGTGCATCAACGGATCCTATTTCGTTGACATTGGCCACGGGTGCTGAATATGATTGGTATATGGATGATAATACATCATTTGCCCATACAGTTACTGGCGAAGTCACTATTGACGCTGCTTCTATGATTGCTCAGTCTCAGCCTTATCAGATTTATGCAATCGCTACATATGCAATCGCTCCTAAAATGTTAGGGTGCAAAGTGGTTTCAACTACTAACTTCCAACTCCAGGTTGACCCGCAGCCCGCTATCACATTGTCTGCTTCTGACACTATCATTTGCAATGATGGTTCTGTCACTTTGACTGTTAGCGACTGCCGCAATTGCGATGTCCAGAACGCTGCTTATAAATGGGTAAGAAATACAACCGATACAGTTGCTGGTGCCATTGGTTCTTCCTTCACTGATACTCCTGACGCTGCTACTGATTATGAAGTTATTTTCTATCAACACTATTCAGATGATCAGCTCAGCTCTGCTTCTTCTTGCACAGCTCACAGCACCATCCACGTTGATGTGGTTGCAGCCCCTGAGGTCGCTTCCATTACTCTCGATCCTAATGCTGACACTGTTTGCAGTGGTACTGAAATCACCATCACTGCAGATACTACTATATATAATAATGTAGCCAATGGTCATTTCACTTGGTACAGAAATGGTGAATTGATGAACGGTGTTCAAGGCGCTTCTTTCACTGAAACCTTAACTGCTGAAGGTTCCGCTGCTTCATATTATTATACAGCTGTTTATACTCAGGATGCTTCTGGCTGCGTTTCTGAAAGCAAATATAGCGATACGATTCAGGTTCGCCCGATGCCTACGGTTACCATTACGGGTGCTCCCGTAGTTTGCAAAGGCACTGACAATGTGATTTTGACTGCAAATCTTAATGATACTTATGGTGCTACTTATAATTATCAATGGCGTCGCCATAATGTAAATGTTGGCACTAACTCCAATACACTCACTCTTACTGAGGATGCTCGCAATTATGCTTACGAATATTCTGTAGTTGTAACCAATGCAGCTACGGGTTGTTCTGTTATGAGCGATACTTATTCTGTGATGGTTGACTCAGCTCCCGTATTCACCATCGCTACTCCTAACAACATTTGCGAAGGTGGTGATGTCACTCTCGTTCCCCAGTTTGCTGCCAATGTTAATCCTAACGATTTTACTTACGTATGGAGTACTGGTGCAACGACCGCCACTTTGAATACCGGCGCACTCACCACTACCCAGACTTATAATGTAACGGTTACCGTTCCTGAAACTGGTTGTACTGCTACTTTGTCAAGTGATGTTACTGTCAATGTCGTAGCTGATCCTACCGTTGAACTGACCATTGATCCCGCTGCCATTTGTTATGGTGCTCAGGTTACTCCTACTGCAGTTGCTGCTAATGGCGTTGCTAATGCAGATTTTACCTATACTTGGTATAGAAATGGTGCAGAAATTGAAGGTGTATCTGCTGCTTCCTTCACTGAAACTCCTCACAATTATGACAATGAAGCTACTCGTTTTACCTATGTAGTAGTTGCTTCTCAAAATGCTTCTGGTTGCGTAAGCGTTGCCGATACTGCAGTTGTTACTGTTTATCAGAATCCTACTATCAGCATTACCGGTGATCCTGTCCTTTGCGCTGTCGGTAATCAAAATGAAGTACATTTAACTGCTACTTTGAATGATACTCTTGCAGGTCAAAACTACACTTACGTTTGGAGAAAAGACAATGTAAATACTTCTATTACGACTGCCGATTATATTGAAGGTCTTACAGCTCGTGAGTATCCTTACACCTTCACTGTTGTTGCTACTGGTAACAATGGCTGTTCTGTTGTAAGCGAACCCTATAATGTTTACGTGAACGATTCCATTCTGGTTTCTGTTGATGCCACTTCCGCTAAGGTTTGCTCTGGCGTTGAAGTTACTTTGACCGCTAATGTAGGCAGCAATTTTGATGCTCTTAACTACAGATGGTACACGGTTAATGGTACTGTTGAAACCGAAATCACTGGTGAATATGGCCGCACACTGACCATTCATCCTACCGCTACCACTCAATATCGTGTTCGTATTATGCAAGGTGAATCTTACTGCGAAGCTGTTGGTGATACTACTATTGAAGTCATCACTACCTCTCCTGCAGTTCAAATTACCCCGGCTACACCTGTAACCATTACTTTGTGCGATGGTGGCGAGCTCACTTTGAATGCTGTGGTTACTCCCGAAGCTAATGGAACTTATACTTGGTACAAGAATAACCAACTCTTCAATACGACTTCAAGTACTTTGATTGATAATCCTACTACTGTTGACAACGATAGTACTCGTTACAGCTATATGGTTGTCTTCTTGCAAGACAGCACTGGTTGTGTATCCCGTGCTACTAAGAACGTTGACGTATTCAACAACATTACTGTCGAGGTTTCTGGAGATCAAATTATTTGCGAAGGTACTAACGTAACTTTGACTGCCAATGCTCAAGGTTTTATGGATGATGCTCTGAGTATGACCTACACTTGGTATGTCAACAATGCGATTGCTGCTGGTACGAGCACTGTTAGTGGCGATGAGATTAAATTTGAATCCACTACTGCTCCGGTTGCTCAAGATGCACCTTATATGTACAGCGTTCAAATCAATCGCGGCAATGGTTGCACCGCCAGAAGTGCAGAAATCCCTGTTTATGTAATGGCTAAACCCATTGTGAACATTACTGCAAACGATACTACTATCTGCGCTGGTGGCGAAATCATTTTCACTGCTAATTTGAATAATCAAAACGCTAATGATATTGTTTATACTTGGTATAATAACTCTACTGATTCTGTTGCCGGTGCTACTTCCGACGTTTATGTTTCTGCTTTTGATGCTGCTGGCGAATATACCATCGTAGCCAAGGTTGCTCAAACTACTTCTGAATGCTCCGCTACAGATACTATTAAAGTTAATGTTCGCAACATTCCTACCATTACGATGACTGCTGATCGTGATACTGTTTGCGCTGGTTATGAATTCACTTTTACGGCCAATGCTACTTCGGATATTGCTGAAACGTTCACTTACACTTGGTATAAGAATAATGAACTTATCGCAGGTGCTAATCAAGCTGTTTTGTATGATGCTCCTGAAGCAGTTGGCGCTCAGGAAACTCGTTATATTTACGGTGTTGTTGCTCACCAGGCAAGCGCTGGTTGCGAATCCAACATCAAATATGATACTGTTTATGTCCGTCCGAATCCTACCGTTGCTATCAATGGTGATGCTATCATCTGCAATGATAGTGCTATTGTTCTTGCAGCCGTTGTAAACGACTACGTTGAAGGTATGGGTACTTTGGATTATCAGTGGCGTTTGTTCAATCAGGATATCGCTGGTGCAACTACCGACACTTTACGCGCTAACAAGCCCGCTCAAGATGCTCCTTACATTTATACTGTTGTTGTTACTAATAACAATGATGGTTGTTCAGTGGTTAGCTCCGAATTCCCGGTATATGTGAATGATACCATTCTGGTTGAAGTCACCTCTTCTGTTGATTCCCTCTGTGAGGGTGCTGAAGTCACTTTCACTGCTAACTTGGGTGATTACAATGCAACGAATTTGGTTTATAGATGGTATGACAATGCTGGTAACGAAATCACCGGTGCTACTAACCGTACTTTGACTGTTCAGCCGGCTAATACTGGTTGGAATCATTATTCAGTTCAAGTTTTCCAAACCACTTCTGAATGTGTCGCTACTGGTGAAGATTCAGTTAAAGTTATTGCTGCTCCTGAAATTGATCTTACTTTGAATCGTAATATGGTATGTTCTGGTGGAGAAGTTGTTTTGAATGTCACTTCAACTCAAGAAGGTACCTTTGCTTGGTATAGACAGAATCGTTTGATTGATGGTGCTAATCAGGATGAATTGCACGATTCACCGATTGCAATCAACAATGACTCTACTTTGTATATTTATGGTGTCACATTCACTTCTAATGTTCCTGGCTGCACTGCCACTGCTGATACTACAGTGAATGTATATCCGAATCCTTATGTTCTCGTTGTCGGAGATCCTATCATCTGTGATGGTAACGCCGTAGTTTTAACTGCCAATATCGTTGATTATGACACTACTTTAGTAAACCTCAACTATCAATGGTTGGTTAACAACACTATCATTCCTGGTGCTACTACTCGCAATTTGACTTATAACGCTGCTGACAGTACTGATCCTTACATTTTTGTTGCTCACGTTCAGTTTGATAACGGTTGCAGAAGCTTCAGCGCTGATTATCCGGTTTATGTTAACGACAGCATCTATGTGACTGTTACCGCTGACGATACTACTATTTGTAAGAATGGTACGGTTACTTTGACTGCTAATCTCGCTGATTATAATGATGATTTCTTGACCTATCAATGGTACAAGGGCACTAATAGCATTCCTGGTGCTACCAGCAGAACTTATACTACTACGGTAGAAGATAATGCTACATTTAAGGTTCGTGTATATCAGACTTCTTCACAATGCACTGCAGAAGGAAGCATCAATATTCACGCTTATGATGTTCCTACTATTTCTGCCATCACTTTGAGTCAGGATTCTGTTTGTACTGGTTATCAGGTTCGCGTTTCTGCTACTTTAGCAACTGCAGGAGTTTCTACTGATTCTTGCATCTATACTTGGTACAGAAATGGTGTCTTGATGAACGGTATTTCTGGTCCCAGCTTCTATGATGCTCCTCATATGGATGGTGATACTTTGCAGGTATTTGTTTACAGTGCAACTGTTAGCCAAACCAGTTCAGCTTGCGAATCACCAATGAAATTCTCTGACACATTGTTCGTTTTCCCGATGCCTACTGTTGAGGTTTCTGGTGACGCTATCTTGTGCTATGGTGATACAATTACTCTCTTTGCTCATATTCAGCAAGATGACGCTTCTGATTTCTTGTCAACTACCCATACTTGGTTAGTTAATAATGATATCACTTTGAACGATGGTGTTCTTACAGCACCCAACACTATTTTCTATCGTGAAAATATTGTTCGTCCTGCTACTGATGAACCTTATATGTTCTCAGTTCGCATTAACCGGGGCAATGGTTGTACAGTTACAAGTGCTCCTTATGCTGTTAAGATCAATGCAGCTCCTGTAGCATTTGTTACGGCTGATGACACTACCATTTGCGAGAATGGCACTGCTACTCTTTATACTCACATTGATAACTATAATATTGATAACCTTACCTTCCAGTGGTATAAGGATGCAATCATTCCTGCCAATATGATTCAAGGTGCAAATGAACCTATTTACACCACATCTGAACTCTCAGCTACTACTACTTATTTTGTGATTGTTTCTCAAACCACTTCTTTGTGTGCTGATACCGCTCAGATTAATGTTAATGTTGTTAGCGCTCCCAGCATTGCCAGCATTGAGTTAAGTGCTGACAATATTTGCCAAGGTGCTCAGGATACAATTACTGCTCACGCTATTGGTGGCGTTGAAGGCGAAGCTTATTCTTTCACTTGGTATAGAAACAATGTTGAAATTGAAGGTGTTCACGATTCTACTTTCGTTGATGCTCCTACACTTGCTGACATTGATCAGAACCAATTTGTTTATACTGCTGTTGTTCGTCAGGAAAGCGCTGGCTGCGTTGCGCCTGCCTCTGCTTCAGTTGTTCTTTCTGTACTTCAGAATCCTACTGTAAGCATTTCTGGTGATGCTATTCTCTGCAACGACAGTCTTATTACTTTGGTTGCTCACGTTAATGATACTACTACTGGTGTTGGTGCATACGAATATCAGTGGAGATTGAATAATGAAGATATCGCGGGTATGACCACTGATACTTTGAAACAGAACAAGGCCGCTCAGGATGAACCTTACTTGTATTCTGTTGTAATCTCCAATGTTAATGGCTGCACTTCGATCAGTGAACCTTATGCAGTTTATGTTAATGACACCATTTTGGTTGAAGTTACTTCTACTGAAGACAGTATCTGTGCAGGTGGTGTTGTCACTCTGACTGCTAATCTCGGCGATTATAATGCTGATAATCTCGTTTACAGATGGTACACTGTTGATGGCAGTGCTGAAACTGAAATCGCAGGTGCTACTTCCCGTACTTTAACTGTTGAACCTATTGAAACGACTTCTTATAGAGTTCGCGTTCTTCAAACCACTTCAGAATGTAACGCTTTCGGTGACTACACCATTAAGGTTGTTGAAGCTCCTGAGGTTACTCTTACTTTGACTCCTGACAGCGTTATTTGTAGTGGTGGTCAAATTACTTTAACTGCTACGGTTGAAGGTGAAGGTTCCTATGCTTGGTACAGAAATCAATCTTTGATTGCTGGTGCTGATCAGAACACTTATACTGATTCTCCGCTTGCAGTTGACGGTGATGTGACCGAATTCGCTTACGCTGTGATTTTCACTCCTAATATTGAAGGTTGTGTTTCTACCACGGTTGATACTTTGGTTACTGTTTATCCGAATCATTCTGTAGAAATTGCTGGTGATCCTATCATTTGCAACACTAACAATGTTCAGTTAACTGCTAATTTGAATGATACTGTTGCAGGTGGCACTTACACTTATCAGTGGATGCTTGCTAATGAAGATATCGCTGGTGCTACTGACCGTATTTATGATGCTAATTATTCTACTTCAAGAGATTATCCGTACATCTTTACTGTTAGAGCTACTAATGAACTTTCTGGCTGCTCTTCTATTAGTGAACCTTTCTATGTATATGTAAATGCTAATCCTGTTGTTGCAGTTTCTGCTACCGACACCAGCGTTTGCAATGATGGTGAAGTTACTTTGACTGCTCATATTGGCGATAATAATACTCCTAATTTGGTTTACACTTGGTATGCTGATGGCGTTGAAATCGCGGGTGCTACTGAAGCCACTTACACTACTACTGTTACGGCTACTACCACCTACAAAGTTGATGTTCGTCAAACCACCTCTGATTGCCACGCTGAAAACACTATCGTTGTTTACAAACACGAAGTTCCTACTGTTGCTTTAGCAGTTGGTACGGTTACTGATTCTGTAGTTTGCGAAGGTGGTGAAGTTACTTTGGTAGCTACCGCTACTTCCGATAATGTTTTGGGCGCTCTCACTTATACTTGGTACGACAATGGTCAGGTAATTGAGGGTGTCACTGGCGCTACCTATACTGTTTCTCCTGCTGCAGCTGATCACGATAGCACTACACATCATTATACTGTTGTTGTTTCTGCTGAAGCTCCCGCTTGTACGTCAGCTCCTTCTAATACCGTCAACATCTCTGTTGTTGCTAACCCGACAATTATGTTGTTAGCTGACCAGACTGTTTGCGAACTGGAAGATATTAATGTTACTGCAAGCATTATTGGTACTGTGTTAGCTCCGATTTCTTATCAGTGGTATGTAAATGACACTCCGAGTCCGGCTGCTGGTTTTGTTTTGGAAGAAGGTGTCCAGTATCAATTAACTGATAATCAACCTTACCGTGACGAACCTTATTTCTACAGATTTGGTCTTACTATGGGTAATGGTTGCGTTTCTATGAGTGAACCCATTGCAATTCACGTTAATGCTTTGCCTTCTGTTGTCGTTACCCTCGATGATCAGAATATTTGCAAGGGTGGTGTTGTTACGGCTGTTGCCAACCTCGCCAATAACAATATGGAAGATCTTACTTATACTTGGCGTGTTGATGGTTTCACCGTTCCGGGTGCTACCAGTGCTACTTTCACCACTCCTGCATTCACGACTGTTGCTAATCATACGGTTTCTGTTCGCGTTGTTCAATCTACTGTTGATCAGACTTTGTGTGCTGTTACCTATGATAAACAAGTTGTAGTTAATGATATTCCTTCTATTGCTTCTGTTGAGTTGGATGCTGATAGCATTTGTGAAGGTCATCTTGTTACTGTTACCGCTCACGCTACTTCAGGTGTTGCTAATGAACCTTATCATTTCACTTGGTATAAGAATGGTGTAGTGATTAATGGTGCTACCGATTCAGTTTATACTGAAACTCCTGTTGCAAATAATGGTGACACTGCTATCTATGTATATACTGTTGTTGCTTCTCAACCCAGTGCTGGTTGTACCTCAATTGCAGCATCTGATACTTTGTATGTCTTCCCGAATCCCTCTGTCCAGATTTCTGGTGATCAATTGATTTGCGAAGCCAATCAAATTAATTTGTATGCTAATGTTAATGATTATGCACTTGATAGCGCTCTTCATTATCAGTGGAGACTTTTCAATCACAATGTTGGCATTGACAGCGTTGGTTTGAAGCTTGACACTGTTCCGAGCGATCAACCGTACTTATTCACTGTTGAGGTTTCCAATGGTTTGGGTTGCTCTGCTTTGAGTGCAGAATATCCTGTTTACATCAATGATTCTATCTTTGTTGAAATCACTCACAACCAAGACTCAATTTGTCCTGGTGCTGAAGTTACCTTTACTGCTAACTTAGTTGATTACAATAATGATAACTTGACCTACAGATGGTATAAGATTACTCCTTCTGATACGGCTGAAATCTGGGGTGCTACCAACTCAACTTTGACTGTTAATCCTGTTGATACTCAATATATCTATAAACTTGAAGTTCTTCAAACTACTTCTGGTTGCGTAGCTATTGGTTATGATTCAGTTAAGGTTATTGATGCTCCTATTCTCACTTGGGAAACAGTTTCCGATACCACTGTTTGCTTCGGTGGTGAGGTTCATCTTGCTGTTACTCCTAACTCAAATGGTTACTATACTTGGTATAGAAATGGTCAATTAATTACGGGCGCTAACTTGAACCAGTTATTTGACTCACCTGTTGCCGTTGATATGGATTCTACTTCTTATCGTTATGATGTGATGTACACTCCTCTCGTTGCTGGCTGCCGTTCCGAAATGATTGACACCGTTGTATATGTATATCCGAACCCGATGATTCAGATTACTGGTGATGCTATCGTTTGTACGCTTACTGACAGCAATGTTTACTTGATTGCTCATCTTTCAGATACCATTTCTGGCGCTATGTATCAGGATATCACCTATCATTGGTTTGAATCTAACGAAAATATTGATGCGCAGAATTTGAGCACCAATGATACTTTGTTGATTGATTCTCTCCCGTTCCGTGATGAGCCCTACATCTTCCAGGTCGAACTCACAAACGGACGCGGTTGTACTGTTATGAGTGAACCTTTCGAAGTATTTGTAAATGATACTACTTTCGTCGAAGTCACTTCTTCATCCGATACTGTTTGTGCAGGTGGCGAGGTTGAATTGGTTGCAAACCTCGGCAACTATAATCACGATAATATGATTTACAGATGGTACTACAAGACTGAAGGTATGACTGATTCAATGACTGTATGGGGTGGTACAAGCCGTACTTTGCTGTATGCTCCCGAAAAGACCACCTACTTTACTGTCGTTGCTACGCAAACCACTTCTGAATGCTATGCCGTTGGTTATGATACTGTATTTGTTACCACTCCTATTGTTGTTGAAATTGCTTCAGAAACAGGTCACGACACTCTCTGTTCGGGTGGTGAAATCACTTTGGTTGCTCGCGATGCTAATACTCACGAAGATTTAGTTGGTGGTACTTATGTATGGACCGAAAATGGTGTTATCATTCCTGGTGCAGTTGCTTCTTCACTTACTAGAAGCTTAATGGCTATTGATGATGACTCTACCGCTTATATGTATGGCGTTACTTATTCTCAAGATTTCGTTGGCTGTCATTCTGCTGAAGTTGACACTACCATCGTGGTTTATATGAATCCTACTGTACAAATTTCAGGTGACCCGATCATCTGTAATAGCGCAGAACCGTTCAATGTTGTTTTGGTTGCTAATGTGAATGACACTGTTCATCAGGATCTTTCTTACGAATGGCGTTTGTTCAACCGCGATTTGGAAGAAATCACTGACAGTATCGAAGGTGTTGACACTGATACACTGAGAATGTTTGCGCCCGCTACTGACAATGCATACCTCTATACCGTTCAGGTTTCCAACCATCGTGGTTGCACCACGTTGAGCGAAGAATTCCCGGTATATGTCAATGATACTGCTTCCATCCAGGTCGTTGTTACTGCTGACAATGATACTGTTTGTATCGGTGGTGATGTTACCTTCACTGCTCATCTGTCAGATTACAACAGCACCAACCTGATTTTCCAGTGGTACAAGCACGACACTACTGCTACTGGCGAGGATACTTTGATTGCTATTGATTATGGTACTGAGCCCATCCTTACCTACACTATGACCGATTCTTTGTGGAACAAGTTCGAACTCCACATTACTCAGACCAACTCCGGCTGTAAGGCGTTTGGTGTTGACTCTGTCTATGTATGGCCTCGTGTCCCGTATGCAATCTCCAGAGTTAATGCTCGTAATGTTGCTACTGGTTCACGCGAAATCTGCGAAGGTGGTGAAATTGACGTTGAAGTCTCTTTGGTTGACCTTAATGGTAACAGCATTGATTCAACTCTCTTCACTTACAATTGGTATAGAAATGGCTGGGGTGATAACCCGATGCTTAATGGTCCTTGGTTCAGAGAAAGCCCGCTGACCGTTGATCAGGATACGACTCACTATGTCTATAGTGCTGCCATCGTACTTGACATTCCGGGTTGCGAATTCTCACAGGCCAATTTCTCAGACACTGTTACTGTTAAACGTAATCCTGTTGTCACGATTTCTGGTGATCCGTACGTTTGCCAATACAATCCGGTTAGCTTGATTGCTTGGGTTGATGGTTTAGCAGACTTTTACACTACTTATGTATGGTATGAACACGGCCAAGAACGTGCAACTTGTAGTCCATATAACCCCTCCACTAATAATGCATATTTGTTCTCTTATCATGAAGAGTGGCCTGTTTCAACAGGATTCGCATACGAATTCACTGTTAGAACGCATTCACCGAATGGTTGCGGCGCTTTGAGTGATCCTTTCCAGGTTGTAGTTGTTGAAGCTCCTGTTGTCAACATTACTGCTTCTGAAGATACTATCTGCGTTGGTGGTGAAGTCACCTTCACAGCTAACTTGGATAACTACAATCTCGATTACTTGCAGTATCAGTGGTATCACGATGCTCCTATCCAGGAAAACTTAATTCCTGGTGCTACTCTGCCGACTTATACCACCACTTTGGATGTAACACAGACCTACTATGTAAAAGTCTTCTCCGCACTGGTAGCTAATGATACTTTGTGTACCGCTCTTGATGCTAAGGAAATCATCGTGGTTAGCGATCCTGTTGTTGATTCTGTAACCATCTCTGTCGATCAGATTTGCGATGGTGGTCAGGTCACTGTTACTGCACATACCACTGAAGGCGTTCCTGCTGATGCTTATAGCTTCACTTGGTATCGCAATGGCATTTTGTTGCCTGGCATCGTTGACTCAACGTTCACGGAAAGCCCGCTGACTGTTGATGGCGATATTACCAGATATGTTTATAGCGCTGTTGCTACTCAGGTTTCATCTGGTTGTGAATCAGAACAGACCTTTGCAGCCGACACTCTCGTAGTTTACCCGAACCCGACTGTTGTCATCGCTGGTGATCCTATCATCTGCGAAGATAGCGTAGTGATGCTGTCTGCCAATGTTACCAACGATTACTTTGGCGCTGAATTGACTTACACTTGGTTGCTTTACAATGACACCATCCGTGCACCTCGCACTGGAGCTGGTGCTGACACCATCATTGATGTCCGTGGTCCTCAGGATTACGCTTACATCTACACTGCTGTTGTCAACAATGCACACGGTTGCTTGACCGAGAGCGCACCTTACTATGTATATGTAAATGACACTATCATTGTTGAAGTCACTGCTACCGAAGATACTATCTGCGAAACTGGTTCTGTTACTTTGACCGCTAACATTGGCGACTACAATGATACTGACCTCACTTACAGATGGTATGCTAATGAACCTGTTGCCGCTAACGAAATCTGGGGCGCTACTCAGTCACAGTTGACGATTGTTCCCGATAGCACTACCACTTATTTCGTACGTGTATTCCAAACCACTTCGGATTGCGAAACCTTTGGTTCTCATACAATTACTGTGAACGACCGTCCTGTAATTGATAGTATCAAGCTTAGCGTTTACGAAATCTGCGAAGGTGGTCAGGTTACTGTTACCGCTCACGCAAATGGTGGTGTTGATCCTGAAAACAATGCGTACATCTTTACTTGGTATGCGAATGACGAATTGATTGAAGGCGTTACCGATTCTACCTTCGTAGTTAGCCCGCTGACTGTTGATGGTGACATTCAGGATATTACCTATTCTGCTACTGTTCATCAGGAAGTTGCTGGTTGCGTATCTGATCGTAAGTTTGCTGACAGTGACTTGAGAATCAATCCGAATCCTCAGGTTGTTATCGAAAGCGATCCTTTGATTTGCGAAAACGATACTATGGTATTGTATGCCAATGTTACCAACCAGTATGCTACTGCTAATTTGACCTATACTTGGAAGTTAGAAAATGATACTGTTGGTCATAATGACACTCTCCATTATTATGGTGAGCCTCGTGATCACGCATACAACTTCACCGTTGTTGTTGCTAACGAACACGGTTGTACTGTTGAGAGCGCAGTTTACAGTGTAACTGTTAACCCGCGTCCTGTCATCGAAGTTACCGCTTTCGAAGATACTATCTGTGAAACTGGCAGCACCGTTCTTACTGCTCACGTTGACAATGCCAACTTGAACAACCTGATGTACAGATGGTATAATGCTACCACTTCAGACAGCATCTATGGTGGTCGTGAAAACACCTTGACTGTTGCTCCTGAAACCACTACTGATTATGCTGTAGCTGTTTATCAGGTCGGTTCAGAATGCTGGTCATACGACACGATTACTGTAACCGTGAACGACCGTCCTGTAATTGATAGTATCAAGCTTAGCGTTTACGAAATCTGCGAAGGCGGTCAGGTTACTGTTACTGCTCACGCTAATGGTGGAGTTAATCCTGAAAACAATGCATACATCTTCACTTGGTATGCTAATGACGAATTGATTGATGGTGTTACCGATTCAACCTTCGTAGTTAGCCCGCTGACCGTTGATGGTGACATTCAGGATATTACTTATTCTGCTACTGTTCGTCAGGAAGTCGCTGGTTGCGTATCAGATCGTAAGTATGCCGATAGCGCATTGAGAATCAACCCGAATCCTCAGGTTGTTATCGAAAGCGATCCTTTGATTTGCGAAAACGATACTATCCATTTGCACGCTCGCACTACCAACGATTATCCGACTGCAAGCTTGACTTACACTTGGGAATTAGAAAACGTTCCTGTACACATTGGTGCTGATTTTGACACCGTAGTTGATGCTCGCGATCACGCTTACAACTTTACCGTTGTTGCTACTAACGATCACGGTTGTACTACTGAAAGTGCAGTTTACAGTGTAACTGTTAATCCGAGCCCTGTTGTTGAAGTTACTGCTTCTGAAGAAACTATCTGCGAAGGTGGCAACACTGTTCTTACTGCTAACGTTGACAATTACAACTTGAATAACTTGACATATCAGTGGTATGCTGCTGACCTCAGCAATGAAGTTGATGGCGCTATGCAGCGTGAGATTACGGTTAATCCTACTGACACCACTATGTACATTGTCGAGGTTTACCAGGTTGGTTCAGAATGTCGTAGCTACGACAGCATTACTATCAATGTAAATGAAGTACCTGTTGTTGATTCTGTCATCTTGAGCTCCTATGAAATGTGTTATGGTGGTCAGCCGACGATCACTGCCTATGCTCACGGTGGTGTTGATACTGCTGAATATCCGTATTTCTATACTTGGTACAGAAATGGCCAACTTATTGAAGGTGTTACTGCAGCAACCTTTACTGACAACTTGTCAGAATGGGCTGTGGATAATGATGATACTTACTATGTATATACTGCTGTTGCACATCAGGCCGCCTCTGGTTGTACTTCCGCTCCGGTTTCAGCTGACAGATTGAATGTCTATATGAATCCGCGTGTTGAAATCACTGGTGACCCGTATGTTTGCGAAACTGGTCCTGTATTCTTGTATGCAAATGTTGATACTTCTTCTATCAATGTTGGTTCTTTGAGCTATGTTTGGTATGAATCTGGTCAGTTGAGAGACAATACAGCTTATGGATTTGGCAATAGCTTCATCTTTAGTGAGTATTTCTATGCTCGTCCGAACCCGTATCATATGCAGGTTGAAGTTAACCGTGGTAACGGCTGCCGCACTATGAGTGAACCGTTTGATGTTTATGTTATGGAACAGCCGCAGGCCTTTGTTACTGCTACTGAAACTGAAATTTGTGAAGGTGGTTCTGTGACTGTCCGCGCTAACCTTGAAGATTATCATATGGAAGATCTCACTTTCCAGTGGTATGAAAATGTAGTTGACCACGCACACGAAATCTATGGTGCTACTATGCCGGTCTACACTGCTAACAATGTTGATACTACAACTACTTACATTGTAAGAGTGTTCCGTACCTTGTCAGAATGCGTTTACTATGACGATGTAACTGTTAATGTTCACGCTGATCCTACTGTTACCTTGTCTGTAAGCGATAACGATACTGTTATCTGCTCTGGTGGCGAATTCACGATGACTGCTTCTGCAGTTTATGATGCTGAATTGGGTTATCCGACCTTCACTTGGAAACGTAATGGTGTTGTTCTTGACAATACGATGGATTCTGTCTTCACCGATCATCCTGTTACTGTTGATAATGATAGCGTAAACTTCACTTATGGTGTATATGTTACTTTGTCAGCTTCAGGTTGCACAAGCACGATTTCAGAAACTTCTACAATTAATGTTACTGTTCTCCCGAATGCTACTGTCCAGATTCAGGGCGACCCGGTTATCTGCGGTGCAGGCACTTCATTGGATACCATTACTTTGATTGCTAATGTTAATGACACTAGTGCCCTTGTTGATGGTTTCACTTACGAATGGAGACTCTATAATCGTACCATCAATGCTGAACAAGATAGCATCATTGGTCGCGCCGACAGCAATGTACTCTCTATCGTCGTTGCTCCGAGCACTGAACCTTATGTATTTACTGTTCAGGTATCGAATGAAAATGGTTGCTCAACCAGCAGTGCTGAGTTCCCAGTATTCGTAAGCGATACTACCAGTGTTGTTGTAACTGCTAACGAAACTGATATTTGTGAAGGTGGTGAAGTTACCTTGTATGCTAACCTTGGCGATTACAATGTCGCTAACCTCACTTATCAGTGGTTCGCTGATGGTGTAGAAATCCCTGGCGCTACTGGTTCTACTTATACTACCACGCTTGATAGCACTACTACTTTCTCAGTTAACCTGATTCAAACTACCAGCTCTTGCTTGAGCTACTCAGACATCACTATCTATGTACACGAAGATCCTACTGTAACTTTGGCTATCAATGACAATGATACTGTTATTTGCGAAGGTGGTCAGCTTACTTTGACTGCTACCGCAGTTTACGACACCATCTTGGGTGCAGCTACCTATACTTGGTATCGTAATCACGTTGAAATCGCTGATGCTCACGACAGTATTTATGTTGAAAGCCCTGTCACCGTTGATAACGATGTTACTACTTACGAGTACTCAGTGGTAGTTTCTCTCGCTGCAAGCGGCTGTCAGTCTGTTGTTACTGATTCTTCTACTGTTAATGTTACGGTTTATGCAAACCCGACGATTCAAATCGAAGGCGATCATAACATTTGTGGTACGGGTGAAGGTTTAGACCATATCCATTTGGTTGCTAACGTTAATGATAGCGTTGCTAATAGCCGCGAATTCACATTCGAATGGAGATTATTCAATGCTACGTTAGATCAGACTACCAACACGTTGGATACTGTTCTTGCTGCTAATGATGAACCTTATATCTTCACGGCCATTGTTGCTAATGAAAATGGTTGCACGATGACAAGCGAAGCATTCGAGGTTTACGTTCACGAAGCTGTTGAAGTTGTCGCTATGACCACTGAGTCAGATGTCTGCGTAGGCGGCGAAGTGACTGTTTCTGCTCACTTGAACAACTACAATGTTGAAGGTTTGACTTATCAGTGGTTAGCTAATGGCGACACCATCGAAGGTGCTAACGAAGCTACTTATACTACTGTTCTTGATTCTACTACTACCTTCGAAGTTCTCGTTGCTCAACCCACCACTTCTTGTATCTCACGTAGCACTGTTGACGTGAATGTACACGCTGATCCTACTGTAACCGTTGCCATCTCTGACGCAGACACCAACGTTTGCGAGGGTGGTCAGTTCACGTTGACTGCTACTGCTACTTATGATGCAGTACTCGGTACTCCGGTTTACACTTGGTTCAGAAATGGTGTTGAAATCGTTAACGCTACTGAAGCTACTCTGACAGAATCTCCTGTTACTGTTGATGGTGACATCACCAACTATAGTTACGAAGTTCTCGTTACTTTGACTGCTAGCGGTTGTCAATCTGTTATTACTGATAGCTCTGCTTTGGATGTACACGTTTATCCGAACAGCACTGTTCAGATTTCAGGTGACCCGATTATCTGTGGCGCTGGTGCTAATAGCGTAGCCACCACTCTGACTGCTAACTTGAACGATACTGTTACTGATGTTGATGGTTATACTTTCGAATGGAGATTGTTTAACAGTACGCTTACTTCTGCTGATGCTAGTGTTGTTAGCGGTGTTGAAACTGCTGAACTTACCTACAATTTGGCTGTTAGCGATAATCCGTACATCTTCACAGTTATCGTTCGTAACCCGAATGGTTGTACGACTGAAAGCGCACCGTTCTACGTATACGTTAACGATACTGCTGACATCAACGTTACTGCTAACGAATATGATGTTTGCGAAGGTGGTCAGGTTACTTTCACCGCTAACATTGGTGACTACAATATGCCGAACTTGACTTATCAGTGGTTCGCTGGTGACACTACCAATGCTATTGCTGGTGCTACCCAGTCCACCTATACTACCACGTTTGACACTGCAGCTGATTATACCTATATTGTTAGAGTTTATCAGCCCACTTCAAATTGCGTAGCTTACGGTGAAAATACTGTTACTGTTCACGCTGATCCTACTGTTACGGTTGCTATCAGTGATAACGACACCACTATCTGTGAAGGCGGTGAGTTTACTTTGACTGCTACTGCTACTTACGATAGCGAGCTTGGTACTCCTGTTTATACTTGGTTCAGAAATGGTGTTGCAATCGCTAATGCTACTGAAGCTACTTTGACTGAATCACCTGTGACTATTAATGGTGACGTTACTACTTATACTTATGAAGTATTGGTTACCCTCGCTCAAAGCGGTTGTCAGTCAGTCATCAATGCTGCTTCTACAATGAATGTTACTGTTCTTGCTAACCCGTCAGTTGAAATCGCTGGTGACCATAATATCTGTGGTAACGGCGCTGGTGCTGACCACGTTATCTTGACTGCTAACGTAAATGATACTGTTGCTGATGTTGACGGCTTCACCTATGAATGGAGACTCTTCAACACCACGGTTGGTACAGATAATACTATTGACACTGTCCTCCCGAGCAACGATGAACCTTATGTCTTCACGGTAATCGTTCGCAACGAAAATGGTTGCACCACGACGAGTGCGCCGTTCGAAGTATTGGTTAACGAACCTGTTGTTGTGACTGCTCTTACTACGGAAGCTGACATCTGCGAAGGTGGTAATGTTACCGTAAGCGCACATCTCGACAATTACAATGTTGGTGGTCTTACCTATCAGTGGGTTGCTAATGGCGACACCATCGAAGGTGCTAATGAAGCCACTTACACTACCAGCTTGGATGCTACTACTACCTTCGAAGTTATCGTTGAACAGCCGACTACCTCTTGCATCAGCAATGCAGAAGTGACTGTTAACGTACATCCGGATCCTGTTGTTACCGTTGCTATCAGCGATGATGACAATACAATCTGTGAAGGTGGTGAATTCACCCTGACTGCTACTGCTACTTATGATGACGTTCTTGGTGATGTAACCTATACTTGGACCAGAAACGGTGTTGTTATCGCAGGTGCTAACGGTGCTCAGTTGCACGAATCTCAGGTTACTGTTGACAACGATCTTACTACTATTACTTACACGGTTAAGGCAACTTTGACTGCCAGCGGTTGTGAATCAGTTATTACTGATGCTTCTACTATGGTTGTTACGGTTGTTCCTGCTCCGAGCATCGTAATTGCTGGTGATCCTGTTATCTGTGGTTCAGGTGCTGCTGCTACTACTGTTCAGTTGACTGCTAATGTTAATGACACGAGTGCAATGGTTGACGGCTTCGAATATGAATGGAGACTGTTCAACAACACTTTGTCCGCTTACACTACCAACGAACTCAATATGCAACTTGCTCCGAGCGTTGATCCTTACATCTTCACTGTTGTTCTGCACAATGAAAATGGTTGTTCTACCACAAGCGCTGATTACAGTGTAATGGTTAACGCTGCTCCTGAAGTTGTCATTACTGCTTCTGAATCTGACATCTGCGAAGGTGGTCAGACTACCTTGACTGCTACTTTGAACGATTACAACACTGAAGCTCTGACTTATCAGTGGCAATTGAATGGTGTTGATATCGCTGGTGCTACTCAAGCTACTTATACTACTCCGGCTACCTTACTTGATGGTAACTATGAATACACTGTTATCGTAAGACAGACCACATCTGACTGCGTATCATCTGACGTTTACAATGTGACTGTCCACGCTAACCCGGTTATCGCAGGTATCACTGTTAGCAACGACTTTATCTGTGATGGTGGTCAGGTTGTGGTTACTGCTACTGGCAATTATGACACTGAACTCGGTGCTGCTACCTACACTTGGTACAGAAATGGCATCGAACTTGAAGGTGTAACTGCTAACACGTTTGTTGATTATCCGACTGTTGTTGATGATCAAACCACGTTCACTTACAGTGCAGTTGTTACCTTAGCTGCTAGCGGTTGTACTTCTGCTGCTGCCTATGCTCCTGTTGTAACTGTTAATCCTCACGCTACTATCACTGTTGCAAGTGAAGGTTCTCTCACCGTTTGCGAAGGTGGTGATGTTACCTTGACTGCTAACGTGGATCCTGCTGGTACCTATGATTATCAGTGGTACATTGATAATGTAGAAGCTGGTCATAACAGCAACGTATTCGTTGCTCAGGGCCTCTCTGCTCGTGAAACACCTTATATGGTACACGTTGTCGCTACTGGTGCTGCTGGTTGCATCACCTCTACAATGAACGACGCTGTAGCTATCAATGTGGTTGCTGATCCTATCGTTACCTTGGTTGATGCTGCTAATGCTGGTGCTTCTACCGTATGTGTTGGTGGTACTGCTACGCTGACTGCTTCCTTCGAAGGTGGCGTTGCTTCAATCAATGGTATGGGTGCTCCTACTTACACTTGGTTCAACAATGGTGAGCAAGTTGGCACGGGTAGCACTTATGTAATCCCGACTGACCTTGCCGCTGGTTCATACAACTACACTGTTGTTATGTCCTTCACTGACAATGCTTATGGCTGCGATGTGAATACCGCTGTTCAGGGTAATACTGGTGTTTACAACTTCACAGTTGTTGACGAACCTGTTCCGTTCATTGCTATTAATGTTGATAATGACTCTATTGTATGCGAAGGTGGTCACACTGCTCTCTATGTACATCATATTGATGGTGGTATCGCTGGTGCTCAATACGAATATCAATGGTATCGCAATGGAATTATGCTGGCCGGTGAAACGAGCGAAACTTTGACCACGGCTGCTGATTTGGTTGCTAACAACTACGAATACTATGTAACTGTTCGCAATGCTGAAGTTGCTTGTGAAGGTACTTCTAACACGATTACTATTCCGGTGGTTGCAGTTCCCGTTGCTACAATCAGTGGTGCAGCTAATGTATGTGTTGGTGGTAATGTTACCTTGACCGCTTCCGTTGACAACACCTATGGCGCTGATGTTACTTATCAGTGGAATAGAAACGGCGAAGCTATCAGTGGTGCTACTGAATCAACTTATACTACTGATGTGAATCTCGAAGCTGGTTCTTACAATTACACTGTAACTGTTATGAATCCGTTGACTGGTTGCAATACGACTTCAGGTGCTGTTGCTGCTAATGTAGTTGCTGATCCTACTGTAGTAGTTCTTGGTGCAGCTGACGTATGCGAAGGTGGTACGATCACTCTCGTTGCTGACGTTGCTGAAACCGTTGCTGGTGCTGCTTATGATTACGCTTGGTATAGAAATGGTGTTCAGGTTGGTGACAATGCTAACACCTATACTACTGACGCTACTCTTGCAGCTGGTACCTATAATTACAATGTAGTTATCACACCTTCAGACTTGATGGGTTGCAATGCTACTTCTGCAATGGTACAATCAACTGTTATCGACCTTCCGGAAGTTACCATCTCTGGTGCTGCTAATGAAGTTTGTGAAGGCGGTAGCGTAGTACTGAATGCTAACGTACAGCCCACTGGCACTTACAACTACATTTGGTACGTTGATGGTCAGGTGTTGAATACTATGAATACTGCTACCGTTGCTACGGATGCTACCTTGGCTCAAGGTACTTATACCTATAGCGTTGAAGTTTGGAATAACGAGTATGACAACACTTGTAGAGCTACTGCTCAGTTTGACTACACCGTTGTTGCTGAACCTTCTATTGACAGCATTATTACCTCACTTGACAACAACCAGATGTGTGTGGGTGGCAATGTTACCTTGACCGCTTTGATGAGCAATGGTACCACCGCTGCTAATAACAACGTACAGTACTTCTGGAAGAAGAACGGTGTGGCTATTAATGGTGCTAACAGCGCTACTCTCACCGAAAACCTGAATGTTGCTGGTACCTATACTTACACTGTATATGCTACTCAGACCAACGGTGCTTACACCACTGGTTGCCAGTCTGATGAAATGGAGGTTGTGATTGAAGTTCTTGATCAGCCGTTCGTAGCTATTCATCATGAAGGTCAGTTGCAGGTTTGCCAGGGTGGTTATGTTGAACTCAATGCTATCGTTGAAGGTGGTGTTGGTGAACCTACCATCGTTTGGAGACGCAATGGTGCTCGTATCTCTGCTTATGATAACTTGAGCACTATTACCACGGATGTCAATGACTTGGTTGGTAATTATACTTACTCAGTTAATGTCAATTATCCTGTTGCTTCTGGTTGCAGCGCAAGCTCAGATGAAGTTACGGTTAGCGTTCTTTACCAGCCCGTATGGGGTCAGACAGTTGTTTCTTCTGCTGATTTGTGCCAGGATGAGACTGTTTACTTGACTGCTACTGTATCAGGTGGCATTGAAGATGCAAATCACCAGACTGGTTCTTACATCCAGTGGGTTGTTGCACCTGCTGATGATCAGAACAACGTCAGCAATGTTGCTGGTGGTCTTGGCGGTCAGTCCTATGACATTGTGAATGTGGCTGGTAACTATATTTACTACCCGATCTATGTTGCTCCTGCTAATACTAACTGCTACCCGAACAATACTCCTAACGCTCATACTGTAGCTGTCCACGAACATCCTACTGCTACTATGACCCTTGGTAATGGTTCTGACATCATTTGCTGGAACGACGGCGATGATAACGCTCAGTTGAACATCACCTTCCAAGGTACTGCTCCGTTCCACTTCTTCTTGCAGGATATGCGTACCAACGAAATTTTCGAACACAATACGAATAGCAACCACTTCTCACTTGATGTTACTCCGGAATCTACTACTACTTATCAGATCTTCCAGTTGAGCGACAGATATTGCGAGGGTGAAGTTTTGAACACTGCTACTGTCACCGTAGTTGTATCACAATTCGAATTGCTTGTTGATAGCGTTGCAATCTGTCCTGAGGGAGATTATCCGACTGCTACCTTCACGTTCAACAATTCGACTGTGAACGACGACCGCGACACCGTATGGTTCGAAATCGTTGATTACAACAACATCGGCTTCGATTATCAATTCGGCACTGTTGACTTGAGCGACAACACGGTAACCGTTTATATGCCGACTACTGAGCCAGGTACTTACCAGTTCGGTATCGTAATCGATGGTTGTGAATACGATGTTACTGCTCAAATCCTCTGGGGTTCATACAACGGCATCCAGATTGTGGATCAGAAGTGGGACGATGTTGCCGTATGCAATAACAATCCTACTACCAACGGTGGTTATAACTTCGTATCCTTCCAGTGGTACCGCAATGGTGTTGCCATTCCGGGTGCAACCAACCAGTACTATCAGGAAGTTGGTGGTCTGAATGGTGTCTATACCTTGTGGGTAATGGATGACCAGGGTAACGAATATATGACTTGCGAAATGATGGTTGCTACCAACCCGCAATTCAGAGTATATCCTGTTCCTGCTCACGTTGGTGTTGAAATCACTGTTGAGCTCCCGATGACTGCTGAAGAATTGGACGGCGCAGTACTTGACATCTTCGATGCTAAGGGTGCGTTGGTACAAAGAGTAACGAACTTGAACCCGATTACCCGCGTTGCTGGATTCGAAGCTCAAGGAACTTACTTCGGTCGCATCACGACTTCCAATAACACTATTGAGACGGTTAAATTCATCATTGTGAAATAATAATCTTATGCCTATCCTTAGCGGAGCAATCCGCTAAGGATCCAGGTTAACCTAAGTATAGAAAATTAAAATTTTATATATTATGAAAAAACAATTATTTTTAATCGGTCTTATTTTGGCTTGCTTTACCGGCTATTCTCAAGAAATTGATGATGCAATGGTAACCAAATCTGACTCTATGGTTGTTGATTCAATTTGCCATTCACGCGTTACAGTTTTGTTTGGTGGTGGATTTACGAACAACTTCTATAACAGATTTGACGGTATCAAGTATTCCAAGATCCACCCGAGTGTGCACAGTATTGAATTAGGTTATGCTTATTTCTTTGACAGACATTGGGGAATCGGTTTAGGGGTTGGTTTACAGCGTCAGTCGGCAAGAGCTAACATGAATTTCAATGGTGTTATTCCTGATGCAGCTGATCAACCGTATTATAACGAGTTCTCACAGCATTATACCAATTATGACCTTCGTTATGAGACTAAGAATCTCATTGAACGTCAAACTATTTGGGCTGTTGAAGTTCCCCTTACTGCTCAGTTCCATCATTTCTTTGATGGCAAGAATGGACTCTTCGCCAGCTTAGGAGTTCGTGGTTATTTCCCCATTTACAACCGTTCTAAAGTTGTTGATGGTTCGTTGGTTACCACAGGTTGGGATGAGTATTACCACTTGTATTATACTCACGAGTATTGTGTAAATCACGGTTTTGATGAATATACTGTTGAAGGCAATGGATCTGCTAAATTGAGATGTTCAGTGGATTTGGAAGCTAATTTTGGCGGTTTGTTCAGAATTAATAACAAGGTTGATTTCTATGTTGGTTTGTTCTGCAATTATGGTTTCTTGGATATTCTTCCGAAAGCTGAAAACAGACATTCTTTCGTAGAACCCACTGACAACGCATATCAGTTCGATTATAATGGTTTGCTTGGCTCCAATGCTGACATTCTTTATGATCAAACTACCATTGCGAACTATGTTGGGGATCAAGATGGTCAGACCAATTTGTTGAAAGAAAACTTGATTGGCAATTTCAAGTGGCACAATCTTCAAGTTGGTGTTAAGTTCGGTTTCAGCATCAGTCCTTGTGGCAAGGTTGACGAATCTGCTCGCAAGAAGTATTATAAGAAGATGACCGAGGCCGCTCAGAAATATCTTGATGATACCTGTAGTGCATGCGACAAGAACACTGAATATATTTATATCGTTCCTATGTGCCCCGAAAGCACTGAGAATGGTAATGAGTTGTCTCCTGAACAAAAGAAGGAAGTAAAAGAATTGGCTGAAGACCTTGAAAAGATTAAGATCCTCTTCGATTTGGATAAGGATGTTCCGAAAATCAATGAATGTGGAGATTATATTGACAAGGCCGCTAAGAAATTGAACAGCAATTCAGACGTTATTTTGGTAATTGAAGCTTATACTTGCAAGTTGGGTCCCGAAGAACACAACCGTGACCTTGCTAAGAGAAGAGCTGAAAGTATCAAGAGACTGTTTGTGGAGGAAAAGGGCTGCAGTCCGGATCAATTGGAATTGTTCACCTTCACCACTTCTGACAAGGAAAACAACGAAAACATTACGGATCCTTCATTGGAAGAGCACAGAGCTGCTATTATCCGTATCAAGGTTAGAGACTAATCCGTAATTTATGTATCCTAAGAGGGCAATCAGTAATGGTTGCCCTCTTTTTTATTACGGGAAAATTCTCTATTGTATAGGTGTGCATTGAGGTGAAAATTTTACTGATATATTTATTTTGCTAACCTTGTTATTAATATTGATAAAAGTAGTACTTTTGCAGTAGCAAATTGCTGCAATGAACCTTTTTTAACTCGTAATAATATATCTTCTACTATGCAAAAGAAGAGAGACGAATTGGCCGACAGTTTTATTTTCTCTATTGTACACGATTTGAAGAATATGATGGTACCGATTATGTCGCGTGCGGATATGTTGCAGATGTCGGGTATAAGTGAAGAGCGGCGCCAGTATTTGTTGAAGCAGCTTAATATCAGCTGTTCTACGATGATGGATGCCCTGAATAAGGTGGTGCGTATTTGTAAGGACCGTAATGGTATGAGTCATTATCGTGCGGAGCGCTTTAGTCTTCGATTCATTGTGCTTGAGGCATTGGATGTGTTGCAAGAGGATTATACATTGAAGTCGATTGAAGTGGTAAATGATGTTTCTGAGGATATTTTTGTCCTGGCTGATAAAGAGTCGATTTTGGGCGTTGTGATGAATTTGGTTGGGAATGCGGTGAAGTTCACGCCTGAGGGAGGCCACGTGAGAATTACCGCAGTGGATTGCGGAAATCGTGTTGATCTTTGTGTGGAGGATGACGGGTTGGGTGTTGATGAGGAAAAAATCAGCAAGTTATTGTATGAGAATCTGTACTTTACTACGCCAGGTACGAATGGTGAGCCCGGTACTGGTTTAGGGCTGATGTTGTGTGAGTCGCAGTTGGTTCGTAATGGCAGTCACTTGCATTTCCGGCGTAATGAATCGTCGGGTTCTACCTTCGGTTTTG
Source organism: Bacteroidales bacterium (assembly GCA_045627805.1). GTDB lineage: Bacteria > Bacteroidota > Bacteroidia > Bacteroidales > WCHB1-69 > UBA1756. Next base: position 94,623 of record JAZQOJ010000201.1, read on the forward strand.
AACTTGAAAAATATCAAGCATAGAGGGCTTGAAAAATGTTGATTGAATAGGGACTGTATTTTTAAAAAAATGATGTAATTTTGCGGTCCTAAAATCTAAATAGTAGAGAATGAGCAAAAATTTGATTATTGTTGAGTCTCCTGCCAAGGCGAAGACCATTCAGAAGTTTATTGGAAAAGACTATACTGTAATATCAAGCAAAGGGCACGTGAGAGACCTTCCGTCGAAGGATTTGGGTATTGACGTGTCGAAGAATTTTCTTCCGCAGTATGAAATCTTGTCTGACAAGAAGAAACTGATTACAGACATTAAGAAGATGGTCGGAGAAGCGGACGTCGTTTGGTTGGCAACTGATGATGACCGCGAGGGTGAGGCCATTTCGTGGCATTTGATGGAAGCGGCGAGTATTCCTGCGGAGAAGACGAAACGCATTGTGTTTCACGAGATCACGAAAACGGCGATAGAGGGAGCATTGGCGAATCCGCGGCAACTGGATGTGGACTTGGTGGATGCTCAGCAGGCACGTCGTATTCTGGACCGATTGGTGGGTTTTGAGTTGTCGCCCGTATTGTGGCGCAAGGTGAAACCGCAGTTGTCGGCTGGTCGCGTGCAGTCAGTGGCGGTGAAGTTAATCGTGGAACAGGAACGCAGGATCAACCAGTTTGAGAGAACTTCTTCCTATAAGGTAGTGGGAGAGTTTGAGACGGAAGAAAAGGGTAAAAGCGCTTTCGATGCCGAATTGAACAAGCGTTTTGACAGCAAGGAAGACGCTCGAAAGTTTTTGGAGGCCTGTTCAGAGAAGACCTTCCAGGTGGAGTCAGTGGAGAAAAATCCGGGCAAGAAATCTCCAGCGCCGCCCTTCACTACTTCTACGTTGCAGCAGGAGGCCTCGCGCAAATTGGGTTTTTCTGTTAGCAAAACGATGGTGATTGCACAGCAGTTATATGAAGCGGGTTACATCACATATATGCGTACCGACTCTGTGAACCTGTCGGAATTTGCTCTTGCATCAGCGAAAGACGAGATTGAGACCTTGTATGGCAAGGAGTATTCAAAGGTTCGCAAGTACCAGACCAAGGCGTTGGGCGCGCAAGAGGCACACGAGGCCATTCGTCCGACCGTGATGGCAAATCATACGATTCCGGGCGACACCTTCGCCAAGAGATTGTATGAACTGATATGGAAACGCACGTTGGCTTCGCAGATGAGCGATGCCAAGACCGAGAAGACTGTGATCAACATTCCGGTACCGGGTCGTGATGAGAAATTCGTGGCCACGGGCGAAGTGGTGTTGTTCCAGGGATTTTTGAAAGTATATACCGAATCAACTGACGACGAGGTGGAAGAGGTGAAGGGATGGCTTCCCGCTTTGGAGAACGGCGAGCAATTGACATATAAGAACATTAAAGCGACACAGCGATACAGCCAGCCGCCCGCGCGTTATACGGAAGCGAGTTTGGTAAAGAAACTGGAAGAGTTGGGCATTGGCCGTCCGTCAACGTATGCTCCCACGATCACTACGATTTTGAAACGTGAGTATGTGGTGAAAGAGAGCCGCCAAGGCAGCGAGCGCGAATATTGCCAGCTCCGCTTGCAAGGCAGCAAGATTTCAGAAGATTTGAAAACTGAAAAATACGGCGTTGAGAAAGACAAGATTTTCCCGACTGATATCGGTATGGTGGTGAATGAGTACCTGCAAGACAACTTTGACTCCATTATGGATTACAGTTTTACTGCAAAAGTGGAGAAAGAGTTCGACGACATTGCCGAGGGCAAGATACAATGGCAAAAGATGTTGCAGTCATTCTACAATAAATTCCACGAATCTATTGAGCACGCCATTACCTATTCAACGAAAGCGAGTGGCGAGCGCTTGCTGGGCCAGGATCCGAAGACGAACGAGAATGTGTATGTGAAGTTGGGCAAGTATGGTCCGATGGCGCAGATAGGGGAGAACTACGAGGATCAGAAACCGCGTTATGCGCGCTTGAAGCCGTCGCAGTCGATTGAGAGTATCACGCTGGAAGAGGCGTTGGAATTGTTCCGTTTGCCGCGCATTGCGGGCCAGTATGAGGGCAAGGACATTAAGATCGGCATTGGACGTTTCGGTGCCTACATTCAGTTTGATTCGAAGTTCATCTCCTTCCCGAAGACGGAGGAACCGACCGAAATCAGTTGCGAGCGTTGCATTGAGTTGATTGAGTTGAAACGCAAGCAGGATGTGGAGCGTGCCCCGCGCGTGCTGGGCGAACTGGACGGCAAGGAAATCACAGCGGCAGTTGGCCGTTTTGGCCCCTATTTGAAATACGACGAAAAGAACTACACTCTTGAGAAGGGCACAATGATTGTTGATATGACGTTGGAACAGGCGATAGAGGTAATCAAGGGTGCGGCAATGAAGAACGTGCTTCGTACGTTCCCCGAAAACGACGACGTAAAGGTGATGAACGGCCGTTATGGCGCATACATCACTAACGGAGAAGACAATTTCAAGATTCCGAAGGGGATGTTGGCCGACAACCTCACTTTGGAGGACTGCTTGAATATCATTGCTACGACGGAGCCGACTGCGAAAAAGAAGGTTTACCGGAAGAAGAAATAAGGTTTTGGCCAACGGAAAGCGTTGAAAATGGGTGGAATGGTAGAAAAATCTTCAAAATTTATTAAAAAATGAAAATAAGAAGTTTGCTTTTGATAATGGTGTTGCTCGTTTTTGCGGGCAACATTCAGGCACAAAAAGAGATTACCCTTCAGGGAATTTGGAAGGATTATACTTTTTATCCGAGGGGAATCCGTAGCTTTGAGTCGATGCCGAACAGCGATTACTATACGGTAGTGGATGCGTCGTCAATTTCAAAATTCAGTTTCCAGACGGGAGAGAAGGTTGGCGAAGTAGTGTCGGCGGAGGATTTGCGCAGTGCCAGTAACGGCGAGATTACGCTGCGCGACATCGACGAGTACGTTTTTGACGGTGCTTGCAACAAGTTGCTGATTTCTACCGAAGGCGAAAGTATCTACCGTCGCTCAATGGCTTCTTTCTATTATGTTTACGATTTGCAGACGAAGAAAATGCAGAGCGTTTCCGACAAGTCGAAGGGAAAACTGAACTTCGCTGATTTTTCGGAGGATGGCAGCAAGGTTGTGTTCGTTCGCGACTACAATCTGTTTTATGTGGACTTGTCGAATGGCAAGGAGGTGCAGATTACTTTTGACGGCAAGGAGAATGCGATTCGCAATGGCTGGGCCGACTGGGTTTATGAAGAAGAATTGAGCCAGTCGAAGTACTATGCGTGGTCGCCTGACGGCAAAAAGATTGCTTACTATCGCTTTGATGAGAGCAATGTGAAGGAATTTTCGATGACGATGTGGGGCGGTTTGTATCCGGAGGAATATCGTTACAAATATCCGAAAGCGGGCGAGGACAACTCTTTGGTTGACATTTATGTATATGACTTGGAAACGGGCAAGAGCGAACGCGTGGGCTTTGAGCGCGAGGATTGCTACTATCCGCGTATGTATTGGCTTTCCAATTCGCAGGATTTGGTGGTGCTGAAGTTGAACCGCTTGCAGAATCGCTTGGATTTTTATCGTTACAATACGATATCCAAGCAGATGGATGTGGTTTTAACAGATGAGAATGCCTGCTGGATTGACATCACCGATAATTACTATTTTCTGGATGATAATAAGACGGTTATTTTCTTGTCGGAACGTGATGGATTTCGTCATATTTACCGTGCCGAATTTGGTCAGCAGCCGGTTCAGCTGACGCACGGACAGTATGAGGTAGCGGAGATCAGTGCCATTGATTTTCCCAAGAAGACCATTTATTATTTGTCGAATGAAACGGATGTTCCGAACCAGGATTTGTACAGCATTAATTTTGATGGAAAGAAAAAGAGAATGCTCACGGATGGAACGGGATGGAACAATCCCACATTCAATAGCAATGCGCATTATTACTGCAACCAGTACAGCAATGCGAACACGCCGAGTGTTTACACGTTGCACGATGCGAGTGGAAAGAAACTTTACACGATTGAAGACAATGCGAAATTCCGTCAGGTGATGGCCGATTACGGTTATGCGAAGAAGGAAATGTTCACTTTCACTACGAGCGAGGGTGTGTTGTTGCACGGCTGGATGTTGAAACCGGCCAATTTCAACAGCAACACTTCTCATAAGTATCCGGTGCTGATGTATGTTTATGGTGGTCCGGAAACGCCTCAGGTATTGAATTCTTTCAGCAATCCGTTTGATTTGGCGTGGTACCAGATGCTGGCGCAGAAGGGTTACATTGTGGTTTGTGTTGATGGTCGTGGCACTGGTCGCAAGGGCGATGCCTTCACCAAGGTGATTTACAAACAGATGGGCAAGTGCGAAGCAAAGGACCAGATTGAAACGGCTCAGTATTTGAAGACCCTGCCTTACGTTGACGGCGACAGAATCGGCATTTGGGGCTGGAGTTTTGGCGGCTATTTGTCAGCACTTTCACTGTTCAAAGGCGAGGGCGTTTTCAAAATGGCAATGTCGGTGGCACCGGTTACCAACTGGAGATATTACGACAATATTTACACGGAGCGATTCTTGCAGAAACCGCAGGACAATCCGAGCGGTTATGATGACAACTCGCCTTGTTTCTTTGCCGACAAGATGCAAGGGGACTTCCTTTTGATTCACGGCACGGCCGACGACAATGTGCATTTCCAGAATTCGATGGACCTGGTGACGCAGTTGAACAAGGCGGAAAAACAGTACGAACAGTTCTTCTATCCCAACAAAAACCATTCTATTTACGGCGGCAACACGCGTTACCATTTGTATGTGAAGCTGACGGATTTCGTACTGAAGAATTTGTAGGGTCCAAGTTTTAAGAAACGAGAAAAAGAAAGAGAGACATAACGAAAAGTTGTGTCTCTCTTTTTTATGAGCGGTAAACGGGTCTCGAACCCGCGATAAAAAAAATTAATTGCACCAGATTACAACTTACTGATTTTCAGACTGTTTTTGTTTTCTCTATTGGGGTATTTGTTGCAAAAATGTTGCATTTTTTAATGTAAATAATTGATTTGTTGCTATTTATCGCCTAACTTTTCCACGATTGACAGCAACCGAGCTATCTGCGCATCCTTTTCCTTGATCTGCGCATCCTTTTCCTTGATCCGTTCGTCCAATAGATCTATCTGGGCACGCAGCACATCCGGACTGTCGCTATAGTACTGGCGGTTGTCAATATTGCCGTTATTGTCATTCCCAACCACAACGTTACCATTATTTTTGGAGAAAACTTCCGAATTTTCCGAAAAATACATTTCCAATATTGAAAGATTCGCTTTATTAGGCTTGGTCTTACCTTCAATATAATTCTTTAGTGTTGAATTACTTAAATTTGTAGCTTTTGAAATTTGATTTAGCGGGATATTGGTATCCCGCAATTTTTTTAAAATTTTTTCTATCTGTAAATCAGTCATTTATAATTATTTTATTGCAATATTGTAAATTATCTTTCCAATATTGGAAAATATGTGTATTTTTGCACAAAATTATTGAACTAATACAAGAATACAAATAAACAACAAATTTACAAAATATGAGAACGAAATTCAAAAAATTTTACGACGAATCCACCATCGGTATGAACCGAAATGAGAAAGCTGCATTCAGGCAGAAAATTTGCGACTACACCGGGAAGTCATACCACGTGATACAGAACTGGATCTATGGCGTAACAATCCCTACCCCATTGGAGCAGAAAGCACTCAACCAGATTTTCGGCAAAGAAATTTACTAAGATGGAACCGGTGAAATACAAATTATTTAAGTGGAATGAACACGGAGTTTGCACCAATCCAAAGATCCCAATATCTTTCCGATATAAAGGTTCAAGAAAAATTTTCAATGTGCTTACCGCAGAATGCGAGAGTGGATGGTCTTATTCTGTGGAATACGAACTGGTAAACACTGGTGGAGGCTATTTACCGAGGTACGGAGGAACAGTAACAAACGAAAAAGAGTGTATCGTTGCCGGGCTGAAAGAGCTGCACTGGCGGTTTCGACATAACATAGATTATAATCAAGATCGAAGCGATAAAGAGTCAGCAAGGCAGATGCTGCGCCGCGTGGAAGAGTTGTTAGCGGAGCACAGACAGTATGAACTATTTTAATTGTAAGAATTATGGATTACGGAGACTTTGAATTAAAAAGCAGGGCTGAAATCATTGAATTGACAAAAAATAGAGCCTGGAGGAAAAAGGTGTTTTCCAGGTCGTTAGATTCATTCAAAGTAAAAACCCTGATTGATAACGCGACTGTTGAACTGACAATAATAAAGGGCGGTTCCTACAGAGGGGAAACAATTTACAATTGCGGAATAGTAGTCAATGGGAAAACCATTAATGTGAAGAAATATGATGGTGTTCTCAACATTGAAAAACTTGTAATTCAATGGTTAAGACGCTATGACATAGACAACGTAACGATCTACATAATAAATGATCGATGATGCAATACATATCCACCATCAAAAAGCAATCATTATGAAATTCATATCAATCACCCTCGACAATATAAAGATCGTTGATGCCCATTCAAGGTTCGATCTCTTAGAATTGATTTGCAAACTGAATGAGAGGTTCAGCCAAGGAGAAATCGACCAATACACCATACTGAAGTGCGAAGACGGGATGCCAATTTGCGGGAGAAAGAGGTTTTTGCTAAGCAGCAACGACAGAGGGTTCATTCTTAACGAATTACAATGGAGCAAACTGATAGACGACCTGGAAAAAGAAGTATGGTGATAAAAACGGATAGTGGATGCCGTGAGTTCCACGAAAGGTTCTTTACAATTGGGGTGTGGGCACCCGACGGAGTGCCCACTTTTTTTAACACAAAAAGAAAAAAAAATGATAAACAGAATACTTGAAACCACGGACGGAGGTAAAGACATCATACTTTACTATTACCCACAGGCAGATGCTGCATTTTCCGGACGCAATCGTTTCTTTAAATTGAGAGATGAGAAGACAGCAAGCGCAGCGGTTAAGAAAATCGGCAATCAGTGGAAAGTCACCGACTTCGGCGACGACCAGCACGCAAAAAGCTGTTTCGATATTTGTATGAAGGAGGAAAACGTCTCATTCAACGAGGCGTTGCACCTGCTGGCAGAACGTTACGGGGTTTCCGAACGGCTTGATGAAAAGACAAACAAGCCGACGTTTACGGCGAGAGCCGCCAACAAGGATGAAAAGGAAGGCGATTTCCACTACGAGGCAAAAGACAATCCCACACCGGAGGAATTGAAGGTATTGGGGCCCTTTGTCACTGTTGATACCTGCAAAAGATATAGTTATTTCTCATTGAAGTCATACCAACTTACGAAACGTGACAAAGAAGGCACGCTCAAAACCTATATTTTTGAGAGCAACGAGAACTATCCGATATTCTTGCACGACTGTGGCGATTTTTGCAAGATCTACAAGCCGTTGGAGTTCAACAAGCAATATCGTTTCTTCTACAAGGGAAACAAACCGAAAGACTATATTAACGGACTTGACGTATTGAAAGAAGCATATTCCCGTTTGATGAAGGATGCCGAACTCGATGACGATTCCATTCCGGGCTCAATGAAAAAGAAGCTGCCGGAGGCCATCTTTTGCAGTGGTGAACGCGACGCGCTCAATGCCGCCGGTTTGGGATATTACGCTTTATGGTTGAATAGTGAGACAGCGGATCTGGAGTGGAAGGAATATATTGAGATCAGCAAGATGGTTGACAGAATATACAATGTGCCGGATATTGACGACACCGGTATTCGTATGGGGAAGGAGTTGGCTCTTCGCTATCTTGACATATATACGGTTTTCCTACCGGAGTGGGTGCGCAACTACAAGGATGCGCGTGGCAGACGGAGAAAGGATCTTCGGGATTTTCTGGAACTTCACCCCGATAGGCGCGAGTTCGACAATATGCTGAAAACCGCACCCCGATGCTGCTTTTGGGAAACGGTGTATGCGGACAATAGAGCCAAACAGGAAATCAACACAGAGTATCTTCTTTTCTTCCTCGCCTGCAATGGTTTCGCTAAGATTTATGAAAAGAAGACCAAGACCGACAAATACATCCGGGTCAAAGATTTTGTCGTAAGTGAGTATCAACCCAAACAGATACGTAATTTCATCTACAACGAATTGAAAAGACGCAATATCGACAACTCTATCGTCAACCTGTTCTTGAACAGCAAGCGGACTGGCAGCACGCTTGCCGACGACTTGAAAATCGCGGAACTCAAGTTTGAGCGCAACACACAGAACTCCAGAAGTCTCTTTTTTGAGAACGTTGCTTTAAAGATCACGGCGGACGCAATCACCGAAACGCGCACATCCGACATATCCAATTACGTGTGGGCGGACAACATCTGCCATCATTCATACAAGAAGCTGGAACCCGCGTTTGAATATTCGATTGATTCTCAAACCGGAGAAATCAATTTGCAGGTAAAGCATATCAGAAGCCACTATTTTCGTTTTCTCATCAACTCCAGCCGTATATTTTGGAGACAGGAATTTGAAGAAAGAGCTACCTCGAATGCAGCCGTCAATGAAGAATACAACCAGAAGTATCGTTTCTCCATTGCCGGACAACGCCTCACCGCGACCGAGTGCCAGAAACAGACACGCCACCTGCTTAATAAAATGTACGCCATCGGCTACATTTTGCACCGCTATAAGAGAGAAAGTAACGCAATGGCTGTCTGGATTATGGAGAACAAACTAACCGAGGAGGATGAGAGTAGCGGCGGCAGCGGAAAGTCATTTATGCTGCGCGCTTTGAAGAAAATCGGATTGATCAATGTGGCCACCATCAACGGTCGCGAAAAGAAGATGACCGAGAACAAGCACCTGTTAGACCGTATCAATTCAGTTACCGACCTGTTGCAGATTGACGATGCGGATCGGTACTTTGACTTTTCCTACTTTTATGGTATGATTACCGGTGAAACCATCATCAACCGGAAGAACATCCAGAGCGAAGAACTGGATTTTATGGAATCCCCGGTATTGGCCTTCACCTCAAACTTTCCCCCACCGAGCGACGACCGTTCCACACTTCGCCGTATGCTCACGGTCGTTTTTTCCGACTACTACCACGAACAAGGGCTTGACAACGTGTATCGAGAGACGCGTAAGGTTTCCGACGATTTCGGATATGATTTGTACGATGAAAATTATTCCGAACAATATTACAATGAGGACATCAACTTTATGATCAACTGCCTGCAATTCTATCTTTCGGTTTCCGCGCAGGGAATTGTCATCCGCCCACCGATGGAGAATGTGATAAAGAGAATCAACATCAGCAAGATGGGAGACAATTTCAAGGAATGGGCTGAGACGATATTTGCTCCGGATAGTGTGATGCTTGACGTACTTCTCGTACGGACTCAACTTTTCAACAAGTTCAAGATTGACACGGGCGGCAACAAATGGAAGATGCAGCGTTTCAACAAGGCACTGGCCGCGTTTGTTGAAAACACCGACTATATCGAGGAACTGAATCCGAAGGAACTGCAAGGGGCAAGCGGCAGGATCATCCGTAAAGAAGGTTGCTTCACAGTGGAGTGCGTCTATCTGCGCACGAAAGGGCAAAAACTGAACGACTATATAATGCCAATTAGCTAACCAACAAAAAACAATGATTATGGAATTAGTGTTAAACGATTACGAACAGGAAAAGTTGAGGAAAATCTTATCCCCGATAAGAAAAAAGCTTTTGGTGAAGCGTGAAAAGTACAGGGACATCCACGATGGCGGCGAAGCCACCGCACGCCAGGAAACGACACTCTCAAAAACAGAGTGCTATTTGGAAGTGATTGAGAAATTTTTTTAGTATCTTTGCAACCGACTTTTAATTTGTAATAAAATGGCAGAAATCACATTGACATACGATGGCAGAAATATAGCTGCAAAAAAAATGTTGGAAGCTATATTATCACTTGGTCTGTTTAAAAAGAAAGAAAAAAGAATGTCCGGATTGGACGAAGCATTGAAAGAAATTAAAGATGGAAAGGTCAATAGATATTCCACTGTTGATGAATTTGTAGAGAAGATGAAGAATGTTTAAGATTCTAACCACTAATAAATTTGAAAAGGATTTTCAACGTTGCATCAAGCGAGGATTGGATATAAACATCATTACTAATGCGATGAAATTGTTGGAAATATCTGGAACATTACCACAAAGCTATCGTCCGCATAAGCTAACAGGGAATTATAAAGGATGCTGGGAATGCCATTTACAGTCAGACTGGCTTATGGTATGGCAACAGGACAACAATGAATTAACATTGCTCTTTACTGATACTGGGTCTCATTCCGATTTGTTCAAATAAACATCTAAGAGCAATATTACAGCAAGTTATGGGAAAGGAGAATCCATCCGCACCACCGGTTCAGAAATGGACCGGTTTTTTTTTGCATAAAAATCTTTCGGGAAAACCTATGCTTTCAACACGTCATTTTTTTTGTAACTTTGTAACCTTATATAAAAAAATCAACTTATATTATTAAAAATAAATAGGTTACAAAAGGTTACAAAAAGTTACAAAGTTACAAAAAAACGAGTTTTTTCGTTTTTTTTGTTTCAGCAGGAAATTATTCGGTTTTTTTACCATACCTTTGCAGCGTTTTCCGAAAGGAAACGCGTGTGTGGCGGTTTGCCAGCTTTCCACACCGCCCAATTACCCCAATTTTTTTTGTGATTACTTTCAGAAAGTGGTTGCCCAGGTGAATATTTCCGTCGTTTTTCGGTAAACTGATGTGCGAAAACCGCCACTTACCGGTAATTCCACACGTCGAAAACGGTTTACTATGACGGGAAACCATTTTAAAATACGATAACATATTAATTATCAAGTAATTGTTTTATAAATCAAATCAAAAGGCAAAAAAATGGATAACACAGAATCAAGAAAATTGCAGCCGATTACGGTAAAGTTATCGCCTGAAACCTACGACAGATGGAAGGAACTCACCCTGGAGGGAGCTTTCGAGACCAACGGTCAACTTGTGGCAGCACTTATCGAGAACTACTATTCACCGATGAAGGCAAACAAGGATAATGAAAAGACCATTGCTCAGCAGAAGGAAACCATTTCTTCTTTGTCGGGTCGGATTTCCGAAATGGAAAAAGAACTCACGGCACTCCGTCATTCCCTGGCTGAGGAACAGGGAAACAACGAAAACCTTTGCGGAAAAAACGAGGAACTGGCAGGCAGAATTTCCGAACTGGAAGACCGTAATGCCGAAATGGGCTTGCAGATCAGCGAGGCAGAGAAAAAGCAGAAACAGTTGGCCGGCCACCTGATTGTACCGGTTTCCCCACTCGAAACAGAATGCCTGAAATATCTGAGCGAACGCGAATGCAAACGCCGTGGGCGCAACGACATCACGCCGGAAATCTTTTTCCGCTACTGCGTTTCCGAAATGCTGATTAAGGGAAACAAGTTTTCCGTTGACTGTGTTCCCGACCGCGTAATCAATGAGATCAAAGCTCGCCTTAATACCGAAAAACAACCAACCGAATAAGAGAACTATGAATGAGATGGTGAGACGTACAGGAAGAAAGAAGTTGGCTTTTAAGACGATGTATAAAATCGAACTTAAATCAAGAAAAAAGCGGAAAAAATAAATCTTCTCCGCTTTTTCGCCGTAAGCGAGGGTATATGTGAAATCTCCCTCAAACGTCCAGAACGATCTTACGCACTATGTCTTGCGTATGGCAAAACCTGCTGCAAAAATACACAAATATTTTAATAAAAAATAAATACCATAAAAATTTTAATCAACAACCAACCGAATAAGTGAACTATGAATGAGATGGTAATCAAATCACTAATAAAACCGTTGCTTCCGAAAGCGAAAACCTTTGTCGCCTCCGGAAAAATTGACGGATTTCTGCAAGAAAGAAAAAAACAGTTTTCCAACCAGGTCAACATTAATGAGACCGTTGAGATACTGGTAACTACCGAAGGGAAGGACGAATACGTTAATTTCATCGCGTTGGAAAATGGCCTGAATCACAGATTCCGTGTGATTTCTCAAATGAGACTTACAGAACTTCTTGTTTCAATCATAGATCAAATCTAATATGGGAGTAGGTATTATCAATGGTGATGTGCAGCCGGAAGGCGGCGCACCACAGACAAAAGATGCTTTTGATGAGTTTCTGGATGCTTTGAAGCAACCCAAACAGAATTACCGTCCCATTGACGAGCCACCGGCGGAAGATCCAGAGGATTACGAAGATGATACGGATAATCCGGAAGAATCCGGCGACACATATCTCACCCCGGAAGAGATAAAGACGCAGCGCAACAATTTCGAGTTTTCCTTAGTACCGGCGGAAACCATTGTCGAGTGCATTGATATGGGCTACTGTGGCGTTGGCAAGCTCATCGTCAAAGAGGAAGTCGAGGGTGCGACGGAAGACGAAAAGACCAATCTGACGAAGGCGTGGGCGGATTATCTGAAAGATAAGAATGCCGACCTGTCGCCCGGATGGGTGCTGGTCATTATGCTGCTGATTGTTTACGCTCCGAAGATCTATACCTGTTTCGAGGTCCGCAAACTAAATCAGGAAAACCAGGAACTTCAGGCGGCGAATGAGGAACTGGCAGCTCAGAATGAATACCTGATCCGTAGAATGGAGGCGTATGATAAGAAAAAGAAAGCAAAGAAAGCCGCTCAGGAAGAGCCAACGGAAACGGAAAGCGAGCCCAAGCCAAAAAACTAAAAGATGAATATTAAGAATACTGATTATAAAACCATTAAAGGCAATGAATATATCAAGGTTGGTAGGATTACTATGTCTGTCGCAAGGAAATCACATATAAAGGCGGCCAACATTATGATTGATATGAATCATATAAAGCACATTGCACAAAAACACGAATTAGAACTTTCCAAACTCGGAATCTCTTCAATAGACTTTGTGAAATGCATTGCTTCTTCTTACACAGAAATTAGAGTCCTTGGAAATTCGCTATATCTCGTAGCACCTAATGATTCCAAACAGACATTTGTAGCTATCGTTAAAATGAATTACAACATTGGGAAGGGATTCTGGGAAGTAAAAACGGCTATCCCGATGAGAATAGCCGAAGTTCTAAAAAAAGAACTTATTTGGAAAAAGGGAGCGAACCCCTTAAAGTAGTATAAAAAACTACTGTATCCTTCTGCAATTAAGCAATTCGCTGATACGCTGCAAAAATACAATCTTTTTTCTTATAAAACATAATCTTGAACAAAAAAATGAAAAAAAACGCAAAAGACAGCACAAATGCAAATCAGTTAATGAGTACAAGTCGATTCTCCAAATTTATAATTGGGAATCCGCACAATATTTTGGACTGCACGGATTAATGTAAAAGCCACTATTCTAATAAACCAATGGAAGATAAACCAGAACGTATCGCAACCAGCGTTATTTTGTGCGGAATCAACGGAACCGGGAAGACGACATTGCTTCGGAATATTCTCACCGAAATGATGAATAGTGGGCAGCGGGCGTTGATCGTAACTCCGGATCCGCTCGAATGGGGTGGCGTGAAGGAAGTCAATGACCGGAACCAGTCGGAAATATCCACATTTGAAGGAGCACGGAAAATCATCTATTACAAGGGCTGTATGGAGCTCATACAGAAATACTACTACAACGGTATTCTGGTTTTTGATGATGCGCGTGTCTATATCCGGGCGCAAAGCGACGACTTTATGACCTGGCTCCAGATACGCCGCCGACAGGCGGGTATAGACCTGTTCACTGTAACTCACGGACTCACACAGGTGCCGCCAATATTCTTCACCTTTGCCTCAACGCTGATACTCTTTTACACCAAAGACAATATCAAACGTCGCGGCGACTATGTGGATGAAGCCGACTTTGAGGAAATACAGCAGGCCAAAAAGCGAATCTCGCAGATTGTAACCACTGGCAACAAATATTATTACGAAATCATCAAGTTAGACAAACGCATTTAATATCAAGAAAATGGAAGAATTCATCGAACCCGTTTACCAGGCAGTCGCCCCGGAAACAAAACCCAAAATGAGCAAAGAAAAAATCATCATCATCGCCCTTGCCGTCGTGTGTGCCGGAGCAATCGTTTACTGCATCATACTGAAAAAGAGGTTGAAATCCAAACCGAAGGACAATGTGCATCGCAGCCGTCCGCTTGTAATCCAGGACGATCCGGATGAGGATGAAGACGAAGACTTTAATGATGATCCTGGAAATACGGAATTACCGTCCCACGATAATGAAGATCTAAACGTAACTCCAGACAGTAACATTATGGCTGTATTGAATAAAATCCGCAGCGGCGAAATCACAAGGACTGACGCGGCCAAGGAGTTGGGGGTTAGCAGACGAACAATCGGAAGATATTATGCAAAATACATCGGATAACAAACTCACCGCACAACCGAGAACCCTATCGGAATTGGCCTGCGCTTATCACGTAAGCAAGCGGACATTCAAGAAATGGCTTTCTTGTGATACGTTGAAGGACATTCAACCTATTGGCAATTTCTATTCCATCGCACAGATCACACGAATAATCAACCATCTTGGAGAACCGTAAGTGTGCAAAAGTGTACAAAATCGCTAAAAAACGGACAAAAAAGTGCAGAAGTGCGCAAAAGTGATAATCGTGACTTTTGCGCACTTGTATTTTTGCAGCTCAAAATTAATCAAAAACAAAAAAAACAGAAAATGAAGAAATTTTTAACCGACAATTTACACATCATTGTGATTGTGGTGGCCGTGATCGCAGTTTGTGCGCTTGTCAAAGTTCGTAGAATTGAAAACGGCAACACGACTAAAACTGAAACAAAAGACATCATCAATCCCAAATGCGGCGAAACCGATGATGACGAAGAATAGTTAACAACATAAATTTTTTGAATATGGGTTATAGAAAAGAATTTGGACGTATGGTACGTCCCTTATCAAACAATTTTAACGGTGATGAAAAGCAGGTAAAGCACGGTTTGCAGGACACTTTCGGCGTTACGATTAAGAACTCTGACACTTCCGTAAGCAAGAAAGTCGCTCTCCTTTCCGGTCACTTTGACACTGATGCATTCACTTACGATTCAACTAAGGGTGTGGAGGTGTTTAAGAGTGACCCTGCTGAACTCAAGGCCGCTGGTCTCCTTTGCGACGCTGTAATTGATGACGGTGTATGCGTTGATTCCAAAGTCTCTTGCATTCCTCTCGACAGCTCGAAGACAATCCGCAATTTCCGCAAGTTTATTATGACCAATCCGCGAGAGCTGAAAGGAGTTACTATTATTTCCTCAAGTCCAACCGCTTTCAACTCATCATTGGTCGTATCATCATCCACGCCTTTCTCAAAGTGTGGTGAAAAGGACATCCAGCTTGCATCTTTCTTCTCTCCGAATCAGTACCAGTCTGACCGTATTGAGATTGACTTCACTGAAAATGAACTTGAATTTAGTGATTTGTGCGTCCTGATTGCGACCATTCCGGCTGGGGCCACGATGACCTTCATCTTGAGATTCTAATCCCCTTGCTCACAATAGCACTTGAATTAAGTGCCGAACAGCCGCACTTCTAATGCGGCTGTTTTTTTTACCACAAAAAGACGTATTATGAAGTTAAAGAAAATAGACAGATACAAATATCCGAACAGATTTGCTGGCAGAAAAAGAAAGAACTACATTCTCCCTTATCCTTTTGGAGAAGATTTCATATCACCAGAATTGGACACGAGAACCGAAGAGGGGCAACAAGCGATGGCTGAATACCAAAAGAACAACAGTGGCTCAAATTCTGGTTGGGTTAATGAGTTCGACTGGAAGGGTCTGACGGAAGGTTTAGGAAAACTGGCAGAAGGTATTGGGAATGCAGTAGCGGCTAACACCGGTGCGGCCAACACAAGCACAATCAATCGAGGATTCTATATCGGTAACGGAAGCACATCTGACGGAAGTGGCAGCAACACCGGAACCGTAATCGCAGTTGTGGCTGTTGTCCTTGTTATCATCGTCCTTATGGTTGTCTTATTAAAAAAGAAATAATATGGATTACAGATTTGTTGACAGTTCGGTATTGCAGGATTGCCCGGCTGCCGTTGATATGGAGACTGGCCTGATTGACGTAAACAAAGACGTTTGGGACAACTTCGACGATTTCCAGCAAAAGTTCATTCTTGCTCACGAGGAAGGTCACTTTGTGCTTGATACCGATTACGAAGACGAGGCGGATGCCTATGCTTTGAAAAAGTTATTCAAGACCGTCCCGCGTTCGCTGAAACGATCTCTGGAAACACTTTACAAGGTGGGAATTATGGATAAGGAACGCCTCGAAAGACTTTACGTTGAATGTCTGAAACTTGACGCGGCCAACGGGAATCGCCGTGCGGCCAAGATTCTTGCAAGCAACTACAGGAACTATTTGGTTGGAAATTCAGAAACCCAGCCGGATAATGACGAAGAAAACAATGAATTTGATTATCGTTGTCTGCCTCCTAAATCAAGATTGCCAAAAAGTCAGCCGGAAATTAGAAAAAAAGACATACCCTATAATAATGGACGACCTCGTTATTCAAAAACCATAAAGGTCTTCGGGTATGAAATATTCAAAGCGGATGCGATTCTCTATCTCACGTTCGCGATTTTCGCCTTGGCATTTTACAACACTATCAAAAGCAATTAATACTATGAGATACAAAAAACAGTACCTGAAATCTTTAGGAAAAAGAAGAATGAATCGTTTTTCCGACATTCAGTATGAAACGATGATTGACCTGCTTGAATCCGCCACAATTATAAAGGGGAATTATAAAGTTAAAATCAAACTTCCCGACGGAGGTGCGGCTAGGCTTGACTCTCTTTTGAGACAATGGCAGGACAAAACGCATGCGATCGATTATAACACCACCGATTTCGAAATCAATAGACAAGACACCGTACTCGTGTACAAGTGCGCCAATCCTGACCGCAGTAACGTAGTTTACAATTCAGTGATGACCGTGCTCTCGCGCGGGCATATTCATTCATACGGAGAAGACGAGAGAGGAATATTTATCATTTGTGATGATGGGTCAAAATATCATTTGTCCTCGAATCTCAATTATTCAGAAGATGACAGTGGCCAGGAGTCCTATGACGATGGCGAAGATGGTAGCAGTGCGACTGGCTCCGTTCCATCCGGTTCAGGTGCGACTGGTTACGTTCCATCCGGTTCAGGTGCGACTGATGACGTTCCATCCGGGAACGGCAATCCCAGCACTCCGTCATCACCAACAGTCAATGGCGCAGCCGTTCCAGAACCTTCATTTTTTGAAAGCAACAAGACCATAATCATTATTCTTGTGGCTGCCGTGGCCGTTGCAGGATTCATCATTTTTAGAAAGTAGCCGAATGAAAAGAAGATACCTTTATATGACAGGCGATGAGTACAACTATTTGCAGGAACTGCTTTCCACCGCAAAGGTAAGCACCTTAGGAAAGACCATCGTGATAAGCAAAGTCAATGGTAGCGCAACCGAATTGAGCAGCTACATTTTTGAGTATTTCCCTGAACTCGAAGATTCAACCGTAAGCGTCAATTCTAAAGACAACAAGCTCAAACTGAAACGCAAAACCGCATCGTCTGCAAAAAACTGGAAGAGTAAAATCGTTTCTCTCAAAAATATGGGTGAAGTCGATGCTGATGGGAGGACGAGAAGCGGCAAAAAACCCGCTATTAGTTTTGACACATCTGTTACCACCACTGCCGGAACAACAACCGGAACAACAAACAGTACGAGCGGGAAAACGTCTTACGCTGTGCTTGTGGTGCTGCTGATAGCAATCGTTGTCGTCATCTTCGTCATCCGCAGGAAAAAGAAAGCATAAATGAGAATATGGAAGATGCATCGAAAATCAGTGGCAACGGAATCGCAGGTATCATCGGTTCCGCATTGAATGCGGTCGGGAGTGTGGTCTCAAGCTCGATCAATGCCTCAAGCACGTCAAAACAGCTCAAATCACAAAGCGAAATCGCCAAGATGAATTATGAGCTTGCGAAAGAGCGGGAGAAAAATTCCGGAAAGCTCACCACCTTTCAAAAAACGCTGATCATCATCATAGTGGCACTCATCATCATCATAGGAATGGTATTGACCTTTAAACAACGAAATCAATGTTCTCTGAAATAATCAACGCCTGCGCCCAAGTCGTTTCGGTTGCGATCGAGACAGCCGGCAGTGCGGCTTCTGAGAAAAAGAAGTCAGACGATGCCTCGTTTACGGAACGTTTCCTCGGAAACATTGATAATACAAAAGACTATTCGCCTTATAAAAACATCGTGCTGATTATCGCTGGAATCGTAATGGCAATCGTAGTATTCAAGCTCATAAAGGAAAATTGATATGGTATCGTCTATTCTGTCATTGATTGCGGCAATATTATCCACGGTAACGAAAGGAATAAGTGCCGGAACTTCCATCTTCAAATTGTCTGAGACAAAGGCACGCACCTACGATGAACGAAAAACCGCATATACCAACAGTAAAACCAATAAAAACGAATCAAAAAAAGACTATATGACTACGGCATTGGCAGTGATTGCGGTGATAATCCTGCTGACTATGCTTACAAAATAACACTGGGAAATGGTCACAACGACAATAGTATGTGCAATTCTTGCGGTAATCTCGGCTGTTTTTTCGGCAACCGCATCGGATCTTGAGAGACAGACAAAAGAGAATTTGCTGTTTACTGAGAGGTTCGTTAAAAGCACAGAAAACAGAGAGTCAAGGGATCAGGGAAAAAGAGACCTTAAATCCATTGCGCTAATATCGTTTGCCATACTCGTTATGATCATACTAACAACAAAATAAACAATATGGGAGCACAAATATATTCTGACCGGACGCAGCCGTACAGCGTCACAGACGAAGTTTTATCCGATTCTTGGAGATCCAAAAACGAGCGGTTGCGAAACGCTGAATTCAATTACTACAGGGATATGGAGAATCTTGGCATCGTCAGCAACCGTATTGATGTTGACGTTCTGAAATACGTCCTCATTGCCGCTGTCGCCATTATGGGGCTGCTATTCTTATCAAGAATTTACAAATATAAAAACGGATATGGCACGAAATAAGAAAAACTATATGAATGTGTCGCGCTGGTACAAGTTCTGGTACCCACGGCAGGCAGCCGCTCTGGAAGCCGAAAATGAGAAGAATGCCAGCTCTTTTGAGTACAACAGCAGGCAGGATGCGTTGGAGGCGGAGACTTCCATCAAACTTACGGAATTGCAGAACCAGCAGACGCGTTTTTGGGCTGTGGCTGTCCTCGCCTCAATCGTAGTCGTAATTCTAATTATCATCTTTACGAAAAAATAAACGGAATATGAAAGCAGAAACATTCAAACAGACAACGGAAGTCCTCGGCAATCCTAAAATAATGATTTCCATAGGAATCATCGTGCTCATTATAGGTATCGTCCTCGCCATCTTTTGGAAGAAAATAAAAGATGCAATTGATGATGCAAAGCAGCAGCGTGAACTTGAGAAAAAACAAGACGAAGTAGAGTCGTTCACACACACAACGCAAACTTATCCTGACTCGTATTATGTCGCTTTTGCAGACCAGTTGGAGTCGGCTATGAGAGGGTTGAGGACTGACGAGGAGACAGTATATGTCATAATGGGAAAAATCAAGAATGATGTTGACTATTTGAAACTTAATAGCGCATTTGGGACCAGGAGTAAGCAGAACCTTACGAGATGGATCCACGGAGATTTTTCAGAAAGAGACATAAAAAAAATCAATACCATATTAAAAAACAACGGGGTCTCAATGGGCTTCTAATAAAGAAAAGAATTATGAAAAAAGAAACGAAATTTTTTATTGTGATTGCTGGCGCAATAGCCTTACTGTATTTCTATAGCAGAAGAAAGCAGGAAGAGGAAAGAAAATGTGAGAATATTGTAGATCCTGGCCATAATATTATTGTTGGAGGATTAGGAACAGATAGACCTCTTTCTACTGAACAATTGCAGCATCCGTGGTGGGAGACCGCATCGGCAGAGGAGATTGAGAGATATGTAGACGAACATATTCAGGGAGAGACCGACAAAGAAGAGGAAGCGGATGACACAAGCACCCCGGGCAATGATCTTCCATCTGGACTTCACGGAGGAACACCTTTGAAGAAACCCATCTACAACGAGCTGGACGTGAAGACGCGAAAAGCAAATAGAATTAAAGGTTTCATTTGCAAGCAATATTAATCATTCAATAGAACTCAGATATGGATAAGAAAGAGAAGACAATCATTATTGTTATTGCTGTTGTTGTCATCCTTTTAGCAGCAGTAGTACTGTATTACGCATTCCGAAGAAAAGACACGTCAACGAGCATTGTGGATGAGTTCTTATGTGATGTCAATGCCATCACGGAAAGTAAAATCGCGGAAGCAGAAGCACCATTTGAAGCTGATAATTATTCCGTTCAACTTCCAGTTGTGCTCACAAGCGTTAGAAGTGGCGACGAACTCAAACTCTATTGCGAGCAACACGGCTGCGAGATCGGCACCATCAACTTCCCGCTTCTTTGCAACAATAGCGTGCAGTTCCCGCTCAAAAACGGGTCGAAAGGATTCGAGGTCGGGATGTTGCAAGCAGCACTCAACGGAAAGGAATCAAGCAATCCATTGAAGGTTGACTGCTGGTTCGGAAACGACACACTCAACAAACTTAAAAGAGTGGCAGGAGTTTCACAGGTTGACGAAACCACATACAAAAGACTAATTTCTTAAACCAAACCATTATGTTAGAGGAAGATATTACTACTATTGAGGAAAAAGAATATCAGGAGAAAGAATCCAGAGACAGCTCAAGCAAATCATCAGTGTACGATGTCATCAGCGGTAACGAAAGCATCAAGGTTGATGTGTCGGTTGATACGGTTAGCATTCTGCTTGTCGTGGTCGGTGTCATCCTTGCCGGAATTGTCATCGTGCTTTTTAGAAAGAAAATGATCAATAAATAATCAATTATGGCAACAGCAAAAGAACAGAAAGAGTTTATCGACAATTATGCTGACATCATCACGCAGATTGTCGCCCCTACAACCTTGTTCGCATCCAGCTCCATAGCGCATAGCGCATTAGAGAGCGGTTGGGGAAAAAGCAAAATGGGGTCCGCCAATAATTACTTCGGATTCAAAGCCACAAGCAAATGGAGTGGGAAAGTAGCATCCAGAACCACTTACGAATACATCAACGGGGTAAAGACCAAGTTCGTCGGAACCGGCAAGGACTACAGCTCCTACGCTGCCGCAATCGCAGACGGCGCACACAAACAGACTATTTTCCGTGCTTACGATGGATTCAGACAGTCGTGCGAGGATTATGTCAGACTGCTGACAACAGCCAGCCGGTACGCATCAGCGGTAAAGGTCACCACTTCCCCGAAAGACCAGATCTACGCCATTCTGAAAGCCGGCTATGCGACAACAGCAGCTGATACGTATTCCGAAAGCATTGCTTCGGTAATCCGTCAGCACGATTTGACAAAATACGATAAAAAAAAAGACTAATCAAAAACTCTTTCATAATGAAGTCTCAGAAATACATTGAGTTCACATTCGCCGGATTGTTGATCCTGTTTGGCGGTTACCTGATCTATAAAAACGTAAAATATTAGCAATGGAAATCTTTGGTGGCATATTATCTACTGTTATCTGTTCGCTCGCGACTGGCTTTTTAGCTTGGTTCTTTGGCAGAAAAAAACAGCGCAGCGAGGAACTCCAGGCGGCCGTCTCTTCCTGGAACGATATGAAGTCGAGCCTACAGGACGATATAAAAGACTTGTTGGAGCAGCACCAGAAAGACAAAGAGACGATATTGGCACTTACGGCTGAAATTGAGGAGCTGAATAAAAAGGTTCTGACTCTTCAGGGACAAATAACGCTGTTGCAACACGATGTTTGCCGAAACCAGATAATCAACAAGGAAAAATAATAACACAAAACATACAATTATGCAGTATTTTACAATTGATGAGTTGTTGAAACACAGAACCGACGACCCGCAAATGGCAGAAAACGCCACTGTTCTGGCAGAAAAGTTCCTGGACCCCATCCGTGAACGGCTTGGAAAACCAATCGTCATTTCCAGCTGTTACAGAACTCCCACGGGCAATGAGGCGTGTAATGGTGCAAAAAAATCACAACATCTTACCGCGCAGGCAGCGGATATTTATGGGCCGACAAAAGAAGATACCGTCGCCATCTTCCGCATCGCAATGGAGATTGGTGGATTCGATCAGCTGATTTGGGAGAAACCCGGACGGAGTGCTTGGGTACACATTAGTTACGCAAATCCGAACTACAAACAAAACCCGCGTAATTACCAACGCGGAGACGTGTATGCAATGCTGGATCCCAACTATCGTATTTATACCAATATAAAAAACACCTGGCAGGATGTAGTTAAATAAGTTGGTGAAAATGCTAATCAATTCCATCAAAAAAATCTTATCGATGAAGGGACTGAAATGGGCTGTGTCGGTTGCGTCCGCCGCAGCTATTGCCATACTATCCATTGTTTGCAATATGAAGTCAGACGAAGTGAGAACACTGAGGTCGTACAGCGACAAACAGCTTTCGATTATTGAAAGTCAGGCTGTCGCTATTGATAGCTTAGTAAGGCGAAAGGCAATCAATGCGAACGTGTCGATGTCTGTCACCGACAAAAGCAAGAACATCGTCCGAGGAAGAAAGAACAGCGGCACCATAGAACTGTCAAGCGATAAAAACTATAAGATGGTGCTGGATAGCATATCAATCAATTTTTTGAAATAACAAACCGCATTAGTATGAAAAAAAAGAAAATAGCCGCGATAATCATTGTTGCCGTTGTAATAGCAATCATCGTGATCGTCTGTCTGTTGGTTTCAAAAAGAAAGAGATATTCCGCATATCAGGATTCACTCAAATATGATCCATCCGTGTTCCCGCTCAAGAAGGGAAGTAGAGGAAAAGAGGTGGAGGAAATTCAGAAATATATGAATGCCGTGTTCTCGTCAAAGATGTACAAAGAGAAATTTGGAGAACACGAACTTTTGGATGTGGATGGTATTTGGGGTGATAAAACCGAAGCCGCCGTCAACGGATTTATGGCGACATCTTCGATTGAAGAAGCGATGTACGGTTGTCTAATGACTTATAAGAAATATAAGAATTTTGACAAGTTTTACGAAGCTGTCGAAAGCGGTAAGGAATCCTGTCAATACACCACCCCGTCAAGGTCTGTTACGGTTTCTGTCAATGGATGATTCGCCTTTCAATTGATGGTCGGTAAACGATAAAGAATGAAAGATTTACAGATTCCAAAAGGAACCAAGCCAGAAGATGTAAAAAAACGCTGTCAGATTATCAAATCACAGTTAAAAAAATTAAAGGGGAAAACAATCATTTGCCCTTGCTTAGGTAATGTTCCTGTTGACATATCTGCAAGAAGCATAGATGAAATCTCGACACACGCAGCAAAAAAATATTCCTCCACCCTTGCCGCATTGGATATAAAAAATGCGATAAAAAAAGCAAGGTTTTTCAGAATGCATATACCTAAAGACAATATGCAGCAAAGGAAAATGGGATTTCTTTTCCTGTATGTATTAAAATGTGAATCTTCAAATGGAGAAACGATAAAAATAACTATTGGAGTAAGGGAACGCCCCATTAAATTCTTACAATACTGTATAACAGTAGAGTAATAAAAAAAAGGTGGTTACTCTGAATCTTTCCCGACTATGATACTAGTCTTGTACCAACCACCAAAGGACGCTGCAAAAATACAAAATAAAATCAAATTACAACATCCAATCAAAATATTTATGAAAAAGTCGAACACCAGCACCCGCGCAAGCAAGATCCTTCGTGAAAGCCGTAAGGAGTACCAGTCAATCCTACAGAAGAACATCAGCAAGCAAACCGGTAAAAAGAACGTCTGCAAGGCCGCTAAGGAGGCAAGCAAGCAGTACGACAAGATGAGTTGGGCCGAGGCACTCCGGATTGCCGCATCAAACGGAACCGGAACGAAGAAAGTGAAAAAGACGGCTTCCAAGCCGAAACATAAAAAGACCAGTAAAAGAACAGAAGAAAGAATCTCTTATTTCAAGAGAATCGGAGTGACCTTTTTTGATGAGCTGCCAAAAGGTTGGAAACTTGATGAATCGGGCACAACAGCACCAAACGGATATGCGTGGTGCAATAACGGGGTGAGTAGATTTTCGAACCAATACCGTATCGCATTAGTGAAGATTGATGAGTAGGTGATGATAAGAGTGGGACGTCTAAGGAGAACTGTCGCAAATGCAGTCCGTAGAGAATGCGCTGACATCTATATTTCAGATAATTATGTAAAGCATATAGCAATTCATCATAAAAAGGAACTGATGCAGCTGGGTATAGAGGCCTTGGCCTACGTCAGAATAATTGTCTCTAATTTCAATCAAATCAGAAAGGGGACAGGAAATTCATTGTTATTGATTATGTGCAGCGATGAGATGAGCCATATTGCAGCAATTGAAATGAATTATTCAACTAAAGATGGATTTTGGGAAGTCAAAACAGCACAACCCCGATTGAAAACCAAGGTTGAAAAAAAAGAATTGCTGTGGGGAATTGCCCAAGTTCCCAAACGTTCCTGCAACGCTTCCCATTTTCTATCAAAGACAAAAAAAGCAGGGTCTAAATAGTATGGCCATCAGACACAACAATTTTGGCAAAAATACAAAATAAATTCAAATTCCAACATCAAATCAAAATATTTATGAAAAAGTCGAACACCAGCACCCGCGCAAGCAAGATCTTACGGGAAAGCCGTAAGGAGTACCAGTCAATCCTACAGAAGAACATCAGCAAGCAAACCGGCAAAAAGAACGTCTGCAAGGCCGCAAAGGAGGCGAGCAAACAGTACGACAAAATGAGTTGGCCCGAGGCACTCCGGATTGCCGCATCAAACGGAACCGGAACGAAGAAAGTGAAAAAGACGGCCCCCAAGCCGAAACCTAAAAAGTCGGTGGCTATCAAGCGCGACCGTTCCCAACGCAGTCTCGCCTTCAAAAAAATGGTGGCGGAAAAGAGGGCAAAAAGTTCTTGCTCACGTTCTGCCAAAATGTGTGACAGCAAAAAAAAAAACAATCGCGTACTAACCAATGAAAAGATCACCGAAATATTACTCAAGGTAGCGAGCGCCGAAACCCTTAGACCAGGAATGTGCTGCGTATATTGGGATGCCGAACAACAGAATATCGTATCGACAGACGCACACATACTGTGTTGCGTTCATACGCATATCGCCGCCAAGGATCATCAAAGATTATTCACCACCAAAAGCAGACTGAACAAAATAATCAAAGGGTACGATCCGAGAGTTGACAAATTCCCACTTGAAAACTTGAAAAAACTGGAAGAGGGTACCGCTACTTGCAAAAACACAGGATTGCACTACCCTAAGTATATGAACGTTATTCCACGTGACTATTCAACCAGTTTTACTGCGAATCTGTCGGATTTTTATGACGCAGCGGAAAAAAGCATAAAAAAGCCGAATGATCATCCTGCTTTTGACAGAAACAAATCGCGAGTTTCCTTGAGGGTGCCAGGAACTGTGATCCAACTAAACGCGGAATTATTAAAGAAGTTTGTGAAAACACTTATGGCCTTTGGCGAAAAAGCAACTGTAAAAATTGCTGCAAAAGATGAAGCACCACTACAGGCAGTGCTGTTTGAAGTAGGACAATGTACCGGACTGATTATGCCATTATTTATTAGAGAAGAAGACATCACCTGCCAGAACTGCCAAATTCTTTCTCTAAAATAATTCCAGGAATGAATCGTTAAAGTGAACAATCAAAACGAAGTGTTATGGCTATGAAGAAAGAATTGAAAAAAGTGAATTGGTACCGCGTCGAAGACGTGATCGTAATGGTTGGCGTGTTGCTTTTTATATTGGTATTGTGTAAAAAAATGGATGTAATTACATTCTTGTTTTCAGAAACCGGTGTTTTTTTGTTGTGTGTGTTAGTTGTTTTTTTATTAAAAAAAAACTATATCGGAGATACTGTAGTAGAAAATGAGACCGAGCACGATATTTATTCCAAAGACGAGGAATCGTCGAATGTGGTCGTGATTCCATCACACGAAAGAGTTTCCGGTATCGACGGAATCAAGGTGGACGGTGTGGTTTACAAACTGTGTTCCGGAACCCACGTGGTAGTGAAGGAAAATGGGAAGGTGAGAACAAAATCCTTGACAGGAAAACTTGTCAACAACACCCGCGGCGGAAAAATATCATCCCCGCCGGATGAGGGTTGGAATAACCTATTTCTTTCTATAGCATAATTCCAGGAATGAATCGTTAAAGTGAACAATCAAAACGAAGTGTTATGGCTATGAAGAAAGAATTGAAAAAAGTGAATTGGTACCGCGTCGAAGACGTGATTTTAATTGTTGGCGTGTTGTTTTTTATACTACTATTGTGTAAAAAAATAAATTATTTAACCTGGGTCTTTTCAGAGTTGAGCGCATTCTTTCTGTTATTTTTGATTACGTTTTCGTTGTTAAAACACTATATCGGAGATACTGTGGTGGAGAATGAGACTGATAAAGATATTTATGCCAAAGACGAGGAATCGTCAAATGTGGTCGTGATACCATCACACAAAAGAGTTTCCGGTATCGACGGAATCAAGGTGGACGGTGTGGTTTACAAACTCTGTTCCGGAACACACGTGGTAGTGAAAGAGAACGGGAAGGTGAGAACAAAATCTTTGACAGGAAAACTTGTCAACAACACCCACGGCGGAAAAATATCATCCCCGCCGGATGAGGGTTGGAATAACATATTCCTTTCCATAGCATAATTCCAGGAATGAATCGTTAAAGTGAACAATCAAAACGAAGTGTTATGGCTATGAAGAAAGAATTGAAAAAAGTGAATTGGTACCGCGTCGAAGACGTGCTCGTAATTGTGGGCGTGTTGCTTCTAATATTAGTATTGTGTAAAAAAATAAATCCTTACACCTGGTTCTTTTCAGAGTTGAGTGCGGTTTTTCTGGTATTTGTAATTACGTTTTTGTTATTAGAACACTATATCGGAGATACAGTAGTGGAAAATGATACCGATCACGATATTTATGCCAAAGACGAGGAATCGTCGAATGTGGTCGTGATTCCATCACACAAAAGAGTTTCCGGCATCGACGGAATCAAGGTGAACGGTGTGGTTTACAAACTGTGTTCCGGAACCCACGTGGTGGTGAAAGAGAACGGGAAGGTGAGAACAAAATCTTTGACAGGAAAACTTGTCAACAACACCCACGGCGGGAAAATATCATCCCCTCCCGATGAAGGTTGGAACAACATATTCCAAGCTTGATTCAGGGCTTTCAGTTCAACACAAAGGCGGATCTTCAACAGAAGTTCCGCCTTTTTAATTTTGTAACCGATTTTGTAACCGATTTGTAACTCGTTTTGTAACCTTGTAAAATATTGTAAATTAGAAATTTATATTGATTTTGTTGTGTTGGTTACAAAGTTACAAAAATTTTGCACGTTTTTATGCGTATAAAATCATCTTTAAGCAATAATTAAATGCTTAATGCGTTAAGTCTAAAATTTATTAAACTTCATTCAAAATGGAACAGAGTAGAAATAAAAAGCCCATCATTATTGCGGCAGTTATTTTTGTATTACTGATAATCACAGTGGTTGTTCTGTGGATTCTAAAATCCGGAAATAAAAAATCGGAAGATTCTGGTAGTGTTGCTGTCAAAACTACAATTGATTCAACCAGCATGAATGTGAACAGTGATTCAATTAAATTCGTTAACTTCACCAGTTCTGATTTGATGATGCACGGACTTCACGGAAAAGTGAGCCGTGTTGTCTATACTGAGGGCGAGGGTACTGTGACAGAAATATATGATGCCACCTTTGACACATTAGGAGTTTACGTTTCAGCAAAAGCAGGTCCCTATGGAGGGGTAAATACGGTCATTGAAAGAAATGGATCTGATCAAATAGTACATATTAAAGATCCTAAAGAGCCATACACAAGCGATGATATGTTTGACTACAAATACAAATATAATTCACAAGGACAGGTTAGCGCTGTTGAAGGTTTCGGTTGGGAGTGGCATGATAAATTCGATTATATATGGGATGAAAATGGTTCCCTTAAAAAGAGTGGCACCGGTAGCGACGATGGGGGAAGTTGGGAATCAACCTCTACATTTCAATGCGTTGCATTTGACCAATACCACAATTGGACGGAAGCCAAATGTACAGTTAAAAGTCGTAGCAAATTACATGGTGGTGATTATGGCGACTGGGAAACGAGAACTTTTAAGGTGAAACGTGAAATAGAATATTTCCCAAGATAATCCTAAAAATCCGGAGCGTTGTTGTAAATGGTTTCTATTAGTTTCTCGTCCGCGTGGTTGGCATAACGTGTGGTCATAGATAGGTCGTGGTGGTCGGCGTGCTGCATCACCGTGAGCGGATCAACGCCTGACTTCAACATATTGTTTATACCGGTATCTCTGAAAGAATAAAGCTGCATTTCCTTTGGGAGTTTCAGCGCGCTTCTAACCTTTTCCCACTCTTTGCGGAAACGGGCCTGTCCGCAGGGCGTTTTTGCCGGCAGCAAGTCCTCTCCGAACAAATAGTAGCTTGCCGGGTATCGCTCGATATGCAGCGAACTCAAGTTCTCATAGAGCTGTTCATTCATCGCAGAGAACCTCTCGTTATGCGTCTTGGCATTCTCCGACGGGATACGAATCATTTTGCGTTCCAAATCCACGTCTTTCAACTGAACCATCCGTATTTCCTTCGGCCTGATCAACGAAGTGAACACAAGTTGGCAAACGATGAGGAAAGGCGATTTTTTTTCTTGTAGATATTCAGTGATGGTCGTTCTGACTTCACGCGGAATGAGTATTCTCCGCTTCTGTTGTTCTCTTTTGGGATGTATCAGCTCAAAAGGATTTTCTTTCACATAGCATTTCTCTTTGGCGAAGTTGAAAAGAGCGCGGCCCATCTTCAACTGGTTATTGTAGGTGCGGGCGGAAACTTTCCGCACATTGTAGAAGTAGTCCATATATTTTATTGCCAGGACCCTATTGAATAACGACGAGTAGATTTTAGGCGCATTTTCATCGCACCACTCCATAAAGAGTTTGCAAAAAGAACTGTATGAGCGCATTGTGTCGGGGCGCAACTCCCTTTTTTTTTCATTCAGGTATTTCTCAACAACGACGGAAAGTGGCGTGTAGAGCCGTGAATTTTCCTCCTCCATTAGCGGATTCCAACCACCCATAAGTTTCGCATTGATCGTGCATACAATCTGATTCGCATACACGCGGAAGTCAGCAAGCTTGCTGTACCTTTTCCGTACTTTGTTCAGCCGGATCTGTTTCCGTACGAGTTCGTTTTTCTGCGGATGCAACGCCCAGTATTCTATCAGCCAGTTGTCCTTGTACGCTTTAAGAACGGCTGGAAGATATTCCAATTGAGGTTGTGTAAGGTTTTTCCGGGAGGTGGGCATTTTTTTTTTAGCTATTCAAAATTCTGGTTTGAACAGTCTAAAAAAAAGTGTTGCAATCTTGTTGCAGTTTTTACTACTAAAATCGCTGTAAGCCTTGGTGTAGTAAGAGTGAGCGGTAAACGGGTCTCGAACCCGCGACCTGCAGCTTGGGAAGCTGCCGCTCTACCAACTGAGCTATTACCGCTTTTTTCGCTTGCAAAAATACTACTTTTTTTTTATTTTTGCCCGCTTTGGCATATTTTTTGTAAATATTCTTTGCCCATAGTGATTTTAGGCATCAGTTGTTGTTATTATCATAGTAAAATCTACGAGAAAATGGTCATCCGTGAAGTTTCTACGAAGAAAGAATTGAAAACATTCATTCAATTTCCCAAAACATTGTACAAAGATTGTCCCTATTATATCCCGCCGATGGATAATGCCGAAAAAGACGCACTCACCATTCATCCGGCGCTGGAGTTTTGCGATTTGAAACTCTGGCTTGCGTGGGAGAACGACCGCGTGGTGGGCCGAATTGCGGGTATAGTGAACAGGAAATGCAACGAGTTGAAGGAACAACGCCGCGTGCGGTTCGCTTGGTTCGATGCCATTGAGGATTTGCACGTGGCCAGCGGACTTCTGCAAACAGTTGAGGAGTGGGGGAGAGAGCAGGGTATGAACGAGATCTGCGGGCCGTCGCGTTTCTCCAATATGGATCGGCAGGCGATGCTCGTTGAGGGCTTCGACCATCCCACTTCCATCGCCTCCGACTACAATTTCCCCTATTATTGCGATTTTATGAATCAGTTGGGATTTGAGAAGGAGGTGGATTACGTGCAGTACAAGGTGGAGGTGAAGGAGGTGCCCGAAACTATTGAGCGGCTGGCGGCGCGAATCCAGGAAAAACAGCGTGTGCGCATCCGGAATTTCAAAAACAAGAAGGAATTGCTGACGGCCGGACGTGAGTTCTTCAAGGTGCTGAATGCCAGCTATCACAAGATTTTCAATTTTATT
Source organism: Bacteroidales bacterium (assembly GCA_045627805.1). Classification (GTDB taxonomy): domain Bacteria; phylum Bacteroidota; class Bacteroidia; order Bacteroidales; family WCHB1-69; genus UBA1756. The sequence continues at coordinate 125,250 of JAZQOJ010000201.1, forward strand.
CCACTTACTGATAAAGAGATCGACTGGGTGATTCAGCACGATTTCGCACTGCCCAAAATGGATCTGATTTCTGTTTTGGAGGATGAAAACGGAAAGATGATTGGCATTTCGTTCTGTATGCCCTCAATGAGCGAGGCGTTCCGCAAAAACAACGGACGGCTTTTCCCGTTCGGCTGGGCTCGCATTCTGCACGCCTACCGCCACAACCAGTATGTGGATATGTTTCTCACGGGCGTTCTGCCCGAATATGCGAACTCTGGCGTTCACGTTCTCTATCATAAGCAGCTCAACGAGGCGTTTCTCGCCAATCATTACCAGTACGCCTTCACTTCGCAGCAGTTGGAAAACAATCCTGCAAGCCGCATTTGGAGTCGCTACGCATCGGAACCTTATTGCAGAAGAAGATGTTACAGAAAAGATATTCGGTAGGGAATCCTTCGGGCGAGGCCGTGTATGCGGTTGTTACGGGCGCAAGTCGGGGATTGGGACGCGCCATAGCGGAAGAATTGTCGCGGCGCGGCTTCAACACAGTGCTCATCAGCTCGAATGAGCGTATTGCGGAGGTTTGCGCAGAATTGAAATCGAAATACGGTGTTGACTCCCAGTATGTGGTGTCCGATCTCACGAAAGAGGCGGAAGTGTTGGCCGCCGCCGATGCCATTAATGAGCGGTACAGTGTCTTTATGCTGGTAAACAATGCCGGACTTGGCGGCACGCAGCGCTTTGACGAGGTATCGGTGGAGCGTTTGCATCTGATTTTGGGGTTGAACGTTGTGGCGACGACAATGTTGTGCCGAAAGTTGCTGCCCAATCTGCTGAAGCACGAGCATTCTTACATATTAAATGTGTCGAGTTTGGCAGCGTTGACCCCGACCGGATACAAGATGGTGTATCCGGCGAGCAAGGCGTTCGTGCGGCATTTTTCTTATGGCCTGCGAGCAGAGATGAAGGGTCGTGGGTTGTCGGTGAGCGTGGTGTCGCCTGGCGCGATGGCGACGAGTCCCGACATTTGCAGCCGAATAGAGAAGCAGGGCGTGCTGGGCCGGCTGACGTTGTCGCCGGTGGCGCGGGTGGCGCGGAAGTGCGTGCGTCAGACCTTGCGAGGCAGGAAAGAGATTCTGGTAGCGCCTGTAAGCTATGTATTGTCGCGGTTGCTTCCCGCGTCGTTGAAAACGCCCATACTCACCCGTATTGTGCGGCGGGAGGTGATTTAGGCGCTTGCGCATTCCTTCATTTGTCCATTCCACCATTTCATCGTTAGCAGGGACATCTCGCACAATGCGTTACTGCATTTTACAAGATGAAAGGAGATAATTCAGAAAAAAAATTATCAACAGGGTGTATAATAATAAAAATGTGTATATTTGCCAGCTAATTGTGGTTTAGGATATTTGATGAGGTATGGGCTTGATAAAACATCCTATCAAATTGAATAACAACAAGTTAGACTATAAATTCACGAACTAAGCCAAGCGGATGAAAGTGCGCTATTTGGTATTGAAAACTCCCAAAACTACTCGCAAAAAACATATTATGTTGAAATAAAATTATTCAAAAATGAGAAAGATAGTTAAGTATTTCAAAGAAACGTACGACGAACTGGTGAACAAAGTAACCTGGCCGACGGCGAAAGATTTACAAAGCAGTGTTATTGTCGTGTCCATTGCTTCCCTAATCATTGCGCTTGTCGTAATGCTGATGGACTGGATTTTCAGCACTGGAATGCAGTTGGCATTCCCTCTTTCCTAATTTTGATAATTAGTTTGGTAATTTACCTATCAACACCTTGGCTTTATGGCAGACATCGAAAGAAAATGGTATGTAATCAGGACGGTTACGGGAACTGAGAAGAAGACGAAGCAGGCCATTGAGAATGAGCTGGAAGTTTCGCACATCAAGGATTTCGTGACGCGCATTTTGGTTCCGACCGAGAAGACTCTCCAAAATCGCAACGGGAAGAAAGTAAGCAAGGAGGTGACGCTTTACCCTGGCTATGTCTATGTGGAAATGGTCAGTTTGGAGAAAGTGTTGCACATTTTGTTGAATGTTCCTGGCGTGTTGGGCTTTGTGGGATGCAAGCGCAAGATTGACACTCCGAAGCCGCTGCGTGCCGCTGAGATTGAGGCGGTTTTGCAGAGAATCGACGAGGGCATCAGCAAGGATGCTACCTTTATGAATCCTTACGTAGTAGGGGATGAGGTGAAGGTAATCGACGGTCCTTTCAACTCGTTCACGGGAGTCATCGAAGAGATCAATGCCGAGAAGAGCAAGCTGAAGGTTATGGTGAAAATCTTCGGTAGGAAGACCCCGCTGGAGCTGGGTTTCCAACAGGTGGAGAAAGCGTAAGTGGCCAGGCGAACAACTGTTACACAAATTAAAAAAAATTAAAAACAATGGCAAAAGAAGTAGCTGGACTTATTAAGTTACAAATCAAGGGAGGCGCCGCGAATCCTTCACCGCCAGTAGGCCCCGCATTGGGTTCTAAGGGTGTGAACATTATGGAATTTTGTAAGCAGTTCAATGCCCGTACGCAGGACAAGGCCGGGAAGATTATCCCTGTCATCATTACTGTTTACAAAGATAAGTCGTTTGACTTTATCATCAAGACCCCCCCGGTTGCTGTTCAACTGAAAGAGGCAGCCAAGCTTCAAAAGGGTTCTAAGGAACCTAACCGCGACAAGGTAGCCACTATTACTTGGGACCAGGTGAAGGAGATCGCAGAGGTCAAAATGCCTGACCTCAACTGCTTCACTGTCGAGTCTGCTATGTCAATGGTAGCCGGCACGGCCCGCAGTATGGGTATCAACGTCAAGGGTGGAAACAATCCTTTTGAACAGAATTAATCACTTAAATTAAAAACAAGAAATGGCTAAAATATCAAAAAAACGCAAAGAAGCTTTTGCCCAATTTGATAAGACCAAAGCATATCCGCTTGCAGAAGCCGTAGATATCGTGAAGAAGATTACTTATACCAAGTTTGACGCTTCGTTCGACATCGACGTACGCCTGGGTGTGGATCCTCGTAAGGCCAACCAGATGGTTAGAGGTATCGTGACCCTTCCCCACGGCACGGGCAAGGTGGTGAGAGTGTTGGTTCTCTGTACTCCCGACAAGGAGGAAGAGGCAAAGGCAGCTGGCGCAGATTACGTAGGCTTGGACGAATACGTCGACAAGATCAAGAAAGGTTGGACCGACGTGGACGTTATCATCACAATGCCGAGCGTGATGCCGAAAATCGGTGCGCTGGGTAAGATTTTGGGTCCCCGCGGCTTGATGCCGAACCCGAAAGCTGGTACCGTCACGATGGAAATCGGGAAGGCAGTTCAAGATGTGAAAGCCGGTAAGATCGACTTCAAGGTTGATAAGTATGGTATCATCCACACCGGAATCGGCCGGATGAACTTCAGCGCCGACAAGTTGGTTGACAACGCCAGAGAAATGATGGCCACCATCATTAAACTGAAACCGGCCGCAGCCAAGGGTACTTACATCAAGAGCATTTACATCTCATCGACGATGAGTCCTGGTGTACAAGTTGACGTGAAATCGGTTTCCATTTAATCCTAAAAGCTAAATTAGTATGAAACAAGAACAGAAAAGTCTGATTATCGACGAGCTCGCACAGGATTTAGCTAAGTATCCGCACGTTTACGTAACGGATATCGCCGGGTTCACTGTTGACACTGTCAACCAGTTGAGAAGACAGTGCTTCAAGCGCGACATCAAGTTGAAAGTGGTGAAGAACACCCTTCTGAAGCGCGCTATGGACCAGGCAGAAGCTGATTATTCGGAAGTTTATCCCGTATTGGAAGGTAGCACGGCCATTATGTTGTCAACCGTTGGCAACGCGCCCGCCCGCCTGATTAAGGAATTCCGCGCTAAGAACAAGAAGCCCATTATCAAGGCCGCATTTATCGAGGAAGCCACCTATATTGGCGATGAACAGCTTGAAACCCTTTGCAGCATCAAGTCAAGAGAAGAACTCATCGGCGACATCATCGGTTTGTTGCAATCACCAGCAAAGAACGTCATTTCCGCATTGCAATCTGGCGGTGGCAAGTTAGCTGGTATCGTAAAAACCCTCTCCGAGAGAGCTTAAGCAAAAAAACAACAACAAAACAATTTTTTTAGAAACCATTTAAAATTAATATTATTATGGCAGATTTGAAAGCATTTGCAGAACAATTAGTCAATTTGACCGTTAAAGAAGTTAACGAGTTGGCTCAAATTTTGAAAGAAGAATACGGTATCGAACCCGCAGCAGCAGCTGAAGAAAAAACCGAATTCGACGTTATCCTGAAAAACGCTGGCGCTCAGAAGTTGGCCGTTGTCAAGTTGGTGAAGGAACTCACTGGCCTCGGACTTAAGGAAGCTAAGGAATTGGTTGACGGTGCTCCCAAGGCTATCAAGGAAGGCGTTTCAAAAGACGAAGCTGAAGGTTTGAAGAAATCTTTGGAAGAAGCTGGCGCTGAAGTAGAAGTAAAATAACACACCGTACTTCTAACAATAAAGTACAAGGTCTCTCATTTATGAGACCTTGTACTTGTTGTGTTTATAATTTACGCTCCCCGCGTAAAAATTTACCTCCGGTAACTCTTGCCGATATCACCGACCGCAACACTTTTTCAAGAACCTTAAAAAGTAAACACATTGGCAACAAAAACAACTCCAAATACCAGACATACTTTTGCTTCAACGCACCCCATTGAATACCCGGATTTGCTGGATATTCAGTTGAAGTCTTTTCAACAGTTCTTTCAGGTCGAGACCGACGCTGAAAAGAGAAAAGAAGAAGGCCTCTTCAAGGTGTTTTCAGAAAACTTTCCCATCAACGATGTGAGAAGCAGCTTCGAGCTCCAGTTCCTCGATTACTACATCGAGGGTCCCCGCTATTCAATGGAGGAGTGCTTGGAACTCGGTCAGACTTACAGCGTTCCGTTAAAGGTTAAGCTGAGAATCAAATGCACCGACGAAGACCACGAGGATTTCGAGCCCCGCGATGGAACCGTCTATTTGGGAAACATCCCTTATATGACTCCCAAGGGAACTTTCATCTATAACGGTGCTGAACGCGTTGTCGTGTCACAGCTCCACCGTTCGCCCGGCGTGTTCTTCAGCACTCCGAGCCATACCAACGGCACCCAGCTGTACTCCGCGCGCATCATTCCTTTCAAAGGCTCCTGGATGGAATTCCAAACCGACATCAACAACGTGATGTACGCTTACATCGATGGCAAGAAGAAACTGCCCATCACCACCTTGTTGAGAGCCATCGGTTACGAAACCGATAAGGACATCCTTGAAATCTTCAACATCGCTGAAGAAGTGAAAGCTTCAAAAGCCAACCTGAAGAAGTATATCGGTCGCCGCCTCGCCGCCCGTGTGATGCACACGTGGAACGAGGACTTCGTGGACGAGAGCACTGGTGACGTTACCGTCGTTACCCGTGAGCAGCTCCTCATCGAGCGTGAGACTTTCCTCGAAGAAAAACACATCAATATGATCGCTGACGCCGGCATCAAGTTCATCTATATTCACAAGGACGACGAGGCCAGCAACAGCAACATCATTACAAACACCTTGCTCAAGGACCCGAACAATACGGAGAAACAGGCCCTCGAGCACATCTATCAACAGCTCCGTAACGCGGCTCCGCCGGATGAGGAAACAGCCAGAAGCACTTTCGAGAAGCTCTTCTTCTCGGAAAAACGCTACGACCTCGGCGAAGTGGGCCGCTATCGTATCAACAAGAAATTGGGATTGGACATCCCGATGGAAGTTGGTATTCTCACCAAAGAAGACATCATCGCCATCATTCAGAAGCTGATCGAACTGATGAATTCGCCCACCCTCGTTGACGATATCGACCACTTGAGCAATCGTCGTATCCGTACCGTAGGCGAACAGATGTACAACCAGTTCGGTATCGGCTTGGCCCGTATGGCTAAGAATATCCGTGAGAGAATGAACGCTTCCGAAAGCGACGACCTGATGCCCAGCAACCTGGTGAACGCCAAGACGCTGTCGTCCGTTATCAGCTCGTTCTTCGGAACCAACCAGCTCTCTCAGTTTATGGACCAGACGAATCCGTTGTCGGAATTGACCCACAAGCGCAGAATCTCTGCTCTCGGTCCTGGCGGTTTGACTCGTGAGCGCGCTGGCTTCGAGGTGCGCGACGTACACTACACCCATTATGGCCGTTTGTGTACCATCGAGACGCCTGAAGGCCCGAACATCGGTTTGATTTCTTCTTTGAGTGTTTTTGCTAAGATCAACAAGTTGGGTTTCATCGAAACTCCTTACCGTAAAGTTGTTGACGGTATTGTGAAGTTCGATGAGGATCCTATATATATGTCTGCGGAAGAAGAAGAGGATATGTGCATTGCCGAGGCACGCACCAACCTGGATGCCGACAACCGTTTGCCGGAGCAGCTTACCGCCCGTAAGTTGGCCGACTTCCCGATTGTGGACCGCAATGAGATTACCCTTATCGACGTTGCGCCGAACCAGATCGCGTCTATCGCGGCCTCTTTGATTCCGTTCTTGGAAAACGACGATGCTAACCGTGCCTTGATGGGATCGAATATGATGCGTCAGGCAGTTCCGCTTTTGGACCCCGAAGCACCTATCGTAGGTACGGGTTTGGAAAAACAGGTTGCTCTTGACTCTCGCGCCACTTTGCGTGCAGAAGGCACTGGCGTGGTGGATTACGCCGATGCGACCAAGATCGTCATTACTTACGAAAGAAGCGAGGCCGACGACCTCGTTCGCTTCGACTCAAGAACGAAGACTTATAACCTTCAGAAGTTCAGAAGAACCAACCAGAACTCCTGTATCAACGAGAAACCGATTGTACGCAAGGGCGACAAGGTGGTGAAGGGTCAGGTTTTGACGGAAGGTTATGCAACGAAGAACGGCGAGCTCGCACTGGGCCGCAATATGATGGTTGCCTTTATGCCCTGGAAGGGATACAACTACGAGGATGCCATCGTGATTTCAGAACGCGTAGTCAAGGAAGATATTTTCACCTCCATTCATATTGAGGAATTCACCCTCGAAGTTCGCGATACCAAGCGCGGTCGTGAAATCCTCACCAATGATATTCCGAATGTTTCCGCAGAAGCAACCAAGGACTTGTGCGAAGACGGTATGATTCGCATTGGTGCTGAGGTGAACGAAGGCGACATTATGATCGGCAAGATCACGCCGAAGGGCGAGACCTATCCGACCCCGGAGGAGAAGTTGCTCCGTGCCATCTTTGGAGACAAAGCCGGCGATGTGAAAGACGCCTCCCTCAAGGCACCGCCGTCAATGAAGGGCGTTGTCATCGCTTCCAAGCTGATGTCGCGTGTTGAAAAGAAAAGAACGGGCAGAAATGCCGGCAATGATCCTTTGAAGGACATTGATGCAGCGTACGCCAAGGATATGGAGGCGCTGAAAGACAAGATCGTGGCCAAGTTGTACACTGTTTTGAGTGGTAAGATTGCTCACAACATCTACAATAATAGTAAGGAAGTCGTGATTGAAAAGGGTTCCAAGTTCTCTCAGAAATTGTTGAAAGAGCGTGTGGACTACACCACAGTGAATGTTTCAAAGTGGACCAACGATGCCAAGATCAACGATATTGTTACCGAAATTATCCGCAACTATCTCATCGAGGAAAGAAATCTTACCGCACAGATGATGCGTAAGAAATTCGACTTGACGATTGGTTACGAGCTGCCGAATGGCGTTTTGCAGATTGCGAAGGTCTATATCGCCAACAAGCGTAAATTGCGTATTGGTGACAAGATGGCAGGTCGTCACGGTAACAAGGGTATTGTGGCGAAGATTGTCAAGGAAGAGGATATGCCGTTCTTGGCTGACGGAACTCCCGTTGACATCGTGCTGAACCCGCTGGGCGTACCTTCCCGTATGAACCTCGGTCAGATTTACGAGACCGTTTTGGGCTGGGCAGGTAAGAAACTCGGTATGAAGTTCGCCACCCCGATTTTCGATGGAGCAAGTATCGATCAAATTAACGATTATATGGCCAAGGCAGGCCTGCCGGCGAACGGCAGCGTGGACTTGTACGATGGCGGAACTGGCGAAAAGTTCCACCAGAAGGTCACCGTGGGTTACATCTATATGATTAAGTTGCACCATATGGTTGACGACAAGATGCACGCACGTTCCATCGGACCTTACTCTATGATCACCCAGCAACCTCTCGGAGGTAAGGCACAGTTCGGTGGCCAGCGTTTTGGTGAAATGGAAGTTTGGGCTATTGAGGCCTTCGGCGCGGCCAACGTGCTGCAAGAAATCCTGACTGTGAAGTCTGATGACGTTGTCGGCAGATCGAAAGCTTACGAGGCAATCGTGAAGGGCGACGTGATGCCACAGTCTGGTTTGCCGGAATCCTTCAACGTGTTGGTAAACGAGTTGAGAGGTCTGAACTTGAACGTAAAATTTGATTAGCAAAAAATAAAAATAACAGCAATATGGCTTTTAGAAAAGATACGAATACCCGTAAGGAATTTTCATCCATCACGATTAGCCTCGCATCTCCAGAACAGATTCTGGAGCAGTCGCACGGTGAAGTGACCAAACCGGAGACGATCAACTATAGAACGTACAAGCCGGATCGCGATGGACTTTTCTGCGAAAAGATATTCGGTCCCACGAAAGACTGGGAATGTAATTGCGGTAAATATAAGAGAATCAGATATAAAGGTGTAGTTTGCGACCGTTGCGGTGTGGAAGTTACCGAGCGCAAGGTTCGTCGTGAACGTATGGGTCACATCCAGTTGACCGTGCCCGTAGTACACGTTTGGTTCGTCAAGAAAATCGCTGCTCTGTTGGGCATCCAAACCAAACAGCTGGAGTCGGTTATCTACTATTCCAACTTCATCGTCGTCCAGCCGGGTGAAGCTGAAGGTATGGAAATCGCTGCAATTGATAAAGATGGCGAAAAGAAGACCACCAAGAAGGACGAAAAGAAATTGAAACGTCTCTCCTTGCTTTCTGAAGAACAATATTTTGACATTCTGGAACAGCTTGGCGATGAGAACCGCCGTTTGGAAAACAGCGACCCGCGCAAGTTCATTGCCAAGATGGGTGCTGAAGGGTTGTATGATTTGCTGGCCCAGATTGACTTGGAATCCGAGTCGCAGGCACTCCGCCACCAGGCCAACGAAGAAAAGAATTCACAGCAGAAGAAGGGCGACCTTCTGAAGCGTCTCCAGGTGTTTGAAGCGTTCCGCACGGCCAACCAACGTATGGAAAACCGTCCGGAATGGATGGTTGTGAAGATCATCCCCGTAACGCCTCCCGACCTGAGACCGTTGCTGCCTTTGGACGGTGGCCGTTGGGCTGCTTCCGACTTGAACGAGTTGTATCGCCGCGTTATCATTCGTAACAACCGTTTGAAGAAACTGATTGAAATCAAGGCCCCCGACGTCATTCTCCGTAATGAGAAACGTATGTTGCAGGAAGCCGTTGATTCATTGTTCGATGGTTCCAAGAAGAGCGGAGCTGCTAAGACCGACAGCAGCCGCGCACAGAAGTCACTCTCCGACAGTTTGAAAGGAAAGCAGGGTCGTTTTCGTCAGAACTTGTTGGGTAAGCGTGTTGACTATTCAGGCCGTTCGGTTATCGTGGTCGGCCCCGAATTGCATATGAACGAGTGCGGTGTGCCGAAAGATATGGCCGCCGAGTTGTTCAAACCGTTCATCATCCGCAAGATTTTGGAAAGAGGCATTGTGAAAACAGTGAAATCAGCCAAGAAGATTGTGGAACGCAAGGACCCCATCATTTGGGATATTCTGGAAAATGTGTTGAAGGGACATCCAGTTCTTTTGAACCGTGCTCCTACTCTTCACCGTATCGGTATTCAGGCATTCCAGCCCCGTTTGGTAGAGGGTAAGGCAATCCGTTTGCACCCCTTGTGCTGTACCGCTTTCAATGCTGACTTCGATGGTGACCAGATGGCTATTCACGTTCCGCTTGGAAATGCGGCCGTTATGGAAGCCCAGATGCTGATGTTGGCATCTCACAATATTTTGAACCCCGCTAATGGTGCGCCTATCACGGTGCCGTCGCAGGATATGGTTTTGGGTTTGTATTACATTACCAAACCTTTGAAATCAACTCCCGAAATGAAAGTGGCGGGCGAAGGAATGACTTTCTATTCCCCCGAAGAAGTCATCATCGCTTACAACGAGAAAAAGGTGCATTTGAATGCCACCATTCGTTGCAAAGTGAACCTGAATGGCGATGGCAAGGAAGAATTGATTGAAACCACGGTGGGTAGAATCATTTTCAACCAGGTGGTTCCGAGCAATTACGGATACATCAACAAGCTTCTCACCAAGAAAGCACTGCGTGGCATCATCGCTTCCGTTTTGGCGAAGTGTGGCAATGCCGCTACGGTGAAGTTCCTGGACGACATTATGGGTCTCGGTTACCGTATGGCTTTCGTGGGCGGTCTGTCATTCAGCTTGGGCGACGTTTTGGTGCCGCAGCAGAAGGCGACCCTCATTGCGCAAGCGAAAGAGGAAATTGAGGAAATCCGTCAGAGCTATGAGTTGGGTTTCATTACCGATAACGAACGTTCCAACCAGACGAAAGACAAATGGTCGGCAACCAACCAGAAGCTGACCACAATTCTGGTAAACGAGATTTCCACCGACCGTCAGGGTTTCAATCCGATCTTTATGATGTTGGATTCCGGAGCTCGTGGTTCTAAGGACCAGATTCGCCAGTTGGCTGGTATGCGTGGTTTGATGGCTAAACCTACCAAAGCGGGTGCTTCTGGTAGTGAAATTATTGAAAACCCGATTTTGTCAAACTTCAAAGAGGGTTTGTCGGTATATGAATACTTTATTTCTACGCACGGTGCTCGTAAGGGTTTGGCTGATACGGCTTTGAAGACCGCAGATGCTGGTTACCTTACCCGTCGTTTGGTGGATGTGGCGCACGATGTCATCATCACCGAGGCCGATTGTGGTACGTTGCGTGGCAAAACCATTGCTCCTATCAAGAAAAATGGTCAGATTACTGTTGGCATTGGCCAGCGTATTATCGGCCGTATTTCCTTGCACGATATTTATGATCCGCATACTGGCGAGATTTTGGTCAAGGCCGGTGACGAGATTAACGAAAAAGATGCCAAAACTATTGAGGAAATAGGAATCGAGGAAGTGGAAATCCGTTCGGTGCCCACTTGCGAGACGAAGCACGGTATCTGTCAGAAGTGCTACGGCCGCAACCTTGCTACCGGCAAACTGGTTCAGATTGGCGAAGCCGTTGGCGTTATCGCAGCACAGTCTATCGGTGAACCGGGTACTCAGCTGACCCTGCGTACATTCCACACGGGTGGTGTTGCTGGCGGTGGTCAGGCCCAAGACGAGTTCAAAGCTACTGAAAACGGTATCATCAGCATCGATGAAATGAGAGCGCTGAAAAAACAGGATGAGGAAGGCAATGAATATTACATTGTAGTAAGCCGTGGTTCTGAAGTGAAAGTGATTGATGAGAAAACATCTACCACGCTTTGCTCTCATACCATTGATTACGGTTCTGCTTTGTATTACACTCACGGTCAGAAAGTGGAAAAAGGTGCTACCATTTGCAAATGGGATGCTCACAACTCCGTAATTCTTCCCGAAGTGGATGGTCGCATTCAGTTCAAGGATATGAAGGAAAATGTGACTTATCGTGTAGAGGAAAACTTGGAAACCAACTCAAAGGATGTCATCGTTACCGAAAGCAAGAGCAAGACGATGCTTCCGTCGTTGGAAATTCTGGATGCAGATGGCGAACTGATCAAGTCGATTGGTCTGCCTGTGGGCGCCCGTATGTCGTACAACCTGTTGGAAGGCAATCCGGCCGTGAAGGCAACTGAAGTTCTGGCCAAGGTACCGAGAAGCATTCACAGTCAGGGCGATATCACCGGCGGTCTGCCGCGTGTTACCGAGTTGTTTGAAGCGCGTAACTCCTCCGACCCCGCCATCGTTTCCGAAATTGAAGGTACTGTCACCATTGATAAGAAGCCCAAACGTGGTAACCGTGTGGTCACCATCACTCCGAAAACGGGCAGCGAAGCCGATGCCAAGACTTATTCCATCTCCGCTTCAAAGCAGTTGTTGGTTCAAACGGGCGACTATGTGAAGGTTTGTACGCCTTTGTGCGATGGTCCGATCACGCCGAACGACATTTTGAACATCCAGGGACCTGCTAAGGTTCAGGAATACATCATCAACGAAATTCAGGAAGTTTACCGTTTGCAGGGTGTGGAAATCAACGATAAGCACTTCGAGGTAATCATCCGCCAGATGATGCGCAAGATGGAAATCGACAAGGCCGGCGATACCCGTTTCTTGCAGGGCGACTTTGTGAACAAGGTTGACTTCCAGGAAGAAAACGACCGCATTTGGGAAATGAAGGTGGTTACGGATCCGGGCGACAGCGAAGTGTTCAACGCAGGTCAGATTATCACGGCCAAGCAGTTGCGCGATGAGAACTCCTTGCTGAAACGCCGCGACCAGAAGTTGGTTGAGGTGCGTGATGCACAGCCCGCGACTGGTCGTCAGGTGATGCAAGGTATCACCAAGGCCGCACTTCAGATTAGAAGCTTCATTTCGGCAGCTTCTTTCCAGGAAACCACCAAGATCCTGACCAACGCGGCCATCGCTGCTGAACAGGACCACCTGCTCGGTTTGAAGGAAAATGTCATCATCGGTCACCTCATCCCCGCTGGAACGGGCTTGAAACGTTACCAAAACATTGAGGTCAGCTCAATGGAAGAGTACGAATCCCTGATGGCCTCCAAGAATTAATCATAACCCTAAAGGTCGGCCGAAACGCCGACCTTTTTTCAAATTTTTGCAATATGAACGAACCCAAAGGAAAACAATTAGACATTAATATGAGCGAGGAAGTCGCTCAAGGCAAGTATTCCAATATGGCCATCATTTCCCACAACGACAATGAGTTTTGTGTGGATTTTCTGAATGTGCTGCCTGGCGTGCCGAAGGGAATTGTAACTTCCCGCATCATTATGACGCCTCGCAATGCCAAACGCCTGCTGAACGCGTTGAGAGACAATGTGCGCAACTTCGAGGAGAACTTCGGGGTTATTGATGATCCAAACGGTGCTAATGGCGGAGGCCGAATGCCTATAATTGGCGGTGATGGTGGTCTTGCCTAATCGTTTCCGTACTCCAAAGGAAAGCATTGGACTTGATGAGGTTCAATGCTTTTTTTGTGATCATTTCCTTGAAATTTCCTGCGCATTTCCTCTATCACGCCGCAGGCGGCATTCGTCCATTTCACCATTCGGCCCTTCATCCATCCAATTAACCGTTTAACCGACGTTAACCGTTTCCACGTCTCATAATTCTCTTTATCGGAAGATCCTAAAATTTTTCAGCGTACAAATCAGCAAGACTAAAAGGGATTATTCTGAAAATATTTAGCGGGAAGCAGTAAAATTCTGATTTTCTGTTAGTTATTGATAATACTTTTCAATTCCGCCGTAGCCCATAATCCGTTTCCCCTCTTTTGTTTTGCTGACGAAGTTGGCGAGTCTTTTTTGAAACTCAGCGGGCCGCTGACGAGCTGCATCAATGTAGGCGATGCGGATGCGGCGGTAGGGCTCTGCGAATTGCTGATAATTGTGCCACGTTTCGGTATCTTTGCGTAGCTCCGCTAAAATGTCGTTGGGAAACACGAACGGCTTGCGGATGATGGGCTGCACTGCTGAAAGGACTTTAGGGTGGATGAGCCCTTGTTTTTCGAGCCAGATGAGCCGCTCAATGTTGGGCCGGGAAAACGCGCTCCCTTTCCGGCGCGGGGTGAAGCGGCGGGTGGCGTGCGCGTTGTCGAGTTTGCCGGCAACTCCGTCAATCCAGCCAAAGCAGAGCGCTTCTTCTACGGCATCGTTGTACGAAATGCTCTCCTCGTTCGCCGATTTCAAGGGGAACACGAGGAAAACTTCCGTTTCCGTCTCAAAATGGTCGGCGAGCCACTGCCTCCATTCCGAGCGATTGAGGGCGCGGAAGATTGGACGGATTTTCGGAGCTGGATTGGCGGCTGGGGGCATTGGTTGTGATTTTTTAGCAAATTTTAGAAATATTAAATATGAATGCAAAAATAAGGGAAAAGGACTAAACAAGGAATATTTTGCCGTTCTCTTTTTTGCTATTTTTGCACAAAAAATGAAATGAAGATGGAGCAGCCGGAAATCATCGCATTGCGCAAGGCCGTGGAGGCCACCATTCCAAGAAAAATCAAGACACCTTACGACTTCAACTACTTGGCGGGAGCCATTATGGAGCGCACGAAGGAGATGCTTTCCGAAACCACTTTGAAGCGGGTGTGGGGCTATATCGACGGCTACGACACCATTCGTCAGCACACGTTGCAGGTGCTGGCGCGCTTTGCCGGCTATGAGAGTTACGAGGATTTTTACGCTCATTTCATTGCCACGAGCGATTCTGCGGTGGTGGCGGGACAGTCGGTGCAGTGCGAACAGTTGGAGACAGGCGCGAAAGTGCGTTTCGCGTGGCTGCCCGACCGCGAGTGCGTGGCCGAGTTCCTCGGCGGACAGCGTTTCCGCGTGGTTTCCACCGCCAACACCCAACTGCACCTCGGCGACTGTTTCTGCACGCCTCTGTTCATCTTGGGCGAACCGCTCTATCTGCACAACATCGAGCGCGACGGCAAGCCACTGCCCACTTATGTGGTTGGCAAAAAGTCGGGACTTACCGCGGTGGAGGTGATGTCTTGTTGAAAGAGGGTAGGAGTTAGGATTGAGAGGGCTTTTTCAATAGGATTACAGTGCGTAAAAATCGATAACTCAGCAGGACTTGAGCTCTGACAGCCATTTCGCAACAACAGAAACGGCAATCTCCACGGCTTTTGCCATATCTTCCAGATTCATAGATGCCTTCTTTGGTTTGTCAATCACTTGGCAAGGCATATATGGCAAATGGATGAATCCCGCCAACATTGGATTGCTTTCGGTAGCGGAAATATGCAAAGCCGTGTACATCACACTATTGCAAACAAACGTACCCGCCGAATTTGAGATTTCGGCAGGAATACCAGCATCTACGACAGTCAGCTTCATCTGTTTTATAGGCAACGTGCTGAAATATGCCGCAGGGCCGCCCTCGACAACTTGGAGGTCGGTGGGCTGGAATCCGTCATTGTCGGGCTTTTGGGAGTCGGCTACATTAAGTGCCACACGTTCAAAATTTACCGCAGACCGTCCGCCCGCCTGACCAACTGAAATCACCACATCGGGACAGTGGAGACGGATAGCTTCGGCAATTTTTTGCTGTGCGCTCACAAAAGAAACTGGCAAACAGCATTTTACGATTTCGCAATCGCTCATTATGTTGGGTAATCTTTTTACGACCTCCCACGACGGATTGACTTTTTCTCCGCCAAATGGCTCAAAACCAGAAATCAGCAGTTTCATATCGTTTCCAGTATCTTTTTTACAAAAGAAAAACTATTTTGAAGTTCGTTAAAAAGTGCGTATTCCTCTGGCTTATGGGCATTGTAATAACCACAACTGATGTTGCAACAAGGAATTTCCAAGCCACGCTGCTTCAGATGCACAACATCGGTTACGCCGCCCTCAACCGGAGAAAAGCCATATCGCCGCAGTATTTCTTGCGGGATGAAATCATCCTCGCACAAACGAGTCTGATATTTGGTATTGAATGTCACCAAGTCGCTGGCACCTTTCCTATCGCATTGCAACACGTATTTCACATCGTTAAAAAAGGCAAGGTCGCAGTCATCGGAGCCGTGCCGGTAGCCCTCGTAATCGCCTTTTTCTTCACGGACGAAGAGCGCAACTTTCAGGGCTTCCATCTGTTCAAGTAATCGGATTGCAATCCACACGCCATTTTTATCATCTGCGCCTACTCCAACCTGCTCTTGCAAGTGCTCATCAAGGGCATAAATCTTATTGCCATCAGCCAGCACTTTGCGGGCAACTGGCTCGTGCACTTCATCCAAATGCGCAGCTACGCAAGGATAACTATTAGATATTCCTTTGGTAATCAATATATTACCATAAGCATCTTCTTCAATATGAAGACGCAAATCGGATAATTGTCCAAGCACAAAGCGTTTGATTTCGTCTTCGTGGCCCGACTTGCTGTTGATGGAATACAATTGTGTGAGGAGGTGCATACTTAATCTTTATAAAACTCGTAACCATAATCTTTCCCTGCAATACGCGTCGTAAGTTCCTTTGAGGGTTCAAGGTCGGTTATCCCAGCAAAATGTTTGTTGAATGCTTGTGCCATTGTCTGACTAATTTGCAAAGAACGGAAATCCCAACAAGTTACACTCCAAGCTATTCGGATTGTGAAGGCATTTGCATTAGGATTGATATGCCGAGCAATGTTCTTCGGAGAATGTCCCGTATGAAATTTCTGTCTATCACTGTCCAAATCGTACTTTTCTTTAATTTGCTGTACCAAATCACGATACAAGCCATCAAAACGCTTGGTATCCTGAATAGTTATGTTGGGATCATCATACGTCTCATCGCCTTTTTGTGTGCCTATGATGTAATGGATTTGTGTAGGGTAAACCGGCTCCTGACCACCGCTGGCGGCGGGACTTAATGATTATGAAAACGGGCGGCTGATTCAACGGCCGCCCGTAGTAACTTCTTATTATTTGGCATATTTGGATTTCAAGGATTCCATATCGGCCTTGGTGGCATTCTTTGGAATTTCAGGTAATTTAGCCAAGGTCATTTGATCCAATGCGAGTACCCAATCATCACTTGAAGCAACTTGCACCTTGATGCCGAATTTGTCTAACAGATCTTTTTCAAAACCTCCTACGGTTTTGCTCGATCTGCATTCGTAGCTGCCTGTTTTTGAAGTAATTTCGGTTACTTTTTCGCTACCTGTACAACGTTTTGCACCATTGTAAACTCTTAAAGTGCCACCAAATTCTTTCTTGAAATTGTTGCACAATGTTGACACCAAAAGGCGTCCGTCGATTTTAATTTCCATAATAGTTTGATTTTTGTTAATTAATTGGTATTAAGATTATTGGTTGTCGTTTCGATGTATCATATTGTAGAATTTCTGCCGTGTGACTTCAAACAAATCGTTGTGCCGCATTCGCGTATGGCGCTTGACCCCTTTTAGAAATTCCTTGAAATAAATGTCATCAACAGGATATTGCATCATAAAACCATACACATCGCTATAGAGAATTTGCGTATAAATTTGATCACAAGGGAAATCTTTCAAATTGTATTGTGACAGCTGAATTTGATTATAATCAGGTGTAAGCAGAAAACATCTCACTTTTTTTCCTGATGGCTTAGCTTCGGATTGGGCAAAAGTGTAATATTTATTTAATTGACTACCAGATAATTCCTTGTCAAAAGTTTGCACACCATTGATCTTAGAAGTTACTTTATTTTCCACCACGACGATTTCCTCTTCATTCTCCAGCCAAATATCAATATTGTGGTATTCTCTTTTCACAATAGGAAAATCTTTTACCACCGTATTCAACTTTTGACGTGCGAAATCAACAATCAGTTTGGGATATTTTTCAATAAAGTGGGCAAAGCCGTTTGAAAATGCCAGTTCGTAGTTTTCAATGCCGCAGACATCAAAAAAGTTCACTTCATCCTTTTCCTCTTGGATGGCTGTAACCTTATCCAATTCGCCCGTCCATAAGTCAGGGCAATGAATTAAATCCAGAAGTTTCTGGTAGTCAGCTGATTCACTATTGAAATATTGTTTCAAAGAGCATCTGGCCTGCTGCGTTTCTGATAGGAGTACCACCTTCGCTTTGGCGGGATCAAACTCATCCTTTTTCCCAGACTTGAAAACGATGTAAACGGGCTGCGACGGCCGTTTCACGCTTTCAGCACACATTGAAATGTAGATGGGCTGATGAAGTGGAGTTTCCTTAAGCAAATTCCCGCTTTTATCAACAATATGGTCCTTGTTTTGGCTGAATATATCAATGATGGACTTGCCGCCATACTTCACTTCATTTTGGGCAATGTAGGCGTTTTGTCTATCCCTATTTTTCTGTTCCGAGATACGGGGATCGCAAATGTCGGAAATGCCTTGTGCCAAACCAACCACTTCCACAGCGCCCTTGCCCTCAACGCCACGCACCATCAGCATATACTCGATTTTCTCAAAATGTTCGATTGAATACGTGCCGTAGGGCTGAACATACAAATAGTGTCGGCCGTTGTCGTCTTTATAAAGATTGATGACTTCGTGTCCCACATTATCCGTAAGATAATCGCCTGAAAAAAGACGGTTTATGATGATTTCGTTGCGGGGAGTGGTTCCCCCTTTGATTCTCTCACTCATAAGCAATATTGATTTTACTCTTTCTCATTCAACAACTTGTCAAGCTTTTCCTCGATTTTTTTAAGTTTTTCTTGTTTCTTAAAAAAAGAGGCCGACTACAAAATTACTTTTAGTCGGCCTCCTTCTAGTGCATTATTATTCCATATTGATTTCAAGTTCGTCTTCCTCTTTTACAAGGTCGGCAAGCATCAGGATGGCATCTTCTGTTTCAATTCCCAATGCTTCTGCAATAACAAGCATATTGCTGATTTCGGCGTGAGTGAGTTCGTTGTCAGCAATTAACATTTGCAGTGCGGCTTCAAAAATGATACCGATTTCTTCATCGTCAACGCCCTCAGCGGCATCAAGCAATGCAGCATTTACTTGGTTGTCGGTCATCTTTTCCAAAGCTGCTACCTGGCTGTCAACAGCTGCTTGGAATTTTTTTTCGTCCAATTCAAGCGCCTCAGCGATTTCCTCTACTGCAACTTTTTCGGCTTCATCATAAACGCCGTCTGCCCAAATGGCAGAAGCGATAACATTTGCAATATTTTCGATTTTAGTCTTCATACTTTCTATTTAAATAAGCGTTTAATACGATTTTTCAAACTGCCTTGAGCTTTTCTGGCTTTTGCCATACGAGCGGCGATTGCCTTACCTTCTTTGGTACGTTTGTCAACTGTACCGTCTTTTGTTTTTTTAACTGTTGCCATAATTGTGTGTTTTAATTATTTACGTTTTAATTTACGTGCTTTTGCTGCTGCGCGGCGAGCTTTTGCCATACGAGCAGCGATTGCTTTACCTTCTTTGGTGCGTTTGTCAACAGTACCGTCTTTGGTCTTTTTTACAGTTGTTGCCATAATAAAAATTTTAATGGTTAATATTGAAACTTATTCAACGACAATGAATTCTGTGCGGCGATTTTCAGGCGCATTCGGATTGTCGGTGTTTTTCAGACGAGTGGAGCCGAAACCCGCAGCTTCCAAACGGGATGCATCAATTCCTTCATTTTGAATCAGGAAATCAACAGCGGCTTGGGCTCTGTCCTCACTTAACTTCTGGTTGACCGCCGCATCACCTTCGGCGCTGGTGTGTCCTTCCAAACGAAGTTTGATTTGCGGATTTTTAGTCATCACTTTGGCCAAATCGTGCAGCACGAATTTCGCGTTCTCCGGCAGAACCGCCTTGCCTTTTTCAAATTCAGCCGCATTGAAGTTCTTTTCAATTTCCTCAATTTGCTGCATATAAACAGTATCGTGTACCACGACTTCTTTTTCTACCACTTTTTCTACCACTTTTTCTACCACTGCTGGCTCTTTGTTGCAACTTTTGACCAATAATGCAGCAATAATGGCGAGGATAGCAATGATGGCGATGAGTATCCACAACCATTTTTTGTTCTTTGTGGTTGCCGGCGCCGGTGGAACGTAGCCGTTGAGGTATTCCAAATGATATCCTCCCTTTTGTCCGAAGCCCTTGGTAGCAGCGGTGAATTCAGCGATTTCAATTCCGTATTGTGCGGCGTGGTCAACCATTTTTTGGAAACTGCCTTTCGTCCACATACGCACTACGGCTATTTGGGTGTTGTCGGATAATTTAAGCCACTCATCACTTCCTGTGAAATAGGCCTGCCCATCCGCATACCATTGGTCGCCAGCTTTGATGTGCTGGTCGATTTCTGTTTTCGCCATAAAGATTTCGCTTGTTCCGCAGTCCGTATTCAAAGAATTCGGAAACGCTTTTTTCAGATCATTTAATGTGGCGTGTGGATACATTACCAGATACGCATTTACAATTCCTAAAGCCGTGCGATTTTGGGCTTTTCCATAGACTCTTACTTTGTTAACCATAATAATATTGTTTAATGAATTTCTTAAAATTATTACCTATTTCAACTTTCGCAGACCGTTTTTTTTCTTGTTGTAATGGAGACTTGCGACTTTTGACTTACGACTTTCCACGTCGGAATTGAAAATATGATGGCAAATCCATTCATTCTCGTTGTTCTCAAGTCTCAAGTCCTAAGTCTGTTATAATTATTTTGTCAACTTGCGAAACTTGAATTACCTAAACATTTTGTGCTCCTTACAGCAAAAATGCTAAAACTGCCGTGACTATGATGGCTAAGAATATTACTGCGCCGCAACCGGTGCTTTGTTTGTAACGTTTGTCGATTGTTCCGTCTTTTTTGTACTTGGCTGCCATAATTTTTGTGTGTTAGTTAATTATCATTTTACTTTGCAAATATCCTCCAAAAACCGTCCCCTTTTAGTCCGTAATTAGTCCTTGTTTGATTCTTGTTTGGTTCTTTTTTTAGTAAAGAGGGACTTTGAAAATTAATTCTATGTTTTATGGAGCAAAAATAGTAAAAAAAATGAGAAAATAATATAATAATTTGAGAAAATTAAATTTTTATAAAACTTAAAATCATATTTAGATTATTAAAACTCACATTTTATACATAACGGTTTGTAATAATTTGCTGTGGATAATCAGCTATTTGCGCAGCACAAAGCGTTTGATTTCGTCTTCGTGGCCCGACTTGCTGTTGATGGCATACAATTTGGTGAGGAGGTGCATACTTAATCTTTATAAAACTCGTAACCATAATCTTTCCCTGCAATACGCGTCGTAAGTTCCTTTGAAGGTTCGAGGTCTGTTATTCCGGCAAAATGTTTGTTGAATGCTTGTGCCATTGTCTGACTGATTTGCAAAGAACGGAAATCCCAACAAGTTACACTCCAAGCTATTCGGATGGTGAAGGCATTGGCGTTTGAGTTGATGTGACGGGCGATGTTCTTTGGCGACGTCCCATTATGAAATTTCTGTCTATCACTTTCCAAATCGTATTGTTCTTTTATTTTTTGAGTCAAATCACAAAACATAGCGTCAAAGCGGGACGTATTATGAATGGTTATGCCAGGATCATCATACGTCTCATCGCCTTTTTCCCCTCCTATGATATAATGGAATTGGGTGGGGAAAACAGGCTCCTGACCGCCACTGGCGGAAAGAATAAAAATCACCCAACTGTTTTCGGCCGACGACAACCGGTCAATATCATTCAGGAAAGTTCTTAAATTGGGACAAGCGTTTTCATTCGAAATATTATAGTAAGTGACCGGCTGCTCGGGACGAAGTTCTATCTCCTTACTTACATAATTGAATTTCCCAATTTTTGCAAGATAATAGGCGAAATGGCCGGTCGCAGCTTCGGCATAACTTGATGTGGAAACAATAGTAATGTTGGACCCTCTGTCTATACAACAACCATACGGACGATTGACATCGAACATTTCAACGACAAGACGATCAACGGGGCGCTCTTCAATGGGACGTGTCGTGGCCAAATTACGCAAACGGAATTCGTTAGAAGCATCCACAGCGCCCAGAATATCCTCCTCGCTCATTCTGTATTTTGATTTAATGTCATCTAAAGACACGAAAGCCGGAGTCCGTAAATATTTCGTATATCGACATTGGACAAATCTAAATGCGAACTTCAGTTGTTGGATATTTTTTTCAGTTTCCTTTTCTTTCTGTTCTTCCTCCATCACTTCGGTAAAGCCGGAACCGATGAGCCCGGCGGGAACGGCAAACATAGCGATTCCCAGAATCCCCACGATGAAAGCGATTACCTGTCCGACCGGAGTGATGGGCGGGAATTCACCGAAACCGCCAGGGTCGCCGACGTACTGCGCGAAGGCCCAAATCACGGAATACAAGCCGTTGTCGTAGGCTTCCGGCTGCGCCTCGTGCTCCACGAAAAAGAGAATGAACGACAGAATCAGCGTCACAATGAGCAGAAACTGCATCGAGACCAGCAGCTCGTTCTTCTTTGAGCGGAAAGCATTGGCCAGCAGCTGGAAAGAGTGCATATAGCGGAAGATGCGCAGCAGACGGGCCACTCGCAGCGACTTGAGCACGAGATAGGGTACCGGCATAAAGAAACTGAAGAAGAAGGGATAGGTGGAGATGAAATCGATGAAGCCGTAAAAAGTGAAACAGTACCTCACGCGACCTTTGAAACCTTTATATTTCGGGTCGAGCATATCGGCATTCCAAATGCGCAAGGTGACTTCTATCGTAAAGAAAATCTGCGTCACCCAATCCACAATGTTCAGGACGGTTTGGTGATGTTCGGAAAAGCCATTGAAGGTAGTAAGAAACACCTCGATGGTGCTGATGACGATAAAACCGATAATCATCCAATCCACCACATTGTGCCACTGCTTGGTGTGCAGATTGTCATCAAAAACGTTGTTGAGTTCGCGTTTGAAATTTTGTATTTTCGGATGCATAATGAGTCTGAATATGTGAGTCGTTTTTATAAGATAGTAGCTTAATTCATCATCCACGCCACTCCCAAGCCCACAAAGCTCATTGAGCGCGGGTTCTGGCAATTGAAGCCGGCATACAAATCGAGTTGCACCTTCGGATGCACCACATAGCTAAGCCCGAAGTCGAGGTCGCATTCGGCTTCGGTATGGTGGATTGCGTATTTGGTGAAGTAGTTGTAACTTTCCACAAACAGTCCCAAATCGTCAGTAACATTGAACCCAAGGCAGACGCCCAAGAATGTGGCGGGAGTCGCATTCACACCATTCCACTCGGCTCCGACATCATAACCTACGCTGAACCAGTCGGTTACATCATTTTGAAAAAGCAAGTGCAGCGACGGGGCAACGTGCGTTTCGTGCAACTGAGCACGAGTCAGCGGGATGGCGAGGTTGGCCATCAATGAGATTTTCGGCACCCATTTGTAACCGTCAAAAATTTTGACTTTGGTTCCCAGTACGAGTGGGCACACGTCGTAGCCCCATTTATGCGGATTTTCAGTTTGAAATAGTGCGCCATCGTATTCGAGACGAAGTTCCGCGAATTGGGTCACGCCGAAGCGGAACATAGTGGTCGGAAGCACGATGGAGCAGCCGTCACCGAATCCGCTTTCAACCCCAGTTTCCCATTGCACTTTCAGAAATGGGAGCACATCGGTTCCCGTTGACATTCCCGGGCGATCAGCCATCACGCCGGGATGGTCTTCCTGCGCAAATCCTACAACAGTCGCCATCAACAAGGCGACAACAAACAAGATTTTCTTCATCATATTATAATTTCCCCAATAATTTTCCGGCAATCCTGCCTTTGATGCGATTTTTCACGCGCTTGCCGACTTTCCCCTTTTTCACCGCATCCACATCGCCCAACACTTTGGCTGTGGTGTATAATGTGGAACGGATTTTCGATATTAAACTCATTCTAACTTTTTTTATATCAATATTTTGTCAAACAATCAAAATAATGAGACAAACAGAAACCGGCGGTTTAACTTGGCCGGTTTCTGTCAGTGGACTTAATTCTTTTCTCTTTTCAATGCCTCTTTCGCTCTTTCCAAGTCGTTTTTCAAACGTTCAATGGTACGATCGTGAGAAGCTGCGGCAGAAATCTTGCTTTTGCGCCAGCTGGCCTTCGAATCAGTGCTCGTAGCTGACTTTATTCTCGCAGCGTAATTTTCGTTATCTCTTTTCTTGTTTGCTCGTTCTCTTTCAATCGCAGCACGAATGTCGATGATTTTCTTTTTGTAATATTCTTTGCTCATAATTTTTAGTGCTTTTAAAATGTTTTCTATTATTCTAAAGAACGTGGTGCCGATTTCTTTCGGCTTGGGCCCTCGCGGGTTGATTGGTGCGAGCGAGGGAGATAATCTTTATGCAGTCGCCTTGCGGCAACCACCTATGTATTGTATTGCAGAGAAAAAATTTTGTACCGGAATGCTTTTTTCAAAAAATAAGTGTATTTTTGCAATGTGATTTATATTGTAAAAATGAGATTGTACTTCCGATTTGCAATGTAAATATTACAATAAAATATTACGTTATCATTATTACACGCTATGTACCAACGAATTGTAAATTTAGAGCAATATATAGACGATATCAGCATCTTCTTATTCGGTGCACGACAGACGGGAAAATCAACATTATTAAAAAAGCGGTTTCCTACTGCCATTTACATAGACCTGCTCAATACAGAGACCTTTGCCAAATTTTCGCGTCGTCCGAGCTTATTATACGATTTATATCACGGGAAGGGCGCAGAAGATATCATCATCATTGATGAAATTCAGCAAATCCCGCTCATTTTGAATGAGGTGCATCGGCTTATTTCGGAACGCAATATCCGTTTTATACTTTGCGGTTCCAGTGCTCGGAAATTACGCCGTCAGGGGTACAATACGCTTGGCGGGCGAGCATTTCCGTGCTATCTGTTTCCTTTGGCGAGTGCCGAAATTCCTGATTTCGACCTTGACAGGGCACTTTCCCACGGAATGCTACCGCATTGTTATGATGCCAAAAACGCCTATCTGCTTCTGTCGGCCTACGTAGATGTATATCTTAAAGAAGAAATCAAAGCGGAGGCTTTGGTGCGAAATTTGGATAATTTCCAACGTTTTTTAGATGCCGCCGCCCTTACCGATGGCGAAATTGTCAATTATAACAACATTGCAACCGACTGTTGGGTGAGTGCCCACACTGTGAAAGAGTATTTTTCCATTTTAGAGGATACGCTTATCGGCTATACTATTCCCGCTTATACCAAAACCATCAAACGGAGGGTAGTGCAATCGCCGAAATTCTATTTGTTTGACGTCGGACTAACTAACTACCTGCTGCATCGCAAAGAGGTGGTGAAAGGAACACCGGAGTACGGACACGCCTTTGAACATTTTGTTATGCAAGAACTAACGGCTTACATTCGCTACAATCGCAAGGAAGAAAAATTGTGCTATTGGCGAACCAGTACAGGACTTGAAGTAGATGCCGTAATTGGCGATAAACTCGCCATTGAAATCAAATCCACCGAAGATGTGCAGTCCAAGCATATCAAAAACTTGAAAGCTTTCAAAGAAGAGCATCCCGATTTCAAATTGATGGTCGTTTCTTTGGATAATATTTCCCGCAACTTGGGAGATGTGGAACAACTCTACATATACGATTTCCTGCAACAGCTTTGGGCTGGCCTGCTGTTTTAGTTTTTTCTCTACAACATTTCAAAGAACGTGGTGCCGATTTCTTTCGGCTTGGACCCTTGCTCGCAGTTTGGTGCGGGCGAGGAAATGATTTGTTAGCCGATTATTCTTTGCCTGCCGCGGCGATTGTAATGTCATTATTTGACAATTTGGTGTTGCTTTTATTCGCAACTTGTACGGTTACACCGAACAATTCTTTCATCTTGTTTTCAAAATTGCCGACTTTGAGGTTGCCAGCGCATTTAAGTTCGCCGCCTTTGGCATCGCCTTCGCGAATGGAAGCCAAAGTAGCGTTTTCATCTGCGAATTGTTTTCCCTTATAAACTCTTAAAGTTGCGCCAAAAGCATCTTTAAACTGTTTCTGAAGACTTTTTACGGTCAAACGACCACTGATTGAAAATTCTGCCATAATTGTAAAGTTTTAATGATTAATGTTGTGTAAAAAAGTATTTTTTTATTTCATCAACTTGAATTCTACATTTATTTTAGAGTGCAAATCACAATCACTTTCCTTTTTTCTCTCTGCAAATATCTCCCAAAATCCACTCTCTTTTAGTCCGCAATTAGTCCTTGTTTGGTTCTTGTTTAGTCCTTTTGCGTGAACATTAAAACAGCTAATTGTGTTCTATCAATGCGATGGCAAAAATACGAATTTTTGAGAAAATAATAAATTTTATTGTAATTTAAGAAAATAAATATTACGAAACTACAACTTAATATTGAAATTTCTCATATATCCATTGAAAAATCAATGCTAATTTTGCGCTATGGATATTGTACAGAACATTAAGAAGATTCGAATCGCGAAGAATATCAACCAGGATGTCATCGCAATGGCCTTGGGATTTGATGTCTCCAATTGGAACAAAATCGAGAACGGAAAGCAGCAGCTGAAAGTCAATCAGCTTGAGAAAATCGCACAGGTTTTGGGCGTGAACGTGATCGACATCTTCACCTATCCCGACGTGTATGTCAACCCGGCCACCCTGCGCAACGGTGAGCGCATTTCCGTCACCTTCGACATCCCGCTGGAGAACAAAGCCAACCTGCTGAAAATGATCCACGCAAAGCCGGAGCAGGAGTAGGGCTTAGGGGTTAGGGCTTAGGGTTTAGGGTTTAGTGGTTGGAGGACGGAGGATTTTTTAATTGAAAATTGAAGAATTTCCACTTTTTGAGGATGGTACAATTGAGTGCGACTGGAAATCACAATCTCCCGAACAGAATCGTAATAATCTCCCGAACAGAATCATAATAATCTCCCGAAAATTTTACAAAATCGCTTTTGTATTTCGCTTATTATTAGTATTTTTGCAGTCTGGTTTTATTATTTTAATAAAATGGAAAATTTTACATACAAACCTCGGATTGCAGATGCCATTTTACAACGAAAAATGCAAGGGAAAGGAGCTGTCTTGATAGAAGGCCCCAAGTGGTGCGGAAAGACGACTACAGCACAACAAATAGCAAAGAGTTCTTTGATGCTGGGCAAGAAAAGTGTTCTTGAAAAAAGCAGGGAGTTGGCGGAATTCAATCCAGACTTGCTGCTGGCTGGTGATACGCCTCGCTTATTGGATGAATGGCAGACAATTCCCGCCTTATGGGATGAGGTGCGCAGCACTGTGGATGAACGCCATCAATTGGGCCAGTTCGTTTTGACAGGGTCTTCTGTGCTTCCAGAAGCAACGGAAACCATTCATAGCGGAACTGGGAGAATCGGACATCTGAATATGCGTCCGATGAGTTTGTACGAGTCAGGAGAGTCTAATGGAACCGTTTCTCTGAGCGGCCTTTTCAATGGAGAAAATCTGGGAACTTGTCGTAACGAATTAGTTCTTCAAGACATCTGCTACCTGATTTGTCGTGGTGGTTGGCCACAAGCCACGCTCTTACAAGGAGATGTGGCGTTGGATCAGGCATTTGATTATGTAAAATCGGTTGTTTCTAAAGACATCATCCGCGTGGACCAAGTGCGGCGCTCTCCCGAACGTGCAAGGATGATAATGAGGTCGTATGCACGCAATCAGGGACATCAAATTCCATACACGACTATCTGTGAGGATATTAAATCTAATGACAGACAAAGCATTAGCGATGATACAGTGGCCGACTATGTGGAGGCACTCCGCAAACTTTTCGTTGTGGAAGATATGCCTGCCTGGAATCCGAATTTGCGAAGCAAGACGGCCATACGCACCTCTCACAACCGATATTTTGTTGATCCGAGCATCGCAGCGGCATCTCTGCGAGTGAGTCCGAAAGATTTGGAACAAGATCCCAAGGCCTGTGGAATGTTTTTTGAAGGGTTGGTGGTTCGAGATTTGCGCATTTTTGCTGACGCACTATTGGGCGAAGTCTATCACTATCGCGATAACCGCGGTTTGGAATGCGATGCGGTCCTGCATCGTCGCAACGGACAATATGCGTTGATTGAAATCAAGTTGGGCGGCATTACGAAAATCAAAGAAGGAGCTGCCACTTTGAATGCTTTGAAGCAGGATTTGGATCCAGCGAAAATGCCGATGCCATCCTTCTGTATGATTGTTACGGCGGTGGGTGATTACGCATATCAACGTAAGGAAGATGGGATTTTCGTGGTCCCCATCGGTTGTCTGAAACCCTGATTCCGACGAGCCGGAGGAAGAGTAGGGCTTAGGGGTTAGGGCTTAGGGTTTAGTGGTTGGAGGACGGAGGATTTTTTAATTGAAAATTGAAGAATATTTTCCGCCTTTGGCGTGAAACAAGAAATGCGCAGGAAATTTTGAGGAAATTAAAAGGAAATTTTTTTGCCTGTTGTGTTTTGTGTTAAAAAAGTGATTTTTGCAACGAGAAAATAAAATATAAGGTTTGCAGTTTGGCAATTAAGTTTTTTTATTAACAAACAAACAGTTATCGAGTGCCTTTGTGCGGAGTAGAGTCCAAGCGTATCTTGCTGATTTATACGCTGAAAATTTAAGGATTGTCTGATAAGGGGAATTATGAGATGTGGAAACGGTTAACGTCGGTTAAACGGTTAATGGGATGAATGGACGAAGGGACGAATGCCGCCTGCGGCGTGATATAGGAAATTCGCAGGAAATTTCGAGGAAATTATCAGGAAATTTTTCTTTTCCTTGCCGTTTCATAATGAAATAATAATGGAGAAACGTGCCGACAGCAGCCGCAAAGCGAGCTTTCTTTTAATAAGCTGTGAACTGACAATTCGGGATTCGCGATGTGTTGAGCGGTAATTCCGCAGTGCGGATAATTCCCATTATCGGAAGGTCCTAAAATTTTTCGGTGTACAAATCAACAAGACGAAAAGGGATAATTCTGTTGATAAATAGGGTGCGGCCAACGGTCCTGTCCACATACTTCGGGGCTGCCGAATTGAGGAATGCGATCAGGACTTCGCCTCCAGCTTGCGGATCTCATCTTCGGCCAGCCCCGTGACACTTGAAATGGTTACGGGATCCATACCTTTTTCCAACATATTTCTAACAAACGATGCTATGGCTTCCGCTCTTCCTTTTTCCACACCCTTTTCCATTCCTTCCTCCACTCCTTTCACCATACCTTCCTTTACGCCCTTCCCGTACGCCTCCCTGGCGGCGAGCTCCCTCGCGTAGGCAATCGCCTCCTGCACGTCCTCGTACTCCAGGATGCTCTTCTCGTAGTTCTCCTTTTCCATCTTGCTCATTTTTGAAATCCTACATTCGTCAAGCAGGTCCTGGAAGATGCCCTCCTGCCTCTCGTAGTCCGCCTCGCCGAAGTCCTGCATATTCTTCAGCACATACAGCCACTGGCGGAGCTCGGCCGAGACATCTTCCTGCTGCGCTGCAAAATTACACAAATTTAGGTAAAACACACCCGACTTCTTCGTTAAAATCCGATTATTTTGGTCCTTGAGGAATATCGCCCGGAAACACTCGTCGCTGTGGCGGAACTCCGGCAGTTCGAAGTCCAGCAGGTTCACCGAGTAGGTGGGCACGA
>JAZQOJ010000202.1:0-3301 GCA_045627805.1 Bacteroidales bacterium
CCTCTACTCCAACACCCGCTCCAGCATATACAACTACGCCAGCCCCGACGGACTCCACTACGGAATGACCTACTTCTGGAGAGTGCGCAGCATCAACTACGCCGACACCTCCGACTGGTCGGACGTGTGGTCCTTCAGCACGGCGGAAAAGGTCACACTTTCGTCGCCCAGCAACGGCACTTCATTAAGCGGAACCAGCACGACACTATATTGGAATAGTCTGAGCGGGAGCAACGGTTATCTGTACGAGATTGATGTGCTGCCCACTTTTGATTCTCCACAAAAAATTGTGGGTTCAACCTCTTCATCATATTATTATAAAAGTATCAATGGGCTGAGTTACAACACCACTTGTTACTGGAGAGTCTGCGCCTACAACGCCGTTGACACCTCCGACTGGTCGGACGTGTGGACACTGAACACGCCCAGTTTGAATATGACGACCGCGCCCACTCTCATTTCGCCGGCCAACGGAAGCACGGGCATTCCAACTGATGGGCAGTCGTTCAGTTGGAGCAACATTCCCAATTCTCCCCACTATCAGATTGAATACTCGACCAACTCATCCTTCACTGACAATGTTGTTTGTCAGCAAATTAACACAACATCAACTATTCTTTTCGAGTTGCAAAACAATACCACCTACTACTGGCGTGTGCGCGGCAACAACGGCATTGACTTCTCGCCGTGGTCGGGGGCGTGGAGTTTCACCACAGAGAACTGCACAGTGACAGCAAACATTGACATCACGGCGTGCGATTCGTACACCTGGGGCGCGACAACCTACTATCAGTCGGGAAGTTACACGCAGACCTTCACCTCCGGCGAGGGTTGTGACAGCATTGTGACGCTGCAACTCACCCTCAACATCACACAACACACCGACGACTACGCCACCATTTGTACCGGGCAACTCCCTTATCCATACGGAGATACACTTTTCGAAATAGGCACAACGTCGGGCGATTACAACGTGATTTTTGCTTCGCAAAATGGCTGCGACAGCATCGTAACGCTCCACCTCACTGTGGTGACGGCTATCAATTATGCGATAACGGCGACGGCTTGCGGAAATTACGTTTGGAACGGAACAACTTACAATCAATCAGGAATTTACCAACAAACTTTCACCAATCAGTATGGTTGCGACAGCATTGTAACCTTAGACCTCACCATCAGCGACATCCTGTATGAGACCTTGAATATGGAGGCCTGTGGAAGTTACCTTTGGAATAATCAAACCTATACGCAATCCGGAAGTTACGAGCAAACGTTCACCAGCTCAAACGGTTGCGACAGCGTGGTAACATTGAACTTGACAATCAACCAACCCGTTGCTTTTGACACGACCATAACGGTTTGCGACATCTACATTTGGAACGGACAACTCTACACTACGAGCGGAACCTACGAGCAGACGCTCAGCGCAGCGACTGGTTGCGACAGCATCGTAACATTACATCTCACCATTCATCCATCCATTACGACGAGCGATGAGGTAACTGCTTGCGAATCTTACGTTTGGAACGGACAAGTGTACACCGAGAGTGGGAATTACGAACAAATATTCAGCACGGCAGCGGGTTGCGACAGCATCGTCATTTTGAACCTCACCATCACGCAGCCCGGCGTGTCGTACGACACCATTGAGGCGTGCGACCAATACGAATGGCACAACGAGGTTTACACCGAAAGTGGCGACTACACCTGGACCGATGCCAGTGCAGCCGGTTGCGAAAGCACCGAGAACCTGCATCTCGTCATCCATCACAGCGCCGAAGAAAGCCAGACCGTGGAAGCATTCGACAGTTACGTATGGAATGGGAACTACTACGATATGAGCGGCGACTACACGTGGACGGGGCAAACGGAAGCCGGCTGCGACAGCATCGTGACCCTGCACCTCACCATCTTTTACTCAGATGGAGTGAACGAATATGGCGATGGCAGTTCAGTCAGAACGTGGCCCAATCCCGTTTCAACGGTATGCCATATCAGCTGGAAGAAATGGAATCAAAACACTGAGATACAATTATTTGACTGCTATGGGAAATGCGTGTTAATGAGAAAAATGGAGAACGAGATGGAAGACATTGACTTGAGTCGTTGCGCTCCAGGCGTTTACCTGCTTCGCATACTATCCGATGGTCAAATGATTTCCACATCGAAAGTAGTAAAAGAGTAGTGAGATTCGCAAAAATTATGTAAATTTGCAATCTTTACAAACAGTGGTGAAAACATTATAATTCTCTCATTGATAGTATATTAAACAAATAATAAATTTATGATTAATCCGAAATTATTAAATCCGCAAAGCATCGTCGTGGTAGGTGCGTCGAATGATGTACACAAGCCCGGCGGAAAAATCCTCGCCAACCTTTTGTCAAGCCCGTTCAAAGGCAAAGTTTACGCCGTGAACCCGAAGGAGACAGAGGTGCAGGGAATCAAATGTCACGCCACCGTGAACGAGCTTCCCGAAGTGGACTGCGCCATTCTGGCCATCGCCGCCAAGTACTGTCCGGCCACTGTTGACACGCTGGCGCACGACAAGGGCACTCGTGGCTTCATCATCATCTCTGCCGGTTTCTCGGAAGAGAACAAGCAGGGTGCTGAATACGAGAAGCACATTGTTGACACCATCAACGGTGTGGGCGGCAGTCTGATCGGGCCCAACTGCACGGGCTTCCTCAACACCAACTACAACGGCGCTTTCGACACGCCCGTTCCCCCGCTCAGCTCCAAGGGCGTTGACTTCATCACCGGTTCGGGTGCCACGGCCGTTTTCATCAAGGAATACGGCATCACCAACGGATTGAGTTTCAACAGTGTATGGGCAGTCGGCAACTCTGCTCAGATGGGTATTGAAGAGGTTCTGGAACATCTCGACGACACCTTCGACCCGGAAAAGAGCTCGCACGTGATTATGCTTTATATGGAGAACGTGCGCAACCCGCGCAAACTCCTGAAACACGCCACCTCGCTGATCAGCAAGGGCTGCAAGATCGCCGCCATCAAGTCGGGTGGTTCCGCAGCCGGCAGCCGCGCCGCCTCATCGCACACGGGCGCCCTCGCCACTTCCGATGTCGCGGTTGACGCACTGTTCCGCAAGGCCGGCATCGTGCGCTGCCACAACCGTCAGGAACTCACCACGGTTTGCGCCATCTTTATGCACCCCGAAGTGAAGGGCAAGCGCATCGCCATCATCACCCACGCCGGCGGCCCGGCAGTGATGCTCACCGACGTGCTTTCCAACAACGGATTGGAAATCCCCCACTTGGAAGGCCCCGTCGCTGAAGAACTT
>JAZQOJ010000203.1:0-11621 GCA_045627805.1 Bacteroidales bacterium
GCTCACCATCCATTTCAACACTGTGAACGTGGAGGGCTGCGACGAGATCTACATTTACGACGGCACGTCAACGAGCGGCACCCTGCTCAATTCGGGCAACCTGTACACGGGGCTTTCCGGGATGACGTACACGGGCAATTCCGGCAGCATCACGGTCTATTTCACGCCCGACGGGAGCGTGGTGTATTCGGGCTGGTCGGCGATGGTTTATTGTACCAGCGCGGCCGACTTCAACTATGCGTGGAGCAACGGCTCGACCGCCACTTCGATAACGGTAACGCCAAGTCAGACAACGACCTACACGGTGACGGTTTCGAACGACAACGGCACTTCGGTAACGGCTAATTTCACGGTTCAAGTGGTGAGTTGCGACCTTTCACCCAGCAATATTACCATTGAGGGCGTCACCACGATTTGTGAAGGAAGTTCCACTACATTGACTGCGAGCAGCGAGCCCGATATGTCCAATTGCATTCAGAGTGTGAATATGAGCAACACGACGACCACTATCGTTTGTGGCCCTGTGACCTGTTTTTACGATTCGGGCGGTCCGAACGGCACTTACGCCAACAGCACTACCTACACGCATACGTTCTGCTCGCCAGATGGCAATCCCATTTCCATCTTTTTCAATTCCGTAAATGTGGAAACTTGCGATGAAATCTACATTTACGAAGGGACATCCACAGCGGGCACCTTGCTCAACTCTGGCAATTTGTATAATGGACTTGCTGGAATGACCTACACGGGCAATTCGGGATGCCTTACTGTGTATTTCACGCCTGATGGAAGTGTGGTTTACGATGGCTGGTCGGCGATGGTGTATTGTGAAGGCGGAAGCAATTTTGACTATGCGTGGAGCAATGGACAAACGGGACAATCAATTACTGTATCTCCTCATCAAACAACCACTTACACCGTTACGGTTACTGGAGAGAATGGAACCACGGCTACCAATAGCATTACGGTTGACGTTGCTGATTGCGGAGATGTGGATGGCTGTCCGAGCATTGCGCCAGCAGAATTGGGAACTGGTTTGACCGAAATCGTGGTTGATTGTTCGACAACGACCGTCACTTTAGAGGCGAATGCTGTTGCAACGCCCATTGAAACAAATAATTACACGGTTGTAAGCATCCCATATAATCCTCCCTACAATTATACGGATGGCCAACTCATTTTCACCAATGCGACCGATGACATTTGGGGAAGTGTGCTTACACTGCCTTTTGCGTTCTGTTATTATGGAAACACCTACAACCAGATTGTGCCGGGGGCCAATTCGGTGGCCACTTTCAATACGAGCGTTGCCAATGGTGGGTGCGCTTGGTCGTATTCTGCCTCTTTGCCGAGTTCAAGCTTGTTCTCGAATACCATTTTCGCTTGCTATCGCGATATTTATCCCAATTATTATTCGGGCGATGGCATTTATCAGGGCATTTTGGGCCAATATCCTTGTCGTAGTTATGTGTTGAGTTTCAATAATATAGCGTTGTATAGTTGTACGAGTACACGAACATTCTCAAGTATGATTGTCCTTTACGAAGGTACCAATATCATTGATATTTACTTGCGCGATGCGCCAACTTGTACCAGTTGGAATAGCGGGAATGGCGTCATCGGCATTCAAAACAGCAATTGTTCTGCTGCGGTTGTGCCCCCAGGACGCAACACCGGCCCTTGGACGGCCCACAACGAGGCCTGGCGCTTCATTCCTACCGGAACGCCCAGTTACACAGTGACTTGGTATGAAGGGAATGGCATCAATGGCCCCGTCGTTGGCACGGGCGACGTGATTACCGTTACCCCTCCGGGCAGCACCGACTACACCGCTCGCTTGCAATACACGGCGTGCAATGGCGACGTCTTCGACATTGTCAACACGTGTCACGTCACAATGAACAACGATGTGGAGCCCGTCACGGTGACTGCCGAGCCCGACTTCCTGTGTGCGAATGATCCCACCACCATTACGGCCAACGCTCCCGGGGCGGAAAGTTATGCTTGGAACACTGGAGCAACGACCTCGTCGTTCGTCGCTCGCCCGATTGACGACCCCACCACTTACACTGTGACCGTGACCTACTCTAACGGTTGCCGCGGCACTGGCAGTGTTACTGTGAACCTGGATACGGAAACGCCTACTTACATCGGGAATATCGGACCGCTGGATGCCGAAAACAATAACTGCGTATTCACCGTTCCCGATTTCGTGGAACAAATCCGTCTCGATGCATCCGACAATTATACGGCTACCCCCGAATTAATTATTACGCAGTCGCCAGCTGCTGGCACAACCATCACGAGTAATACGACGGTTACCGTTACCATTGCCGATGAATGTGGAAACGATACGAGTTTCACTGTGGAAATCGAGGTGCCCAACCCGATGCAAATCGCTGTGGGACCCACACGCGACATCTTGTGCTACGGTGCTTCTACCGGTATGGCCTCCGTTAGCGTGGTGCAGGGTAATGCGCCGTACACATACGCTTGGTCGGCCGATAATGGTTATGCAACGGGCGTACTTACCGACAGCATCGCCAATGCTTTGCCCGCTGGTACTTACACAGTTACCGTTACCGATGCCCAAAATTGTCAGCAGAATGTTTCTATTACGCTGAATCATTTGAGCCAAGAAATGGTGATGGGCACACTGGCTCAAAATCAGGATATTTGCCGCGGAACCGCTCCTTCCGCTTTGTCCATCACGGGATGCAGCGGCGGTGATCAGAGTTATTACGTTTGGCAGCAGTCGGCCGACAATGTCAATTTTACAGATATTGCTGGCAGCAACAATACGACTTATGCACCAGGTGTTTTGAATGAAAATACTTGTTATAGAATTGCTTACATTAGTGACAGTTGTGGCACATTGTATAGCAATAGCGTTTGTGTGACGTTGCACGACGCCATTTCCTCCGACCTTTACGATACCATTTGCCAAAATACGGCATACAATCAGAATGGATTCAATTTGACTGCGGCGCAAACACAGACTCCGGGCGACCGTTTGGATAGTTTGAATCTGATGACCCAATACAACTGCGATAGCACTGTGTATCTGCATCTTACCATATTGTCAAACCAAACGGGAACCGACGAGCGCACCATCGTGGAAAATGAGTTGCCCTACCTTTGGAATGGCGTCACATTCCAGTCAGGTGGCACGCAGACCGCCACACTCACCGCGGCCAACGGTTGCGACAGCGTGGTGACGATGATTTTGCACGTTAATCCCAACGTTACCGTTGAAATTGATACCAGCGTGTGTGCCAACGACTTCCCAGTCAGCTGGCAGGGGCACACTTTCCAACAGCCCGGCACGCAGCAAGTTGTTTTCCAGGCGGCGAACGGCGCGGATAGTATTGTCTTAATGACGGTGATGGAGATTCCCGCCCAGTTTGTTACTATTCGCGATGAGATTTGCCAGAATGAGGTCTATAGCGGCAATGGATTTACTGTTTCTGCCGACAGCACGGCGCTGCCGGGCATCGTGGAACTCTCGCACCTGCTGGTTTCGGCACAGGGTTGCGACAGCACCGTTACGCTCTTGCTGCAGGTGAATCCCATTTACGATCACGAGTTCGATGTCGTGGCCTGCGATAGTTTCATCTGGAATGGGCACGTTTATCCGGAATCGGGCCGCTACACGCAGCAGTTTGAAAGCGCGCACGGCTGCGACAGTGTGGTTACGAAAAATGTGGAAGTTATTGATACCTATTTGGAAGTCAATACGTTGACAGAAGATTTCTGCGAGAATCTGACGGCCATTCTGGAAGTGACCACGGGTTTGCAGTCAATCCAGTGGTCAACGGGCGAGACTACTCCGCAGATTGAAGTGCATCACGCTGGCACTTATATTGTTACGGCTCACACAGCGCAATGCTCGGCTTACGATCGTATCGCCATCTATCCCTGTCCGTTCCAAATGTACCTGCCGAATGCCATCACCCCCAGCGCTTCGCCCGGCGACAACGACTACTTCTTCATCCCTGACGACATTGCAGACCAGTTGGAAACTTGCGAGTTCTTCATTTTTGATAGGTGGGGCAAAATCGTGTTCCAATCCACTGATCCGCATTTCAGGTGGGACGGCACCAGCCGCGGCAAAGTCCTCTCCAATTATGTCTTTACTTACACGCTGAAAGTGAGTGTTTTTGGCGGTGGAAACTATCAGTATTCAGGCACAATCACAGTGCTTTAGTAACAAAATATCGGCGGGTGCGTATTATAGGCGTTTATATTAAATCCATAATGACACCCACCGAATTTTTGAATCGCTATCAGTATGATCCGAAAACCGACAAACTCGGCTCATACAATGGAGGAGTTGTTTATAAAGCGTACGACAGAGCTTCACGCCGTGATGTAGCTATCAAGGCAGTGGTCGTGAAAGAGCAGCCAGACGAAAATGATTTTTCTTTGAAAGATGATTTCGCCGCCCTTCAAACCGTGCCGCAACATCGCAATATCGCCAATTACGAAAGTCTTTACACCCTGGAAACAAGCAAGGGACTGTACGATTTCGCCATTATGCCCTATTTCAAGGACGGCAATCTGGCGCAGCAAATTCAATTGGGGATGTCGAATGCTGCAAAGTCTCAGCTCGCTCAAGAACTTCTGGAAGGACTCAGTTTGCTGCATTCGCATAAGATTGTGCATTGCGACCTGCGTCCCGCCAACATTCTCACGATTCGCAAACCTAAGGAGGTGATTCCGCTGATCGCTTTCGGAATGGGAATGAGTTACGAACCCTCCGCACTTCGTTTCCGCGCTCCCGAAATGCTGACTACCAGCCGCATTCATTTCTGCATCGACCTTTGGAGTTATGGCGTAATCATTTATGAATTGTTTACGGGAAAATCCTTGTTCGCAGTTGGCGATGATGAAACGGAAGAATCTATGTACCAGAAAATTATGAGTACAGACTGGACCAACTGTTTTGCTGAATTGCCGCTCCCGTGGCGCAAGATCGTGGAACGTTGCCTAGTGGTTGATCCCGTTTATCGAGCACAAAACACCCGTGAATTGTTCGATATTCTTTCTCAACCTGTTGAAGAGGATGCTTTGCCGCTCAATTCGCTGGTAAAAGATAATGTTGAACAGCAAGTGTCGGAACAGAAAGACAACGAAGAAGTCCCAACTTTCAATAATCAGGATTTAGAAGATAATGAAATGAATGAGAAGGGAGAGGAAGTACTGAGCGAGGAAACCGAGGAAAAGGAAGTCTCCCAAAATGAAGAAGTAAAAGCCGAAAAAGCTTCTGTTTCTTCGTTGTTGTTCAATTTGGCGGAGGTGGCTGGCATTGAGGAAACGTCGGATGAAGGGAGTGAGCCAGCGGGGAATGAGGAGCCGGAAGTGAAGGAAGAACCGCCGTGTGTTTCAGAGTTGAGTCCTGAAAAGAAGGAGGAAGAGGTGAAGTCAGTGCGGTATTGGGGAACGGAATTGGCCGCCCAGGAGGCACAAAAGAAAGCGTCAGAGCCACAGAAAGTTCCTGAGCCGCAGTCTGATGGGGAAGAGGAGGACGATAAATTGCCGCCCTCACCGATGGAAACAGATCCGTTTTTGCCATTGAACGTAGAAGATGACACCAAAGTCAGAAGAATTGCCCTTATTGCTGGCATCGTGGTGCTGGTTTTGCTGGCTGCGGCGCTTTTATGGATGCGTCATTCCAAGAAAATGCACCTTGAACAGGCCGTTGAGGATACCACTGCCCTGTTTGAACAGCCGAAACTGATGCTCGAAGATGTGAAAGAGGTTGTGGAAAAAGAGTTTCCTTCGCGTACGAAACCATTGGGTGAAGATGGAACCAGCTGCGGCGAGCTGACCGATGTGGACGGCAATGCCTACGCCACTGTGAAAATCGGTTCGCAGTGCTGGATGAAAGAGAATTTGCGCACCACTCACACGCCCTCCGGAGGTGAAATGATTGTGGGAAAGACACATAATTTCAGAGAAAAACTTTATTATCCGCAAAGCAATTATGGCTATCTGTACAACTGGACAGCCGCTACCAATGGCGAATTATCTCACAAAAAAGGTAAAAAGAAAGAAACGGAGTCGCCATCCGGAAACATTCAGGGAATCTGTCCCGAAGGTTGGCACATCCCGTCGAAGTTGGAATGGCAGGAACTTTCGGATTATGTAGCAACGAATTACGCATTCAGTGGCGATAAGACCTACATCGGAAAACCCTTGGCGGCCAGTAAGGATTGGAGAGCGGAAGAAACACCCAATACGGTTGGTCACAACGCTTCGTTGAACAATGTCACGGGCTTCAGCGCGCTTCCTGCTGGCAGTTACTGCGACTATTATTTGGATAGTCGGCAATTCGCCAACTTCTGGAGTGCTACCCCAGGCGAAAAAGGAGCGTATTGTCTGACAATCGGTTATGATTCCAAAGAAGCCGACCTTCACACCGACGGAAAGGATATCGGTTATTCCGTTCGCTGTTTGAAGGACAATTTGTGATCGCTCTGTCACTTGTTTCAATAAAGATTGACAATCGTCCTGAAAAAGTTGTCATTCGTCATTCACATCAATAAGAAGCTTCGCTTCTTTTCTTCCTCTTCGCTCGGCAAAGCTCAAACAAGTTTGGCTTTGCGCTCACTCATTCGTCAGTTCTCAAGTCTCAAGTCCTAAGTTTGTTATAATCATTTTGTTAACTTGCGAAATCCTCAAGAAAAAAAGAAAGTGGAACAGCCGTGAACTGACAATTCTGGACTTGCGATGTGTTAAGCGGATATTCCGCAATGCGGATAATTCCCCTTATCAGAATATTCCAGAATTTTCAGCGTATGAATCAGCAAGACGAAAAGGGGATAATTCTGAAAGAAAATAATGTGTCAACCAAAATCAGGGAACTAACAAAAAAAAGCGTCCGAGTATTCGAACGCTTTTTTCTTATTGTTGGAGGAAGATTATTTCTTCACAACTTTTGCGAAACCAACAACCTGATTGTCGTTGTAAACTTTTACAATGTACATACCAGCAGCGAGGTTGGCGGTGTTGATGGTGTTTGCGCCAGCGCTAACGCTTTGGCTTGCAACCATCTGGCCGAATGCATTGTAAACAGCAACGCTGGTGATGTTTTCGGCAGATTCCACTACGAAGTTGTCTTCGAAAGGATTCGGGTAAACCTTCACGTTTTCCATTTCATTGTCGGCGATTCCGGTGCCGTGAGCAACGATTTCGCGGGGGATAACGTAGTAACGTGAGGCAACACGCGGAGTGTTGGAACCATTTGAGTAGGCAGCGGCACGCATTGTTACGCCAATAACGTCAACAGCACCCGTCGGAATGTCAGCACCACACTGAGGGTCATAGGAACTGGTGATGTAAATGGAAGTGTCGGTCGCATTATCCTGATTAACCGTGTAACGAATGAATTTGGTGAAGACACCCGCCTCGTTGAAGGTCACATTTTTTAACTCAACCAATTGACCCTGAATATTATCCATATAGTCTTGG
Source organism: Bacteroidales bacterium (assembly GCA_045627805.1). Taxonomy (GTDB): domain Bacteria; phylum Bacteroidota; class Bacteroidia; order Bacteroidales; family WCHB1-69; genus UBA1756. The sequence goes on from JAZQOJ010000203.1 coordinate 7,474, forward strand.
TCTTGCAGTTGAGCAATCGTCAGAGTGATGGGCGTTGGAATGTTGGTCGGGAAAGCGTTGATGTCAGCATTGGCGACGGTTGCCTCAGCTTTGAACTCGGTATTGCCATAATAGTTGCACAGTTTGCCAATCAAGTTGGTTACTTCCTGTCCCAAAGCTACGTTAGTTAAATAGCAGTTGGCATCATACAGTTCAATAGCGCCCGTTTCATCCTGGATCCATTTGTTCTGGATGCAATTGTTGTTGGGGTTGAAAACTTGCGTAACGTAAGCGTGTCCCGTGTATTTGTAAAATACGGAGTCAGTGGTGTTAGCAGCCCAGTCGCTATTGTCGATGAGGGCACGGAGCTGGTCAATGGAAGGAATGTCTTGGACATCGATAACGGTAGCCCACAGTGCGACGTTGGTTGGGTTTTCCATATCGCTGTTGGAAAGGGTGAGGGTGGCAGCGTAAGTGCCAACTTCTGTCGCAACGAAGCTAACGGGAATGATAGCGCCGGTTTCGCCCATCAAAACGTCGTTGGAAATGGTGGTCGTAGTGGTTGTGAACTGGCTGTCGCCCGAAAGCGTGACGGTGGTAGTGGTTTCAGGGTTGAGGTTAAATCCTCTTGCCACGAGGTTGGTAGTAGCGGTTTCGTTCACACCGAGGTTGTTGAAAGTGGTGTTGCCCTGAACTGAAATGGCAGCAAAATTGCCGTCAGTGGGCGGAGTAATGGTGAGGTTGTCAAGGAAGATGCGGGGGTTGCCTTCGAAACGGATGGTGACAGCCTCTCCTGCAACTGCTATGAATTCGAAACGCTTCATATAGCAGAATCCTTCGCTCGTGGTATCGGTGGAGCCCACGTTCGGAAGACCTTCTATGAGGTATGCGTCGTCGTTAACGAAAACCCTCATTGTTGTGTCGTGGCTGGGATTGCCGGTGTTCCACGCTTTTGCATTAAAACCGATGAGCACAGTGCCATAGTTGCTCAGGTCAATAGAGGGGGTTTGAATCCAACCGTCGACGGAACCTGTTCCCAATTTGACTTTTCCATTGGCAGGATAAACCTTATAGCCAGTCCAGCCAGGAAGTGCGGCCTCTAAGGCGTTAGTGGAGAGTTCGCTTCCGCTTGCCTCGCATTGCTGTGTACCTGAGCCCGTAATGGCATCAAAATTCTCGGCGAAAATTGGTCCTTGTGCCATCACGCTTTGCATCCCCAAGCAGAAGATGCTGAGCAGCATAATTGCTAATAAGTTGTAAAATTTCTTCATAAATTTAATTTTTAAGATGAATATTTTTTTTAATTATTTGTTTTACAATGTTTTAATATTAATAAGGTAATGTGGCAAAGTTATGTATTTTTTTTGAATAAAAAAACGTTGTCAGCATTATTTTGCACGCCACGCCACAATTTTCGGTGTTGACTTTTTGGCCAGGGTGAAGAAAAAGGCCAGTCCGCCGCCCTCGCGATTGTGCGCGCTGATAGAACCCTGATGGAAGAGAACCGAGTTTTTCACGATGGAAAGTCCCAGTCCGGAGCCCCCCGCTTGCGAGTCGCGCCCTTCGTCAATGCGGAAAAATCGCTCGAAAATCTTGCCGAGATGCGTATCGGGAACGCCGCTCCCCGTGTCGTAATAAACAAAGTGCATAAACTTGTCGCCTTGCGCGCTGCATTCCAAGTGGAGCAGGCAGCCGTCGCCCGCGTATTTTACGGAGTTCTCCACCAGATTGCGAAACAATGAATAAAGTAGTCCGTAATTTCCTGATATAGTGAGGTTTTGGGGAATGAGATTCTCGAATTGCTGCCCGTTTTGGGCGAATTTTTGAGCAAATTCTTCCTCTATTTCCTCCACTATGCACGCAATGTTCACCTCTTCCATCGTGAATTGCTCGGGCGCCTCTTCAATCTTGTTGATGATGGAAATGTCGTTGAGCAGTTCCGACAGCCGCAGTGTCTGCTGATACGACCTTTGGATGAAAATCCGCTTGCGTTCTTCTTCAATGTCAGGATGTTCCGACAATGTCTCCAAATATCCTCGGATACTGCTCACGGGGGTTTTCAGTTCGTGCGAAATATTGTTGGTCATCTGCTGTTTTAGCAAGCGAATGCGTCGCTCTTCCGCTTCTTTGGTCCGTTTGTTGTATCGCCCCAGTAATAAAATCGTGCATAGTAATAAAACGGTGAAAATCAAAAAGATAGCGAGCAAAACAATCCAATCGGGGCGGAAAAAGTTTTGTAGGTTCACCTCAAAAGGTTGTGCTAAGCGGATGATGGTCTCTTGGTCGCGCTTCGCATAGTAGAAGTATTTTTGGTGCGAAGTTTCCGATGTGCGGATGGCACTGCCGCTGCCCTTGCTGAGGCATTCTTTGACTTCCGGACGCTGCAAATGGTTCTCAAAATGGGAAGAGGCGTTGTATGAATCGTATGTGACGCTTCCATCTTTTGTTAATATTGTGATTCTTAATTCGTTAGGAAAAAGCAGACGTGCCGATGGATAGTCTGTGGTTTGCGACAGGATTTCGGAATAACTGTCCAGTCGGGCGAGAATAATGGAGCGTTTGTAGTTGAGTTCGCTTATGGCTTCCAACACGATGATGCCGGTGGAAAGCAGCAAAAACAGAAGGAAAAAACTCAGCCAGAGTTTGTGTTTGTATTTCATAGTCAGAGTTTTTGAATGAAATAGCCGAAACCAGTTTTGTTTTGAATGATGTCGCGGTACGCGCCCAGTTTGTTGCGGATTCGCGCAATGTGCACGTCCACAGTGCGTTCCACGATGAATGGAGTTTCTTTCCACAGTTGAGCGATGAGGTCGCCCCTTGAAAAGTAGGTGCCAGGATGTTGCGCAAGCGTGTAAAGGAGGTCGAATTCCTTGCGCGAAAGTTCGATTGTTTGGCCGTCAAGGATGACTTTTTCGGTGCTTTTGCAGATGCTGAGCGGCCCAACGACGATGGTGTCGGCGCTGTTTTGGCTTGCGGAGGTCCGTTTGAGCACCGCCTTGATTCGGGCGAGCACTTCCTGCAAGGAGAACGGCTTGGCGATGAAGTCGTCGCCGCCGGTGGAAAATCCCGTCAGCAGGTCGTTTTCCGTGGATTTCGCCGTAAGGAAGATGATGGGCACGGGGTTCTGTTGCTTGCGCAAATGGTCGGCCAGCCGAAAGCCCGACATACCGGGAAGCATCACGTCTAAAAGGATGAGCGCCGTGTCGCCGGTCAGTATTTCCAGCGCTTCTTCAGCCGACGCGGCCGACGCGGTCTCATATCCGGCCGCCTCCAAGTTGAAAGCCAGGATTTCGCGCAAGTCGGGCTCGTCATCCACAATGAGAATCTTCATATTTCAGTTTTTTAGTTTGCAAACATACATAAAAAATCAGAATTATCTCTTTTCGGCTTCTTGATTGATATGCTGAAAATTTTACGATCTTCCGATAATTATGCGACGTGGAAACGGTTAACGTCGGTTAAACGGTTAATTGGACGAATGGTGAAATGGATGAATGCCGCCTTCGGCGTGATAGAGGAAATTCGCAGGAAATTTCAAGGAAATGATCAGGAAATTTTCCTTATCTTACTGTTCCATAATGAAATGACAATGGATAAAACGTGCCGGCTGCAGCCAATCATTGTTTTCCACAATGAAGTGGACGAATGCTTTTGTTACAATTTTGTTACAAGGGAGCCGATTGGTTAAGTTTGCGTTAAACTTGCCACAGCGCATTTTCGGCACGCGCAATCGTTGTAATTTTGCAGTCCAAAAATCTTGAAAAAATGGGCATATCAGCAATCATTACCGCCATCCTGAGCTTGTTCGCCGGAATCGGCATTTTCCTGATCGCCTGCCAGATGATGAGTTCGAATCTGGAGTCGGCGAGTTCCAACAAATTGAAATCCCTATTCTCAAAAGCGTCGGGCAGCAAGTTGCTGGGCGTCGGAATCGGAGCGGTAGGCACTGCGGCCATTCAGAGTTCGGGTGCCACAACCGTTATGGTCATCGGATTTGTCAATGCGGGCATCATCTCGCTAGCACAAGCCGCAACCATCATCTACGGCGCCAACATCGGCACACCGGTAACGGCGCAGATTGTAGCCCTGGGTTTGAACGGAAGCAACTCCATTTCGACCACCATCATTTTTTCGGCTTTTGCGGGAATCGGCGCCATGGTTCCGCTTTT
>JAZQOJ010000204.1:0-2229 GCA_045627805.1 Bacteroidales bacterium
GAAAGAGGAGTTGCTGTGAACTGACAATCCGGGAGTTGCGATGTGTTGAGCGGATATTCCGCAATGCGGATAATTCCCATTATGCGAACATCGCACAATGCGCTGCTGCTTTTACAAGATGAAAGGTGATAATTCCGAAAAGAAAAGTCCGCAACAATTGTCACGGACCTTTCAAGGTAACTATAAGATTGATAAATAATTATCGGTATTAGAAATACAAGTCGCGTTCGCCTTTCTTGATGCGCTCAATGCGGGCGAGCAGCTCCTCGCGGAACTTTTCATCCACGTTTACAATGTTGTTCTCAATGACTTTCCAGCCCTTTTCGGCCACTTCCGGCGTGGCGTAGTCAACGAGATATTCGCTCAACGTCAGGATGGCGTTGGGGGTGCAGTAGCGCTTGATGAAGCCGGGCACGCTGAATTCCATAAAGTGCTCGCCCGTGCGGCCCAGTCGGTAGCAAGCGGTGCAGAAACTCGGAATGTAGTTGCCGTCCAGCAGTTCGCCGATGATTTCGCCCAAACAGCGGTCGTCGCCAATCTTGAACTGCTCACGGTCGAGGTTCTGGTTCTCCACTTTGTCGCTGTTCTTTTCGGTTTCTTCGTGGTGATATTTGTAATCACCGATTTGCAGATTCGTGCCGCCATCAATTTGGGAAATGCCGTACTGGATGGCTTTCGCGCGGAATTCCGCGGTTTCGCGGGCCGTCAGAATCATTCCGGTATAGGGCACCGCCAGACGGAAAATCGCGATGATTTTTTCAAAGGTCTCGTCATCAACGAAGTACTTGGTGTCGAGATCCAGGCCGGAGGCGTCCTTGATGCGCGGGAAAGAAATCGTGTGCGGCCCTACGTTGAAGCAGGCCTCCAAGTGGTTGGTGTGTCGAATCATAGCCAGCACTTCAAAACGCCAATCGTACAAGCCGAAGAGGATGCCGAGCCCGTTGTCGTCGATGCCGGCCTGCTGTGCGCGGTCCATTGAAGTGAGGCGCCATTCGTAATTCCCCTTCATTGTGTTGGCGGGATGGTACCAGGTGTAAGCTTCCGGGTGGTAGGTCTCCTGGAAAATCTGGTATGTGCCGATACCGGCCTCCTTCACCGTGCGGAAACCCTCCACGTTGAGCGGCGCAGCGTTGATGTTCACGCGGCGGATGGAACCGTTGCCCTTGTGAACAGAGTAAGCCAGACGGGTGGTGTGTGCGATGAATTCGGGAGAATATTTCGGGCTTTCGCCATAAACCAAGATGAGGCGCTTCTGACCGTCGTCTTCCAATGCCTCAATATTATGTACGAACTCCTCATCGGTTAAAGTAGTGCGCACTTGATCGCGGTTTGAGGAACGGAAACCGCAATATTTGCAGTTGTTAATGCAGTGATTTCCAACATATAAGGGGGCGAAAAGCACAATGCGGTTGCCATAGATGCGGCGTTTCAGTTCGCGGGCTCCCTCTTTGATTTCTTCCACCAGTTCGGGATCGGTTGTGTTAATCAATACCGCAGTTTCTTCCATCGTAAGACGTTGCTTGTCAAGCGATTTTTGAATTAATGCGCGCACCCGTTCTGGGGTGCTTTTCGTATTGTTGATAAAATCCCAAATCTCTTCAGGATCAATAAACGGTTTGCCAATTTCGTCAGGAATCCGACATTTTTCTGGATTGAATTTCATAGCCAAATGTTTTTTATTATTAATAATTAAAATTGAATTTTGTTCAAAAAACTACCGTGATTTTGCCAGCATTGACTTGGCTTCCACGTCGGGAAGTCGGCCTAACTTGCCCGTTAGTGCGCTGATTTCATCGGAAAGGCCTTCGATGATGAGGGAAATGAAATGCAAATTCCGGTCGCGGAGCGGTAGCCCTTGGCGCGCCAAAATGAGCGAAGCGTACTCCGAAAGGAGCGCATTAACTTGCGGAACGATGCTTTGATTGGATATGAGGATGCTAATGCTCCCGATTCTCTTTTCCATTAGAAATACCTTTGGATTAGATGGTTACAAAAAATGTTTCGTGGTTTTGCTTTGAAAAAGCGGAACGGCCGTTTCGCAGGAAAATCACATTGCAAAGATACGATTTTTTTTGAATTATCTCCTTCCATCTTGTAAAAGCAGCAGCGCATTGTGCGATGTTCGCATAATGGGAATTATCCGCATTGCGGAATATCCGCTCAACACATCGCAACTCCCGGATTGTCAGTTCACAGCAACTCCTCTTTCTTTTTTTCTTGAGAAAAAGA
>JAZQOJ010000205.1:0-5639 GCA_045627805.1 Bacteroidales bacterium
CGGTGACCCCCACAACGAAACCGTCCTCGCCCGCCTGGGGAGTCGCCACCACCGCCGCCGCCGACGACTCGTTCAGGAAGTCGGCAGGACTCCAGCGGTAAGCGTACGGCTCTACGCCACTCTGCGCTTCAGCAGCCAGTGTAACACTCTGTCCCTCGCAAATCGCAGTATCATTCTGCGGGATAGAGGCTTCGGGCAAGGTAGGCATTTGCAAGTGAACGGTAAATTCGCTTTGCAAACCGCAGGCATCCGTCAAAGTAACCGTAACATCGCTCGCTTCGGCAACAGGTTCGCCGGCGAGCGGCATTTGAGCGATGGTGATGTCCGACGGAGCCGTGCAATTGTCGCGAACTTCCGTTCTGACCACACTTTCCAAATCCGGGACCTGGAATTCGCAATTGACGCCCGCAAGCACCGTGTCGGCAATCTCATTGGCAAGCCACGGACGAATCGTATCCTGAATGTAAATATTCTGCGTTGCAGTCGCGGGATTGCCACAAGAATCAGCAATGGTGTAAGTTCTCACAACCAGATTGCGGCAAGCGTCCACGACCTCCATTTCAGCATCAGCGAATGTGATTTCATTGGCCAAATTACAGTCGGTAATGGTCAATCCTGCCACTGTCAATTCATCAACAGTGAGGTATGCTTCAGGCAAAATGTATTGGCAGACCGAATCAGCAAATATAAGCGTATCATTCAATGTGCCAGTTACTTCCGGAGACACATTGTCGTTAATGATCAAATTCTGCGTGATGGTGGTTGATTTGCCGCAGGAATCCGTAATGGTATAGGTACGATGATAAGTACCCGCGCACAAGTCCGTGAATTCTTCGGTTTCCGAAGTCACTGACAGTCGGTCGGAAGCGCAGCAATTATCGGAAATGGATGCGCCATCGCCCATCAAATCAATCAGTTCCTGAATGGTTTCCACCGCCGGCGTGAAGTCTGCAGCACAAACGACCGTCTCGTCGGCAATCGCTCCCTCAATGACAGGGGCGACCGTATCGGCCACGTGGAACACGTATTCGTCGCTCGCTTCGCAACCGTGGCCATCAGTGATGGCGACGGCGACGGTATAGAAAGCATCACAAGAAGTGGGATCCAACTCCACAGCAGCAGTCAAGCTGTCGGTTTCCGACACCGTGGCACCGGTCCAAACCACAGTGTAAGGAGCGTCACCGCCACTGATTTGCGCAGTAACTTCCTGATTTCCTTGGTTATAACAAATCAAAAGATCAAAAGCCAACGAATCAATATCCACGTGAGGAATGGTCGGAGAACTTTCCACCGTGATGGAAGCCGAGGCCTGACATTGCGTATTGTTGGCGGTATTCGACTGAACCGTGATCTGATAGGTCCCGGCCGACAAGTTATGATAAGTTGCTGAAGTATCCTGGAAAGCAGCACCATCCAATGAATAGCTATATCCTTCGCCGACAGGGAGTTCAATGGTAATTGAGCCACTGGAAGCACCCTGGCAAGCCACGTCAGGTTCCGAAGTCAAGACAGGCGTTGCAGGGATGGTGTCAACCGTAACAATCACTGTGTCGGTATTTTGACAGCCATTGGCATCCGTAATGGTCACCACATATTCGTGAGAGCCAGCCGAAGGAGTAGCCACAACCGTTTCCGCATCCGTAACATCCAATCCATCAGTCGGTTCCCAAGAATAAGAATAGGGAGCCACTCCATTTTCGGAAGCGGTGGCAACCGTCACGGACTGTCCTTCACAAACTGCGGTATCATTTTGTAAAACAGTGATTTCAGGAAGTGAAGGAAGGGTTATATGAATCACATAGGTAGTGTCGTTGGAACAAGCATCCGTTAATTGCAACTCGACATCCATTTCTTCTTCGACGGGGGTTCCTGCGGCAGGAGTCTGTGTAATTTGAACCTGCCCGGCAGGTGTGCAATTGTCGCGGACCCGGTCAGCCGCAATCGCGGCAAAGTCAGGAACCTGGAATTCGCAATTGGAAGAAGTGAGCAGACTGTCGGAGATTTCAGTTTCCAAATAAGGATGCAAGGTGTCGCGGATGATAATGTTTTGCGAAATGGTGGTTGAATTTCCACACAAATCGGAAACTGTGTATGTTCTCACGATGGTGGTGGAGCAGTCGTCGCCGTCCGCTTCGGAATCCTCGGCGGTGACCACGTCATCCAAATTGCAATCGGAAATGGCAATGCCAGCGGCCTGCAAGTCGGCGATGGTGAACTGGGCGGGCAGATCGTAGGTGCAGTCGCCGCGGCGGTAGAGTGTGGTGTCGGACAGTGTGCCCTCCACAAGCGGGCGGGTCGTATCCATCACCGTAATCTGCTGCGTGATTGAAACTTCGGCATTATTACAATCATCTCTGAAAGTATAAATTCGAGAGAAACTCCATTCGCAACCCTCTCCATTGTTTGTCGTATCCTGTTCATTTACAATAAATTGCAAATGTTCATAGCGACAATCTTCCACTTCAAAGTCCGACAATTCCAAACGGGGGAGGGCGGGCACTGTGCAGTCATTGCCCACATAATATAATATTGTATCGGTAAGATTGTCAACGACGGTTGGCCTCATCGTATCCTTCACCGTAATGGTCTGCGACACAATAGTGGGACCATTGCCGCAGGCATCCGTAAACTGATAATCACGCACGAAACTCCATTCACAGTCGCCCGGAGTGCCCACCGTATCGCGATGGCTCACCGCGAGATTCACCACATTGCAATCCGCCACTTCAAAGTCGGCCAATTCCAGAACGGTCACCTCATTGAAATTGCACTGCGCATCTATATAATATATTGTAGAATCATTCAAAACCGTATTCACCATTGGCGGGAAGGAATCAAGCACAATTATGGTTTGCGTAATGGTGCTCGAATTGCCGCAACTATCTGAAATCGTGTAAGTGCGAGTGATTTCCTTTTCGCATTCCGCCAGCGCCTGAGCGTCGTCATCCTCAAAAGTGACAGCTGAAGAGAGGTTGCAATCGGTGATGGTCAGACCAGCGGCGATCATTTCCTCCACCGTTTGATAACCGGTGACGGATGCGTAATCGCAGTCAGCAGTCGCGTAGATGGTCGTGTCGCGGAGTCGTCCGTCCACAACGGGGTCTTCCTCATCAAGCAAGATGATCTGCTGGGTGACCGTGGACCGGTTGCCGCAAGTATCCGAAACCGTATAGGTGCGGAGGTAAGTGGCATTGCACAATGCGGTGAAAGATTCAGTAGTGGAAGTCAGCCGCAAGTTGGCCTCGCTACAGCAATTATCGACAATGGGATTGCCCAACAAATCGGCCAACTCTGCAATGGTTGCAACGGCAGCGGTCGTATCTTCGGCACAGGCCACCTGAATATCAGGAAGCGAGCCCGTGATTTCAGGAGCCCGGGTGTCGGCAATCACCACGGCAGCGGTATCGCGCACCACACATCCATTCGCATCTTCCACCTCAACATAAATGGTGTCGTGATGGTCGCAGCTGCGAACTTCAAACGGGAACAACTCTGTATAAGGAAGTTGCGTAACATTGTTTTCCGTATTGGTTTGCCCCTGGAAAGTGGTAGTGATGTTGAACGGGCTGCTACCTTCGGCAATATTCAAAACCATTTCAATGCCCTGCGCATTCGGACATACCGTATCAATCGGTTGTATATCAAGATTTTGTGATTCAAGAATATTAATTACAAAAGTCGTATCAAAACTACAATCCTGAGAATCGTCAATTACCAAATGATAATGGGTGCCAACTTGCAAGTCTTCGACGCTTGATCCCGTAGAAGACGAGGCGGTAGAGTAAAATACCGTGTCGTTCTCATCGAGGATGCCGTCGGAGTTGACATCAATAAGCCAGTAGTAGTCGTAAGGTTCCACGCCGCCGGTAGCGGTCGCCGTCAGGTCGATGTCCTCACCGAAACAAGAGGTGAGGTCGCGATTGAAATGCACGTGCATTGAATCGTGGACCGTAATCATCACGGTGTCTGAAACTTCCCCACCACAGGGAGCGCCAAGAGAAACCGTCCAAACGAAATAGTATTCGCCCTCTTCTGTTACGGAAACGTGAGTTTGGTAATAATCGGGGTTCGCAATATTCGGGATGGAAGGAGGAGTGTAAGCGCCGCTGTTAAGATAGGTCCAGTGGCCCACCTGTGGCTGACCGTTGATATCCTCGCCAGGTTCCACCGCCTCCAAATCGAATTCCATTTCGCAATATTGACGGTCGGCGCCCGCCTCGGCAGCGCCATCGCTATTGAGCAATTCAATCACATCCTGCACCTGATCCGTATTCACGCAGCCGTACGTCAAATCGGTCACGCTCGTGACGGTCACCAATTCAACCTGCTGGACGCCTTCTTCAATATAATATTCATAATAAGTGTCATTCATAAGGAAAGTATGTTCCTCACTTCCGACGGTGAAAGTCACTTGAATGGGAGCCACATTGGATTCAAACACCAGCAGCACCTCATCGCCAGCGCACACTGCCTCGTCAACCACTACCGACACTTCAGGCATTGTGTACAAAGTGACGGGAATCACGACCTCCTCGGCATTGCAATAGCCGGAAACGATACAACTGTAAGTGCCCGCGGTAACGGTCTCCACATTATCAATCACATAAGTATTGCTGGTGGCGCCCGATATGGCGTTGCCGTTCAGCAGCCACTGATAGGTAGCATCGAGAGGCGTAGCCGTAACCGTCAGCACGGTATCCTCGCCCGTACAGAGGAGCACTTCGCCGGTATGCGAAGTAACGTGCACCATAGGATGAACGAGCACCTCAAAGTCGCGAGACTCGAAACTCGGACAGCACGGAGGGCTCACCTCCACGTGCAAAATAACTGTCTGATCCTCGTTGGTTGTGTTCGTGAATTCAACATTCACACAATTCAAAGTGGAATCGGAAATGATTTCCGCCCACTCCTGGCCACTTGTCACCGACCAGTTATAAAAGTATTCACTCGGGTTAAATCCTTGAACATTATAGGTGATGCAGTACGCGTTCTCACCAGGGCACACCTCCTCGTCGCCCACAATCACATCGGGAGAAATGGGAGAGAAAAGCACGAGATTGAATCCAGAATAGCGATTTCCATCTGCCTCAGGAGTCTTGCGGCCGTCGCCCGTGGGCTGTGTCGGCAAATCAGACGTGACATCCGAATAGGTGATATTCGTGCAGGAAACGCCGCTTGCGGGAGTGGCGTCACTGCCAAACGTGGAATAGATGCCCACATTGCCACACATATCCATATCCACATTGGTACAACTCGTGTAAGGATTATTATGCGATCCAGACACAATAACCGGCTGAGACACGAGGGCCGACCAGTTGCTGAAGTCAAGCATATCGGTAGCGATGCCGTTCTGTGAAACGGAAACGGCCGTCTTCCACACGCCGTTAGGTCCGTTAGCACCGTGACCGCCAGCGCCACCGTTTCCGCCAGGAGCTCCGTTGTCGCCCAAACCGCCGAAGGCCTGTGCCATATAATCGGGAGAGCCAGCAGCTGTGATAACGCCTTGTGTACGGCTCGGCTCGCTGCTGCCGCCAGCGCCACCTTGTCCACCCAGACCGCCTGCGGCGCCATTGCCACCAGCACCGGCCTGTCCGTGAATGCTATAGCAATCCAAGAAGGTATGACCGCCCTGGTCATTG
>JAZQOJ010000206.1:0-18170 GCA_045627805.1 Bacteroidales bacterium
TGGAAACAAATTTTTTTCGGAATTATCCCCTTTCATATTGTAAATGCCACAATGATGGGAGCGAGATGTTCGCATAATGGGAATTATGAGACGTGGAAACGGTTAACGTCGGTTAAACGGTTAATGGGATGAATGGACGAAGGGACGAATGATGGAAGGGGCGAATGCTGCCTTCGGCGTGATAGAGGAAATGCGCAGGAAATTTCGAGGAAATTATCAGGAAATTTTTCTTTTCCTTGCTGTTTCATAATGAAATAACAATGGAAAAGATTGTCCGGCTGCGGCCATCAATCGTTTTTCACAATGAAGTTGTGGCGCCACAGTCACATCCGGGAAGGATGTGACATCTATAACCCCACATAAGGACGAAGTCCGCGATGTGGGGTGAGCGAGCGTGTGCCCACACCCGGCATCTCGGAGAGATGCTACTAAGCAGTGTCGCACCTCTCCGAGGTGCCTTTCCCCAGTGCCGCTCACCTCCCCAGATTGCGCTGCGCTTATCTGGGGTTATAGGAATTCAACCTCTCCGAGGTTGTGCTCGCCGCAAGACAAAATGATGCCGCTCCGTTTTCTTTTAATGAGCAACTTTCTTTTTCTCAAGAAAAAAAGAAAGAGGGATTGCTGTGAACTGACAATTCGGGATTTGCGATGTGTTGAGCGGTAATTCCGCAGTGCGGAACATTCCCATTATCGGAAGATCCTACAATTTTTCGGCGTACAAATCAACAAGACGAAAAGGGATAATTCTGAAAATAAAAGTCCATCCGTGGCGATATCAGCGGAAATTTATTCCCCCATTGGCACAGTGAGCGATACCTTGAAAGCGAAATTATCCTTAACATTTTCGTAACTGTTGGGGCCATACCGGTAAAATACGCCGACACCCATTGCCAGCAGATTTCTGGCCGACAAAATTTCGTCAATCATTATTCCCGTTTCGTAATATCCTCTTTCCAAACTACTTACCTGCACGCTGGCGTGATTTTCGGGATTGCGGAGCCAGCCGAAAGCGATGTTCTGGCACAACACGATGCGCGGAGAGAACGATCCCTGCCACATCTTTCCGAAGTTGTGACGGAAGAATAGGGCGACGTAGCGGTCGGCGACGAACTCGTTGGGGCGCATCGCCGCGAACTGCTCTTTCCCATAAAAACCCAGTTTCTCGTAGCCAGCCGGCATCACATAGAGCAAGGAATAGGGAACCTGACAGTTGAGCCAGCCCGCATCTATCGCTATTTCGCTGTAACCCAGTATTTTGTAACGTTGCAAATGATGCAGCCGCACATTGACTTTGTGGCAGAATTGGCTCTCATTAGAGGGGAAAAGGATGTGACCGAACTCGTATTGCAGTTGCAAAGTCGGGAATTTCGAGCGTTCATACATTGTGAAATCACCCGAGCGGAACGTTTTCTCGCGGTAGGCGAAACGAAGTCCCGCGCGGAGGTAGCGATAACGATATTTGAACGATCCGTTTTCATTGACTTGAGGACGAGGAAGGAACTGGTACTTGAAAAGGGTCTCGTTCCAGCGCAGGCCGCCCACCACGCTCACCGTAAGATGCTGGCTGGGGCGCATTTGCCATTTCGCTGCCAACGTTTTGCTATGGTCGAATTTCGTAATAATCCAGTGGCGGTAGTATTCTCCGTTGAGCAATCCGGTTTCGTCGCGGGAAACCAATTCCAGACCTCCGCTCTCTACAATATCATCGAAGTATTTGATTTTCAATAGGATGCTATGTTTCCGTTCCAATTCCCAATGGGTTGACACGCCCCATTTCCAGGCCTTGTCTTTCAAACCGTAGGCGAAATATCCGCCGATTCTGGCGAATTTCATCAACTTCGTGTTGGTGTAAAGTCCTAAGCCAAAGCGCCATCCTTCGTAATAGGTGTAGTTCACAATGCTTTCCAGATCCAGATCCACCGGTCCGATAGGAAGATAACCTTGCAGCAGCGAAGGCAGCATATTGATTTTGCGGTCCAGCTTCATTTTTTGGCCCAGACTATCCAGCAAATGGTAGGTTCTGATTTCATTATCGTTCAATGAATCAGTGCGATATGTTTGCAGCAGGGTTTCGTTTTGTTTTTCCGTTCCCACGCACTCCTCCACGTCAGCGAAGCCGAAGTCCCACTTTTTCAGTTCGGGATTGATCTGCAAATCGTGAGTGTTGATGACCGAGTGGGCGCGAGCTTTCAGCGTGTCGCCTCCCTGAGTGAGGCGCGGAAAGTCGAAGTCGGCCGACATTCGCACAGGGAACCAGCAACCGTTTGGCTGTCGCTCGTAATCGTGCGTGAGGGTGGGAGAAAAAATGACATTCCTATCAACCGGCTTTAATTCAATATGTTGAATGGCAAATGATGTATTATCAAGGTGCAGTACGCCACGCAGCGACTTGAAATTCATTCCCTTTTTCGGCTTAAAAGTGATAACGAAAAGCGAGTCGGAGGCATTGACCATCGTGTCTGCGAGCTGAAAATCGTAGTAGCGCGCCGCATTTTTCGACAGAGGATTCAGATAATCCTCTTCCAGAATCGGCAGGAAATCGCCCTCATACAGGTTTTGGAACTGGAGCGTCGAGAAGGCCATATTGAAGAGCGGATTTTCGGTCCCCGATGTTTTGGAAGCGACCAATTTCTCATATTTCCTATCTGGCTTTTTGAAATAGATTTCGCTGACACTCTCGGAGATGAAAAGCGGTTTGCCTTCCCAGTCTTTCAAACTGTCGCTCAAATAAGTTGGAACGACGAGCAGTTTGTGATAGGTGGCATATTGGAACGAGGAACAGCGAAACAAGCTATTGGTATCGCGCTGTGCATAAGCGCGTTCCATCAGCAGGTCGGCGGGATTGATGCCTGCGTGAACTTTCACGCCGTCGATGTCGTAATGGCGCTCGTCGTCTTGCGCGAAGCAGCGCAAGTGTGTGCAAAGCAGCAACACAAGCACGAAACTTGCCATCACCCGGTATTTTGTTCTGACGTTCACAGCTGATTTTGAGAGTGGATTGGATTCAAAGTCGCAAAGATACTATTTTTTTCAAAAATATCCCTTTCTATGTTGTTGAGACTTGGGACGAGAAAATCAAGGACTGACGAATGAGTGAGTGCAAAGCCAAACTTGTTTGAGATTGGCCGAGCGAAGAGGAAGATCCGTTCCACCATTCGTCCATTCCACCCTTCCACCATTTAAGCGCACAAACCTTGCTCCGTTTCAACAAAAATTTGTATATTTGCAACCCATTTGAACACAAATTAATTCATCAACATAAAAAAAAGAAAATGAAAGTATTAGTCATTAACTGCGGAAGTTCTTCCCTCAAGTATCAACTCATTGATATGGCAAACAACGCCGAGCTGAAAGCGAAAGGTTTGGTGGAGCGCATTGGCCTGGAGATGGGTGAGTTCACACACAAGCCGGTTGGCAAGGACAAGTATTACACACAAACTCCTATTCCGGATCACGCTGCCGGCATCAAGTTGGTGCTTGACGCGCTCACGGACCCGAAGATGGGTGTGATTTCATCACTGAACGAGATCGGGGCGGTAGGACATCGCGTAGCGCACGGCGGCGAATACTTCAAGGCCAGCTGCCGAATTGACGCCAAAGCCATCGAGGAAATCGAGAAGCTCTGCAAGATCGCGCCCCTCCACAATCCCGCCAGTCTGGTGGGCATCAACTCGATGATGCAGCTTCTGCCCGACGTTCCCCACGTGGCCGTTTTTGACACCTCATTCCACCAGACGATGCCGCCGAAGGCGTATCTGTATGCGATTCCTTACGAGTATTACGAGGAAGACAGAATCCGCCGTTACGGTTTCCACGGCACCAGCCACAAGTTCGTGGGCCCGCGCGCTGCGGAACTCGCTGGCGTTGACTACAACCATTCCAAAATCATCAGCTGCCACCTCGGAAGCGGCGCCTCCATCTGCGCCATCCAGGACGGCAAGTCGGTTGACACCTCTATGGGCTTCACTCCCGTTGAGGGCCTGGTAATGGGCACCCGCTGCGGCGACCTCGACCTCGGCGCGCTCATCCACATCGCCGAAAAGGAAAATATGGACTTCAAGCGTATGACCACTTTCATCAACAAGGAATGCGGCCTGAAGGGCGTTTCCGGAAAGGGCGTTGATATGCGCGACATCCGCGCTGGCAAGGAAGCCGGCGACGAGCGCTCCACCTACGCTTTCGATATGTTCTCCTACAGAGTGAAAAAGTACATCGGCGCTTACGCTGCCGCAATGGGCGGTGTTGACGTGATCCTGTTCACCGGCGGCATCGGCGAGAATGCCTTCTTCCAGAGAGAGCCCATTTGCGAAGGCCTCGAATTCCTCGGAGCCAAGCTGGACAAGGAGAAGAACAAGACCGTCATCGGCGACGACGCTGTCATCTCCACCCCCGACTCCAAAGTGAAACTCGTGGTGGTGGCCACCAACGAAGAGCTGGTAATTGCTACCGATACTTACAACATCGCCCTGGGCAAATAAGGGTGACGATTGACAAAAAAACAGGGCATCTTCGCAGATGCCCTGTTTTTTTGTGCGGATGAGGAGACTCGAACTCCTACTCCTTGCGGAACTAGATCCTAAGTCTAGCGCGTCTACCAATTCCGCCACACCCGCTGAGTTTTGCGCTGCAAAATTACACAAAAAAACAATACGGAGTGCGAAACCATCTGCCAAATGATAAAAAAGGCGGCGGCGACTTCAAGACGAGGGTTCGCTGCAATGGCTTCGACTTTTTCTGAATTCAGCTCGCACCTCCTCCCCTGCCCTGCAAAAAACGGAATCGGTAATTCCGAAGATTTTTGCTACTTTTGCAAATCATTTGGAACCCTATTATGAACATTGAAACTTTTCGGGAATACTGTCTCACATTGCCCCTCACAACCGAGGATATGCCCTACGACGACACGGTAGTGGTATTCCGCCTCAAAGGGAAGATTTTTGCGCACATCTGCCTCGACAAGCCGGATTTCGCTACGATGAAGTGCGATGCGGTGCGGGCGGCAGAACTGCGAGAGCGATACAGCTCAATTGCACCCGCGTGGCACTGCAACAAGAAATACTGGAACCAAGTCGGCTTCGATGGGGATGTGAGCGACGAGCTTTTCCGCTCGCTGGTTCGCCACGCCTACAACGAAGTGAACCAGAAACTTCCGAAAAAGGACCGCGTGCCAGAACTTCCCATCCCAGACACATCTCCAGATTACTCATTATGACAAGAGCAAAAAACCGCAACAAACTGACAAGCAGCAGATTAAAACTCAAATGGAACAGATTTCGAGACTGGCGCGCTCACATTCAGCAGCGGCAGCGCGATGGCAGAATGCTTCCTGACGGCGACCTGACTGCCTATCCGGAAATCAAGTGTATGAACTGCGGGCACAGTTTCCGCGGACACAACTGCCCCAATTGCGGACAAGCAGCCGACACGAAACGCATCACCTTGCGGGCGGCGCTGCGCAATATGTTCGTCACCATCTTCGGCGGCGACAGCGCGTTTTTGCGCACCTGCGGCAACCTGCTCTACCGTCCCGGCTTTATGATTCGCGACTTCCTGTGCGGAAAGCGCGCACGTTACTACCGTCCCGTGCAAATGCTGCTCTGTCTGGTGACCCTCTACACGCTGATAGTTTTCGTTTTCAAGGACTCGCTCTCGCTGTGGAATGACTTGCAATTGACCGAGATAGCACATCCTGAAGAGGATGTCACTTTCGGTCAAGCGATGGGAACGCTGCAAAAACTGCTTTCCAACGAAGTCGCCTTCTCGCTGTTTTTCGCTTTCGTCACGGTGCTGCCTTTCAAGCTCCTGTTCCGTCGCAAGACCGTGGTCTGGCCCGATGGGAAGGCACGGCGGATGAACACCGCCGAACACTTCTTCACCCTGATTTACCTGTCGTGCCAAAACCTGCTGCTGCGATTTCTGCTTCTGCCTTTGCACAGCATTTCGGGTGCCGAAGCCGCAATGAACCGACTGGAATTTTTCCTGATGATTTTCATCTCCACCTGGGTTTACCGGCAGATTTTCGGAATCAAATGGCTGGACAGTCTGTGGCGCAACATTGTGGCGATGGCCATCGTGCTGCTGCTCATTCTGGCGCTGTTCATACTCTATTTCGGCGTGTACTACGGGATTGCGGCGGTGGTGAAGGGATGAGAGAAAAACGGGAGATGTTTTTGATAACGAAACTCTTTTTTTCGGGGAATATATTTTTACTGCAATAATTTGGCAGTTTGACGTTGTATTTTTGCAGCGTAAAAAAACAAAAATATGAATTTCACGCACCTTCACGTTCACTCACACTATTCCATCTATGACGGATTTGCCAAAATTCCGCAATTGGTTGACCGTGCCATAGAGTTGGGTATGAATGCCATCGCCCTCACCGACCACGGCAATATGTGTGGCATCTTTGAGTTTTATTCCTACTGTGTACATCTCAACTTCAATCGATTAGCGAATGGATTGCCCTACTTCAAACCCATTATAGGAACTGAAGTTTACTACGGACAGAACGCTTACCACCTTGTGCTGCTGGCCAAAGATTTGTACGGCTATGAGAATCTTTGTCGCATTGTATCAACGGGATTCAAAGGGGAAAATCTCTTCAATCACAAGCCGCACATCGATTTGGAACAGCTCCGGCAATGCCACGATGGGATCATCTGCACCTCGGCCTGCATCGGTGGTGAAATAGCGCAGCTTATCCTTGCGGCGCAGCAGAAGAATCCCGAAAACCCCGACTACAGTAAAGCGGAAGAAGTGGTGCTTCGTTTTCGTGAAATTTTTCAGGATGACTTCTACATTGAAATCCAACGCCACGAGACGGACAAGCCCAACGGAAATCGCGACACCTATCGCCTTCAGCAAGAGGCGAACACCGTACTCATTCAACTTGCAAGAAAACACAACGTTAAACTCATCGCCACCAACGATGTGCATTTTGTATGTGAAGACGAAGCCGACTTGCAGGATTTCAAGATGTGCTATGTCGGGGACAAAAGCGTTGACAATCCCAACCGCATTCGTTTTTCGCGCCAGGAGTGGCTGAAATCGCCCGAAGAGATGGCCGCCATTTTCAGCGACCTGCCGGAAGCACTGGCCAACACACAAGAAATCGTGAACAAAGTGGGCCATTACGGTATATTCGATTGTGGACCGTTATGTCCATCATTTCCACTTCCCGATGGCTATACTACTCCAATTCAATACCTTACAGACTTAGTGCTGGCAGGGGCGAAAGCGCGTTATGGACATCCGCTGTCAGCAGAAGTAACGAAACGCATTCAGAAAGAGCTGAGTGCCATCAGCAAAAAAATGTGTGAGGAATACTTTTTGGCTTGGTGGGACATCATCCGCTTTGCAAAAGAAAGCGGCACTTGGGTCGGTCCGGGACGAGGTGCGGCCGCCGGCAGTATCGTCAACTACTGCCTGGGAATTACGGCAGTAGATCCATTGCGTCACGGGCTGCTGTTTGAGCGATTTTTCAACTCCGCATCCCGATTGCCCGACATTGATGTTGATATGGGCGCTGGCGGATTGGTGCTGGCGATGGAATATGCGAAGATAAAATACGGAGAAGCGCAGGTGGCAAGGGTGGTCGCATTTTCCACAGCCAACAAACACAGCGGTCGTCTCTGTCAGAAAGTCACCCGCGATTTTCCGCAAATTCCGCAGGACGAAAAGGAAAACCTTTTGGCTCAATTTCACGGAACCATTGTTGGAAGAGGGGTTCACGCTTGCAGCTTTGTCATTGCGCCCGAGGCCGTGACGGAAGTCGTGCCCATCGCGGTGATTCGGCACAACGACGGTGAGGACCTTGTTACGCAATACGATACCCGATCCCTTGCGGGAGCCGGACTTCCCACGTTCGACATTGTGGAGTTGGGCGCGCTGGACGAAATCAAGAAAATGGCGATGCGATTGCGGAAGAAAAGCGGCGAAGCCATCGACCTCAGCCGGATTCCGCTGGATGATGAACGAACATTGCAATTGTTCGCGACGGGCGACACTGCTGGCATTTTGGGATTCGGCAGTAAGCAGATGAACGGCTATTTGCGCCGGCTCCGCAACGTGACTTTTGATGACCTTGTATCGCTCGTAGCGTTGTACCGGCCAGGGCCAATGGAGTGGATAGCGGAGTACATCGAGTGCCGCAATCGGGGAGATGAGTACCCGCACATCATTTTTCAGGAACAACTGATGGAACAGAGCCGCCAGATTGCCGGTTTCACGGAGCAGCAGATGGATGAGCTTCGGAAAGTGCTTTGCGGAAAGCAAAAAGAAGGGTTGCAATCCCTCCGCAACGAGTTCCTGATAGGCGGTTTGTGCAACGGGCACACCCTTGCCTCGCTGGAAAACATTTGGCAGGAATGGGTGGAACGGGGACCTTGCCTTTTTCTGAAAGCGCACGCGGTTGGCTACGCGATGATGGCGTACTGGGAGGCGTATTTGAAAGTTCAAAGCGAGAAGTGAAAAGCGTGCACCCACCGTGCAAAAAATGCTAAAGCTCGTATAAGCAAACTTGACCTCTGACAACGAACAAATTACAATATGAAAAACAATAAAGAATAACAGATATGAACAATTACAAAGAAGAACAACGGGAAAGGCAGGTTAACCTGCTGAAAACCAGAGACACTAATAGTTTTTTATTTGGCGGAGCTCGTGGCGATGGAACGATGTATAACAGCAAGGATGATACTTGGTGTGAATATTCTTTCATTATCCAACACGATGATAGCGTTCGAAATTTGTATAAGGACATTCGCACGTATGCACTGAAATATTTTGAGAGATATTCTATTGAATGGTGGAATCAGTCAAATGACAGATATTTCCCCACAGGGCATCTGCTTTCATCGCAAATCCATTGTCTCAACCATCTTTTTGCAATAGCAAAAGATAAAGCAGCGGTATTGGCCATAATCAAACCGATTGGCGAAAAAATCGGTGTGCATTTTGACGAAGTCCTCCCCTCCTTTATTGACAATTTAGAACATTGGGAGAAAAACGGAAGAAAATGCATTTTAAATAATTACATATCATTTGAGTTTGTTTGTCAAAATAAAGACTTGCTTGGAGAAAGTTTTAACAAACGCGGGGCGAAATGCACTTCAGTAGATGCTTTCGTATATGCTCGGGCTGGAGAAGAGTATTGGCTTATTCCAATTGAATGGAAATTTACGGAAGATTATTTGAAGAAAGAAAAAGTGTACGATTACGCGCGATATGCAAAATATGTCACTGGAAATTCTCGGCTGAAGAATTGGAACCGAATCTTTGAGTCCGATCCCTATTTTGAATTGGGGCGCCAGACACTTCTGATGGAACAGTTGATTGCCAACCCTCCGTATTATTTAACGAATGATTTCGAACCTCAAGAAAAGCAGCTCAAAGCGGACAACTTTCTCCATATTGTTGTCGCTCCAAACGAGAACAAACTTTTCCGAGAGCATACTGAAAATTTCAAAAAAGAGCTCAAGCCTGAAAGCCAGCATTTATTTAGCGTAATTGACCCGCAGGATTTTCTCTCTCCACTGAAAGAGTCTAAGAAATCCAAAATTCAAGATTTAATCACCTATCTTAAAACACGTTACTGGGAATAAGCAATGCCGAAGTCTCCCTCATACAACCTGTTCAGGTGCTACATCTGGCTCATCAACACGATTGGTTCAGCCACGCATCCCATCTCTCGCGAAGAAATCGACCGCAAGTGGGCACACAACATTTCGCTCAACCCCGACGGCGAAAACTGTATTCCCGAACGCACGTTCCACCATTGGCGGCACGCCTGCGAAGAACTTTTCCAGGTGAATATCGTCTGCCAGCGCTCGCGCAGTGGCGGCTCCTACTACATTGAAAATGCCACCGACATAAAAGAAAACAGTCTCCGTCAATGGCTCATCAGCACTTTCGCCGTCAACGACCTCATTAGCGAAGCACAACACATTAAAAATCAAATACTTTTCGAGGAAATTCCCTCCGGACAAAGGTTCCTCACCACCATCATTGAGGCCCTATGCGACAAGAAGGTGCTTGCGATGCAATACCGGGCTTTCTATCAGAAAGAACCCTTTACCACAATGATTTCCCCGCTCTGCGTCAAAGTCTTCAAGCAGCGCTGGTACGTGCTCGCTTTGCGCGAAGGGCTCGATAAACCTCGCATTTATGGATTAGACCGCATTCATTCTCTCGAAGTCACCGACAACACTTACGAAATGCCGAAGGACTTTGATGCGGCGGACTATTTCGCCTCAATTTACGGGATAAGTGATGCCACCAAGGAACCCGAACAGGTGGAGGTGCGCGTCAGCACCAAGACCGCCAACTACCTACGGTCGCTGCCGTTGCACACGTCGCAACGCGAAATCGAATGCACCGACACGCACTCTGTCTTCCGCTTTTTCGTAGTGCCCTCTTTTGAATTCAAACAGGAACTTCTAACCCACGGGGCCAACCTGGAAGTTCTCAGCCCCGCTTGGCTTCGCAAGGAATTTGCCGACGAAGCCGCCAAAATCAGCAAGTTGTATTCAAAGAAATAGCGTTTGGGGATTATAACTGACTTCGTACTTGAGACTTTTTTGAGAACGGCCTGCGGAAGTTGAGTGTTTTACAAAAAAAGCCATTGTCAGCCCCGTTTTGCTACACCCCGAACAGTTTTTTGTGAAGTTCCCTGATCTTGTTTTTGTAGTCCCAATCTTTTTTGCCGAGAAAAGCGTGCAAATGACTGCGATTGGTGTCGAACATAAAACAAAGGAGGTACTTCGCAAAACGCTGCAACTCGTCGGGCGCAAAACTCTGCTCGAAACAGTCGTAGTCGTTGCCGCCTGAGTGGCTTTCTCTGTTGAGCACCATCCGACTTAACACGTTCTTGTAGGTTACGGTGATCTCATCGAACTCCTTCATGCCTTTATAAATATTAGGAATATGATAGGAATAGTCGTTGGCGGCCATACTCACGAAATCGGTATCGCACATAATTTTGGCATAATGCTCCAACACGCGGCGCATCTGGTTGCCAATGGTGACGTTGATCCGCTCGTCGTCGAGCGATTCGGCGAAGGCATAATCGAAAATGTTTTGCAGTTCCACCGCGTACTCGCCCTTCAGCCCGTCTTCTACCAGTTTGCGCTTCCGCAAATCAAAAAAGATTCTTTTTTCAGCTTCCTTTACATCATTCCTCAAAACGTAGGCAATCTGTTTCTGCACCTCAAACAAGTCGTTCACCGTGCGCTGGTCGTGCGACATAAGGAGGCCCTTGCTGGCTTTCGATTTCTTGAAAAGCTCCTGCAACTGCCACTTGATGAAGGTGAACACCCCGATTCGATTGCCATAATCGAAACTGGTGATGGGGTCGTCGATGACGATGAAAAAGGGCTGCAGCTCTTCGGCATTCAGATCTTTCCTTTCGAAAATCGAGGTAAAGAAATACGCCAGTGCGATAATGTTGCGCTCGCCCGTGGAAACCTTGGTGGGTGATACGTTTTGCCCATTGGATTTCAACACATACGCCAAGTTATCGTATTCCAAATAGAGACGTTTCGGATCGCAGAAAACGTAGGCCAGGCACTGGTTGATTTTGTCCAATGCGAGGCGGAGGTTGGCCCGTTTCATTTTCATTCTGGGCAGATCATCATTTTTCTGGCGCAACTCCGCCGACAGCGTTTCCCACTCGGAGTCCAATTTGCACAATTCCATCTCCTTCGCCGCATAAAGTTCGAAGAGCCCTCGGTGGCTCAGATAATGCATTTTCTTGTTGAGCGAATGCAACTCTTTTTCCGCCTTATCGTGGGCATTGGCAATCTCGTTCAATTCATCCACCGCTTTTGTGATGGTGTCATAGCCACCCACAACATCGTTGTATAGTTGTGTAAACAACTGAATATCAATATTTTCCACACCACCATACAGCATATCCTTCTTGTCATCGAGCAATCGGTGCAACTCCTTGAGCATACTGTTGAGCAAAGCCGTTTTATCTTTGATGGCATTCAGTTCGTTTGCACATACCGATTTATTGGGAAACGGAGATGGCAGTACGGGAATTTCCGTCAGCCGCTCCGCCATAGCGCTTAAATCGGCGATAAAATCCTTGCGCTTCTCGTTCAACACGCACGCCAGGCGATGACGGAGCTCCGCACGGTAGTCGCCGCTGATGGGCTGATGGCAGAGCGGACAGCGCTCGGCCTCCACCTTCAGAATGTCGTTTTGCGTTTTTTCAATGTAGTGCGAAGAAGCCGGATTTTGCGCCAGTTCGAAGATGAACATATCCCTTTCGGAAATTTCATCCTTCTCTAAAATGTTGTTTAACAATTTGTTAGCATCTTCTATCAAAGACGGCGTGACCGAAAAGTTCGGGCGCTCCCAATTGATTTTTTCTATGTGGCGGATCTGCTCATACTTCTCGAGTTTTGTCTTGAATTCCTCTTCCAATTGGCTCAATGGGGTACTCTCGTCCACCGTGTCGCGACAATCGTCAAAAAAAGCGATGTCCACGTGTTTGCGCCTGCTTTTCCCCCTGATATTCATATCATCATACTCATACCCGTTTTGTATAATGGATATCAGGTTTGATGCCAGTTTCCCTTTTTCCTCTTCAACACGATTTATGGATTGAGACAAACGGTCACACTTGTCCTGTAACTCTTTGATTTCCAGCTCCAACTTTTCCTCGTGTTCCTGATTCTGATTGTCCTCGCCGAAAATGAGCATCGCTTTCAGCCCATTGCGCTTGATTTTGACATTTTCCTCAATGAAATCCTCGTTGAAAACGAAAACCGAATCGCTGATTTCCGCAGAATCGACATTGGGCAGATGGGCGGAGTACCCCTCCAAACCTGCCCGGTCTTTAAGAGAGGCGAGACAGCGGGAAATCGTGGTTTTGCCGCTTCCGTTAGGACCGTACAAAATATTCACGGGATATTTCAAGATGTCTTTCAACTCGGTTTCTTCCGTGAAACAACCGCCTTTTACAATGACATTATTCGTATTTTCAAACATAATCTTTTATAAATCAAAAAAACTCGAGCAGAGGCCGCCTGTTCATCCAATTAACCGTTTTCACGTTTCGCCGTTTAACCGAATTTCACCGTTTAACCGACATTAACCGTTTAACCGATTTTAACCGTTTCACCGAACCCTCACCCACTCTTGCAAACTCTCGTCGGTGTATTCGTTGAGCAGCTTGCCGTCCTGCCAATTGTACTGCGGGTAGGTTTCGCGGAGGAACTTGACCGCGGTTTCGATGCCCTGACTGCCGGAGGTGGCGAACGGGATCAACGTTTTGCCGTCGAGCTCGTTGTTGTCGATCCACGACTGGATGATGCGCGGACAGATGCCCCACCAAATGGGGAAGCCGACGTAGATGGTGTCGTAAGGTTCAATGTAGGTACACGCTTTCACCGTGGGACGCTCGTTGGGGTCGGCCATTTCGAGCGATGAGCGCGACTGCTTGTTGCGCCAGTCGAGGTCGGCCTCAGTGTAAGGTTCGTAGGCCTCGATGCGCCAGAGTTCGAAGCCGCCGACGCGGGCGATGTCTTCGGCCACCTTTTTTGTGTTGCCAGTGGCGGAAAAGTAGGCGACGAGCGTTTGCGCATTCGCCTGCATTGCGATGGTTGCTAAACAAATCATAAGTAACTTTTTCATATTGAGATGATTAATTATTTTAGGAAATGGAATTGTGCATAGCCGACATCCGTAAGGGAATCACCATTGTTCCGTCACGCCGCGGTACGAAATGTTCGTACTTCCGCCACCAATGTACTCCACGAGCACGTCGATGTCGTCGCGGCCTTGTTTCTTTGCCGCGAGTGACACTTTACCGGCATCCCAATAGTGTGTGGAAGCCAAATAGTCGTCCTGCGAAAACCCGTTCACCAAATCTTCCTGCACATCGAATTGCAATGAGACAATATCCGGCACAGAATTCTCATCCATTTCCGAATAACAGTAAGAGCCGTTGCCTTCTACCGAAAAACAATGCGAGAAAAGCTCCACTGGCGTGGAAATGCCGGGAACCCGGATGGTCAGGTCAAGGGAACTGCCCGCACTGGTCGCGCTGTCCATAACAAATTCCCACGAATTGCCGCCCAAGTATGTCATATAAAACACGTTCTCCGGCTCACTGACGAATGCCGGAATGGCATAGCTGTATGCTTGAAAACTATAGCCGAGTTTCTTGTGGATTTCCCACACCGCCCCCGACTGTGAGAGTTCGGTTCCGTACGTATTCACCAGCATATACAAAGAACCAGCGCCCCTGTAGATTTCATAAACTCCGTCGCCTTTGTCAAGAACATATCCATCTGAAAAATAATCATATCCATCTGAAAAATAATATTTCTCCAACACCGGGCGTTCGCTTTCATCGGCCTGAATCCAGTCGTTCAGGTAAAAAATCTGCGCCGTCACATCCTGGATGATGGAATGGGTGACTTCTTTCCAAGTGTTGCAGATCTGCATTCCCCGCTCAGTGAGCGGCTCCCGCTTGTCGCCTTTGTCGCAACCGCAAAAGACGATGGCCAAAAGCGCAATGATATAGATTGATTTTTTCATAATGTTTTTATTGCTGAATTGTTGATTTGTTGAACCATTTAACCGATGTTAACCGTTTTCACGTTTAACCGAATTTAACCGCCCCATCCTTTCGTCCATTCCCCATTTCACTTTTCCACCTTTCCACGATTAAAATGATAGCCGAAGCCGGCAGTGAGCGTGCTGCGCGAGCCCGCTCCGATTTCAGCAAATCCGTACCACTTGCGGCCGGCCTGAATGCCGAACAACGTGACCTGCGCCGCCCACGTCGGCCAAGTGTGCGAGCTGTAAAAGAGGGAGTCCCTATCCGGTCTTCCGTAACGACTTTCTTGGCAAACGATTCCCAGCCCGCCGGCCAATCCCGAATACATCGTTACGCACGGACGGTTGAACCACGAAAAGCGCACCGTTGGCATCACGGTGATGTAGTGCTCGGACGAGTGTCCCAAAACGTCGTTGGTGATTCGGTCGCGAGTTTTGCTGAAAAAGCCCACATACGAAACGGTCGCACCGACGGAGCACCATTTGGCCACACGATAAACATAACTAAAATGCAGTGTGCCAGTAGTTTGCGTAGCAGTGCGATACTCATCATATTCCGAGAACCAAGTGTGCGGGGTATTGTAATCTTCCCAAAAGGGATCCTTCATTCCTCCGATGGGATAACTTCCCGTGAAAAATCCCGACAAGCAGGGGTCGCTGATACCGAACTGGATGTCGTGGCGCGGCAGTTGCGTTTTCCACGCCGACTTGTCGTTTTCATCCTGCGCTTGCACCATCAGGATTGTAGCGGCAAACATAAAGAGAAAG
Source organism: Bacteroidales bacterium (assembly GCA_045627805.1). GTDB lineage: Bacteria > Bacteroidota > Bacteroidia > Bacteroidales > WCHB1-69 > UBA1756. The sequence goes on from JAZQOJ010000206.1 coordinate 15,340, forward strand.
GTGATTTGTTTCATATTTTTTGTTGGAATTTCTATTTTTACTTATTCCAGCCATCCTACTAGATTTTACGAAGCTCTTCATCAAAATCCGATAGGCAACGGGAAAATGTTTCTGGTTTAGTTTTTCACCTCGGCGAACGACCGCGTGTAGCGCGGCCACAGGACTTTCCACACCACCACGGCGTGCAGCACGAAAACGACTCCGAAAGCAATCGCCGCCGCCGTTTCGGGCAGCAGAAGCCGGATTCCGTTCATATCGCCACCACCCACAAAACGGTAAATCACGCTCAGATAGAGCGGGTCGAGCAGCAGCAGAATGAGCGTGCCGTACCAGCAGACGGCTCTTAAAATCTTGCTTTTCAAGGCACAAATCCGCTTGCTCGACAGCACCATCAGCCACGCAGCCACAAAAGTTGCGAGCGGCCCGACCAGACAGAACCAGCCCAACTGCACATCCGACATCTGTTCGCGGAAGACATCAATCTGTACGCCTAAAGCCATCAGGTTCACCTGCCGGAAAAGGCCGTGCGACACAGCATACGCAAGATGTGCGCCCTCGTGAACCACATAGTAGCCCACCAGCGCAATGATGATTCCCACATACTGTCGCAGTCGTTTCATCGCAGATTGATTGCAAGCGAATAACCGGAACTATTTGACCTCGAAATAGCGTTCCAGCTGCGTGTTGTTGGAAGCGAAGGTGGTAAGGGTGTGCGACTGCGAATCGAACTGGAACGTGTTTTCAACGTAGCGCGGGAAGTGGTGCACGGTGTCTTCCTTGCCGAAATCGAGCACCATCTTGCCCCCGTCATCCTGCAAAGTGTAGGTAAAAGGCGTGCGAACCGGGTCGGCGTCCAATGCGGGTGCGCTGTTGACGAAGATGCGGTGGTTACTGAATGCCACGCCGTTCTGTGCATCCAAGAACTTAATCACCACGTCGGAGGTGTAGATATTGAGCGTGTCAGGAAGGGTGTCGAACTGGGTGTGGCAGGCCATCCAAGTGGTGCCCACAAAGGCGTTGGCTGCCTCGGCAGTTTCGGCCGGAGCCGCCTGTTCGGCTTTCTGATTGCAAGATACAAACAACATTACGGCCGCAAGGAGCCATACGGAAACGATAATTTTTTTCATTTTTTTGAATTATGTGTGCCCAATAAATGTTTTTTTTCGATTGCAAACCTCAGATTTGCACGCTGCAAATATACATAAAAAAAACGGAATTATCTCCTTTCATCTTGTAAATGATATGAGTGAACAGTGATCAGTGATTAGTGAACAGTGATTTGATTAAGGGGAAGTCGCAAGTCTTGTTGATTGATACGCCGAAAATTTTAGGAACTTCAGATAAGGGGAATTATGAGATGTGGAAACGGGTAACGTCGGTTAAACGGTTAATGGGATGAATGGACGAAGGGCTTAATTGTTGAGAAACGAGAACGATGAGAACAACGAGAACGAAATTGTGTTATTTCATTATGAAACAGTAAGAAAAAGAAAAATCCCCTGCGCATTTCCTATATCACGACGAAGGCAGCATTCACCCATTCCCGAAGGTCCAAAAGTTGTCAAGCCACAAATCAGCAAGACGATAAGGAATGATTCAGGGATTTTTTTGTCATAATAAGATGAAGATTCAAAAAACTGGCGTATTTTTGCCACACTTTTTGCGTGGCACCCCATTATAATTGATCCTGCTTTCACATACCGATTTATACGAACACAGATCGTAAGTCAATCAAAATCAATTACGAACTTGCGAAATTTGAAACAATAAAAAACATTATTAAAAGCGAATGAATTTTTCTGGCATCATCATCGGACTGGCGAGTTTTTTACTCATCGGACTTTTTCATCCCATTGTCATCAAAGCGGAATATCATCTCGGCACCCAATGCTGGTGGATGTTCGCCCTTGTCGGCATTCTCGGAGCGATAGCTTCTTTATGCGTCAAAAACATACAAATGTCCATTCTTTTGGGCATCTTCGCTTTTTCCTGTTTTTGGAGCATTCTTGAACTTTTTCAGCAGAAAAAACGTGTTGAAAAGGGCTGGTTTCCGAAAAAAGAGGGAAAATAATCGACAACAATCATTTAGAACAAGAAACGAAAAAACTAATTTTCGACTATGGAAATACAGAACCGACTTTTCGAATTGCAAGACAAAAACTACGCAGCGTTTCAGGCGAAGCTCACGCCGGGCGTGCCAACGGAAAGTTTCATCGGCGTGCGCGTGCCTCTCGTGCGAAAACTCGCCAAAGAATACATCAAAAACACTGAACACAAGGAATTTATGCAACAGCTTCCGCATCGCTATTACGACGAAAATATGCTGCACGGACTGCTGGTTTCGGAAATGAAAGATTACGGAAAGTGCATAGAGCAAACCGACAAATTTCTTCCCTTTGTCGATAATTGGGCGGTGTGCGACATTATGTCGCCCAAAGTGTTCAAGAAGCACAAGGCGGAACTCATCAACAAGATTCGCGAGTGGAGTGCTTCGTCGCACACCTACACCTGCCGTTTCGGAATCGAAATGCTGATGAGCCATTTCCTCGACGATGATTTCAAGCCAGAATATCTGGAGATTCCGGCGGCGGCGTGTAGAGACGGGGCGCGCTCGGTCGCCAAAATCGCACCAACCGCCGACAACGATTATTACGTCAATATGATGGTCGCGTGGTTTTTCGCGACTGCGCTGGCAAAGCAGTGGAGCGCGACCGTGGCTTACCTTGAGCGGAATCGGTTATCGACGTGGGTGCACAACAAAACCATTCAGAAAGCGTGCGAAAGTTACCGCATTACCGATGAGCAGAAAGCGTACTTACGGACTTTGAAGA
>JAZQOJ010000207.1:0-12251 GCA_045627805.1 Bacteroidales bacterium
ACAGTGATCAGTGATTAGTGAACAGTGATTTGATTAAGGGGAAGTCGCAAGTCTTGTTGATTGATACGCCGAGAATTTTAGGAACTTCAGATAAGGGGAATTATGAGACGTGGAAACGGTTAACGTCGGTTAAACGGTTAATGGGATGAATGGACTTAATTGTTGAGAAACGAGAAAGGAGAAACGAGAACTGACGAGAACAACGAGAACAGGTTTTAGATTTTGTCTGAACAGTGAAATGGATGAATGCTGCCTGCGGCGTGATATAGGAAATGCGCAGGAAATTCTTCTTTTTCTTGCTGTTTCATAATGAAATAACAATAGAAAAGATTGTTTGGCTGCGGCCATCAATCGTTTTTCACAATGAAGCGGTTGCGCCGTAGTCACATCCGGGAAGGATGTGACTACGGCGCAACCCCACATAAGGACGAAGTCCGCGATGTGGGGTGAGCGAGCGTGTGCCAACACCCGGCATCTCGGAGAGATGCTACTAAAAGGTGTCGCACCTCTCCCAGGTGCCTTTCTCCAGTGCTGCTCTCATTCCCCAGATTGCGCTACACTTATCTGGGGTTATAGGAATTCAACCTCTCCGAGGTTGTGCTCGCTGCAAGACAAAATGATGCAGCTCCGTTTTCTTTTATTGAGCAACTTTCTTTTTCTCAAGGAAAAAAGAAAGTTGAACAGCTGTGAACTGACAATTCGGGACTTACGATGTGTTGAGCGGTTATCCCGCTATGCGGATAATTCCCATTATTGGAAAATATTCTCACAAGTCGAAGTCTTTTCAATCAACAAAACGAAAGAAAAAAACATTTTTTTAGAATAGAAAGAATATTTCTCAAAAAAAATTGTATTTTTGCCGCCGATTTTATGGTGAGAATTTCCTTGTGAGATTCGAGAGGGAAGCAGGTGAGATTCCTGCACAGTACCCGCTGCTGTAAGTCTCTAAAAACTGCAAGCATCAAGTCACTGTTGTTTACAATGGGAAGGCGCTTGGAGCGAGACAAGTCAGAAAACCTGCCGTAAGATTTTATAGTGTACAGCTTCGGGAGATAGGCCAACACGGAAGATGATTCTTCAGATTCTTTTAGGTTTCCCCAAAGCAATGATACGCACGTTGTTTAATTTATTAATTTTCAAAATTATGAAAAAACTATTGTGTTTATTGCTTGTTTCATTCAGTGTCAGTCTTTTTGCTCAAAACGAGCAGATGAGGCATCAGATGCAGAACCCCATTCCGGTTAAAAACACGCGTGACGTGCCATCGGAAAACATTCAGTTCTGGGTGGGTCAAGGACATAGTGAGGTGGTTGCCGTCTTCTTCTTTTGTGGGAATGGCACACCTGGCGGCGTGGCTTACGGCTATCGTTTTGATGGAGTCGCAACCATACAGAACCTTCTGGACGATATCGCCGCCGCTGATCAGAATTTCACGATAACATACAGCGGTGGTTTCATCAACGATTGCGGCTACAATAATGGAACACTCAATTATTTGATTTCAGGTGGAATGATGATGTACACTGTGAATGGTGATTGGGCGAGCGGGATTTCGGATCCGTTGAGCGATGGAGCCTATTTCGAGTTGAGCGAGTGGGGCGACTGCACACTTCCAACCGACAACATCTATTATCCTGAGGATCCTAATGCTCAGGAAGTTCCAGCAGATGCAGGAATCTCGACCGAAGACATCCTTTATTGGGTTGGCAATGGGACCCATAGTGCGATTCTGGCTGTCAACTGGTGTGCTCCGGAAATGGCTTTCGCTTGGGGAGTGCATTTCGATGGGGACAGTGCCCTGGTGGCTGACTTGATGCACACCATCGCCATTTATGACGGCCGTTTCAGTTATGCCGCCAACGGGTCAATGATGAGCGATATTACATTCCAGAATGGCACCTATGACCTTTCTCTTCAGGGAAGTTGGTGGATGTACAACATCAATGGAATGTCGGCAATGAATGGTTTTATGGATCAATATGTGTATGATGGTGACCTTGTAAAGTGGGGCGATGAGAGTTGCGGAATTTCCGATGAGTTCTATAATTATATTTGGACGGCTGAAATTCTGCCAGTTTCGCTGCCGAGTCCAGAAGCAACTGCTTTTGATGGCGTTGTGGGAACCGAAGGCTGCCAAGCTATCCATTGTGAGAACGAAGCCATTCTGGGTTGGGCCTCCGAATGCACGATTGAACGTGGATATCAAGATATTGCATCTCCGACTTTGCTTGCTTCGTTTGGTTCGGAGTCTGCTGGAGTGGGCCCTGCCACTGCTGTCAGCACTGATGCAGTAAGTTTGGGTGACGGAGGAATCGCCGTCTTGACTTTTAATCAGCCTATTGCCAATGGTACTGGATACGATTTCGCAGTATTTGAAAACTCGCTCAACAATATTTTTTTGGAACTCGCCTTTGTGGAAGTGAGCTCCGATGGCACTCATTTTTACCGTTTCCCATCGGTTTCCAATACGCCCATTGACGAGCAGATTGACAATGCGGGAAGTGTGGATGCAACATTGTTGCATAATTTGGCAGGAAAATACTGTGCTGGTTGGGGCACGCCGTTCGATCTTGAAGAATTGGATGGATACAGCAATCTGGACATCAACAATGTGACCCACGTGCGCATCGTGGATGCCGTGGGCAGTGTCAATCCGCAGTATGCAACCATTGACAAGAATGGTCACATAGTCAATGATCCGTACCCCACAAATTTCGCCAGTGGTGGCTTTGACCTTACGGGTGTCGCCATCCTTAATGGCTGGACGCCAAGCCAAGTAAATGAAATGGCTTATCAGAATGCAGTGTATGCTTGGCCGAATCCTTGTATGGAACAATGCACTCTCCGTAGTGCTCAAAAAGAGATTCACAAAGTTGAGGTTTTTGATGTGAATGGCAAGATGATTTATAGTGCAAATAATGTCCTACAATCATACTTGTTAAATACATCTGATTGGAAATCAGGAGTATACGCTTTTAGAATCTATTTTGCTGATGGAAGTGTTTCTTATCAGAAAGTGGTGAAAATGTAATGGAAATGTCTTCAATTGCGAACAAATGAAAAGAAACAGACTGGCGATTTATGGAGTGATTGTTTTATTGACTTTGCTGTGTGCAGGTTGCAAAGACCCAATGCCACCAGAATTACCCGTCGTTGCCTTAGAAGATGGTTTTTTCGTGTTGAATGAAGGATTATGGCAGATGAACAATTCCACGCTGTCGTTCGTGCCGTTCAACGGCGAAGTGCGGGATGACGTGTTCTTGGCGGCCAACCGGCGCGGACTGGGCGATACGGGAACCGATTTGGCGCAGTATGGCGGTAAAATTTATGTGGTTGTAAACGTTTCGGAAACCGTTGAGATTATGGATCGCAATGCGGTTTCGCTGACGCAAATCCGGCTGCCCGGAAAGCAGCCCCGCAAAATCGCGTTCGAGCAGCAATATGCCTATGTGAGTTGTTACGATGGCTCTGTGCTCCAGATTGATACCGCCACTATGAAGGTGACTGCCACTCGTCAGGCGGGCCGCAATCCCGACGCGGTTTGCGTGTGCAATCACAAACTCTATGTCGCCAATTCCGGAGGCCTTGATTATCCCAATTACGACAACACGGTCTCGGTGTTCGATTTGGAAGATTTTTCTCTGCTGAAAACCATTACGGTGGTGTGCAACCCGATGCGGATGAAATGCGACGATTTCGGCGATGTCTATCTCCTTTCAAGCGGCAATTATGGCGATGTCGCGCCCGCTTTCCAGCGCATCGACTCCCGCACCGACGAGGTGGTGCAGACTTTCGACTTCGGGGTCACCAATTTCGACATCGCAGGCAATTTTTGCTATTTCTATAATTACGATTATGCTACGATGCAATCGGAGGTGAAAGTACTCAATGTGCAGACGGAAGAAATTGTGAACCAGCAATTTATTACTGACGGAACCACTATTGAAACACCTTACGGAATTGCCGTCTCGCCCGACGGAAGCTGGGTTGTGCTTACCGATGCGGGCAACTACACCACCAACGGCGATGTGTACATATATGACAAAACGGGTCGATGCCAGCTGAAAAGAGAGGTAGGCATCAACCCGTCGGTAGTGATGTTTGCGCGTTAAACTTAGTCGTCGATGCGGAGAAATTTCCCGTCTTTGTCGAATTCCAAATCAAGCCCATTGTTCAATTGCACGTCGTACTTGCGGTTGTCTTTGGCAATTTCAACGATGTAATTGTTGGTATAATGGGATCTCACGTGATTTTGGATGGCGGGCGGCACGATGCTTACCGGCACGGTGTCGTTAAGGCAGTCAACCTCTTCCCAGTTGCCTTTTTTGTCGAAATCTACTTTGTATCCGTTCTCAAAAAGCACGTCGAACGAGTCGTTGTCAGCCATAATGACTGATACTTTCAACTGTGAAAAATGTGCTTTGATGAATTGTTGTGCAGTTTGCGGAAGTTGGTCGATGGTGATGGGATGGTCTTTCACACAGGCATTGGAAGTTACTGCAAATAAGAAACTTAAAGATAATAATACAATAAATTTTTTCATAGTTTCAAAAGGACTTTGTATGAATAATGAATCAATGTTTTGATTTTTCGTGCTTCCGCAAAGTCCGTCAACGGAATCTTGAAAAATCAATGCAAAAATACTATTTTTTCCTGAAATGTCATACCATTTAATACATTACGGAATTGTCCCTTTTATTTTGTAAATGATATTAGTGAACAGTGATCAGTGATTAGTGAACAGTGATTTGATTAAGGGGAAGTCGCAAGTCTTGTTGATTGATACACCGAAAATTTTAGGAACTTCAGATAAGGGGAATGATGAGACGTGGAAACGGTTAACGTCGGTTAAACGGTTAATTGGATGAATGGCTTAATTGTTGAGAAACGATAACTGAAAGTTGAGAACTGAGGTTTTGGATTTTGTCTGAACAGTGAAATGGACGAATGCCGCCTGCGGCGTGAAATAGGAAATGCGCAGGAAATTTCGAGGAAATGATCAGGAAATTTTTCTTTTTCTTACTGTTTCATAATGAAATAACAATGGAAAAGATTGTCTGGCAAAGCGAGTTTTCTTTTAATAAGCTGTAAACTGACAATCAGTGTGTTGCGATATGTTGAGAGGATATTCCGCTATGCGGATAATTCCCCTTATCAGAAGATCTTTAAAAATCAGCAAGACTATAATGGATAATTCCAAAAATAAAAAGCGGATGCCAAAAGGTATCCGCTTCGTTATAGAGTTTGTGTTGACAAAATTAGTTGTTCAACATAACGGGCATAATCAGCATAAGCAGATTTTCGGGGTCGTCTTCCTTCTGATCGACGGGGTAGAGGATAGCGGCGCGGTTGGGTTGTGACATTTCGAGCTGCACCTCGGTTGCGTCGATGTTTTCCAGGATTTCGCGGAGGAATCGTGAGTTGAAACCGATTTCCATCGGTTCGCCAGCGTAGGTGCCCACGATGGTTTCCTTTGCGTTGCTTGCGTAGTCGATGTCTTCAGCGGAAATGCTTGCGCTTTCGTCGGAGAGTGACACGCGGATCTGGTAGGTTGACTGGTTGGCGTAGTTGCTCACGCGGCGGATGGCCAGCAGGAACGCATCGCGCGAAACGACGAAGGTCTTGTCGCTGTTGCTCGGAATAACCGCTCTGTAATTAGGATAGTTTCCTTCTTTCAGCGACGAATAGAGCACGATATTGCCGAAACTGAAACGGATGTAATTGGTTTCAGCGGAGTAGTCCACGCGAACTTTTTCAGTAGAACCTGCGATGACATTCTTTAATTGCTGAAGCGGTTTCTTGGGCAGCGTGAAGCTTGTGGGCGACGTGGTTTGTACGGCCGTGCTTCTGTATTTTACCAGTTTGTGGGCATCAGTGGCCACAAAGGTGATGTTGTCTTCGTTCAATTCGCAGAAGACCCCCATCATATTGGGACGCAATTCATCATTGCCAGTGGCAAACAGCGTTTTGGAAATCGCTTTGTGCAAAATGTTGGCCTCGATTTCAAAACTGCTGCTGTCGCCCAGCTGTTTGATGGCGGGATACTCGTTTCCGGAGAAACAATGTCCGTTGTATTCGCCGTCGGCTGCTGAGAATTTCAGCATTGTCTTGTCTCCGTCTTCAATAGTGCTGAACACGATCGGAATCTCTGACATCAGCTTCAAGGTGTCTAACAATGTTTTGGAAGGAACCGCGATGGAACCTTCGCCATCCACATTGTTTAACTCAATCACAGCGCTCATCGTACAATCTAAGTCGGAGGCCGTTACTGTGAGCTGGTTGCCCTGAATGGTGAACAAAAAGTTGTCCAGAATGGGCATCGTGTTGTTCGTACTCAAAACTCCGCTGATGGCGCTGAGGTTTTTGTACAGTTCATTGCGTGAAACAATAAATTTCATAATTATTATATTTGGTTTCTTTCTTCTCTATTGAAAATCAATCTTTTCTATCTTACAGCACTCTTTTTACGGCGGGTTTCTCTTTTTGTTACAAAAATTCAAATATTTGTTTCTAATCTATAAACATATAATGAATTTCCCTTTCGATTTGTTCATTGATTCGGAGCATCCTCATCGTTTTCTACCCTTATCTTCTTCCTCTTTTTCGCCCCCATATCAACTTTCCGCGCTTAATTTAATAAATATGAATAGCAAAATCGTAAATCCCCAAAGTGCTGATCCTCCATAACTTATAAAAGGCAATGGGATTCCAATGACGGGTACCAGTCCGATGGTCATTCCAATATTGATGACCAAATGGAAGAAAAATACCGACGCTACGCCGTACCCGTATATTCGCGTAAATTCGTTTCTGCTTTTTTCAGCAAGAAGTATGGTCCTGATTATTAATGCCATAAAAAGTCCGATGACAGTCAGACTGCCGATGAAGCCGAATTCTTCTCCGATACTGCAGAAGATGAAGTCGGTGCTTTGTTCGGGCACGAAGTTGAGTTTGGTTTGGGTGCCTTTGAGGTAGCCCTTGCCGAAGAATCCGCCCGATCCGATGGCGATTTTCGACTGGTTGAGGTTGAAATCGGCGCCTTTCGGGTCGGCGCTTTTCCCGAAAATCGTGTCAATACGTTGCCTCTGGTGGTCTTGCAGCACATTGTTGTAAACGATGTTGACGGCGAAGACAAACGTCACCATACTGGCGAAGACGATGAAACTGCGGATGATGTTTTTCTTGTTCCCGTTAAAGAAGATGCAGGCCACAATGAGCAGCACCAGAAGGAAAGCCAGGGTGTAGAGTTCGTTGAAGCAGATAGTGAAGATGAAGAGTATGATGGCGAGGATGCCGAACAGGAGCGTTGTCGTGCTGAAACCTTCACGGTAAAAGAGGATGATGAATGAGAAGAAGACGAGCGCGGAGCCCGTGTCTTTTTGCAGAATGGCGATGGCGGAAGGGATGAGTATCAGTGCGAAGGCGGAGAACCATAGTTTTCGTCGTTCGGAGGCGGTTTTGCCTTCACTGAAGAATTTTGCCAGGGCCAGCGCTGTCGCAAATTTCGCAAATTCAATGGGTTGTATGGAGAAACTGCCGATTCGGATCCACGCCTTGGCTCCCGAAATCTCGGTGCCAAGGAATACTACGGAGAAGATGAGTAGCATACAGAATAGGTAAACGTGGTAGGCGTAGCTTTGTATGATTTTGGTGTCGATAAGAAGTATGGAGATGGCGAAAATGCCCGACAGGATAATCCAAATGAGCTGCCGGCCGTACGACTGGGAGAAGTCGAAAGTGCGTAACTCTGACAGTCCGTCGTAGGAGGCGGAATAGATGGCGAGCCATCCGATGACGACCAGCGCCACATAGAAGAGCACCAGGTATCGGTCGGGTCCTTTTGATGATTTGCTTCTGTTTTCTATTCCGTACATTCTGTTTTTTTAATAAGTCGTAGCGAAGTCATTCGCTTTTCCAAGTCGGTTCTTTTCACTTCGCGGTTGAGATAGTATTCCACGATCAAGCTGGCGATGGGTGCCGCCACGGTGCCGCCCCATCCGCCATTTTCAACGAGGACGAAAACGGCGATTTTGGGCTGCGATACGGGGGCGAAGCAGGCGAAAACGGAATGGTCGGCACCGTGCGGGTTTTGCGCCGTGCCCGTCTTGCCCGCGATCTCAATTCCGTCGATTTTAGCCAGCGTTCCCGTTCCTTGCGCAATCGCAAGACGCATCCCTTCAATCACAGGGGCAAAGTATTGCGGCTCGATGCCGCTGTTGATTCGCTGCGTGTATCGCCGATTGGGCGTGTTTTTTGTTCCAATCGCCTTGATGATGTGTGGTCGGACATAGTATCCGCGGTTCGCGATGATGGCAATCAGGTTGGCCATCTGGATGGGGGTGCTTCCCACTTCGCCCTGCCCGATTCCCATCGAAACGATGGAGTTTCCGTTCCAATGCCCTTTGTATTTCTTGTCGAAATATTCCACACTGGGAATGATGCCTTTCGATTCGTGGGGAAGGTCGGTGTTGAATTTCTGTCCGAAGCCCATCTGGTTGATATGGTTTTTCCACGCCTGATATCCGTTTTGAATGTTGCGGTATTTACGGTTGGAAACGGTATTGTAAAAGGCACGGCAGAAATAAGTATTGCACGAGTGCTGTACAGCGGAAACCAAGTTGGTGGGGCCGCTATGGTGGCATCCCACGACGTGGTTCCCAATGCTATAACCTCCATTGCAGCCGTAAACGGTGTATTGCGAAAGCACGCCTTCTTGTTCGGCAATGAGTCCGTTGGCCAGTTTGAAAGTGGAGCCCGGAGGATAGCAGGCCTTCAGCGCGCGGTTGAAGAGCGGCACGTTCACGCTGTCGCGGAACAGCTTTGAGTAGTTCTTGCTTCTGTTTTTTCCAACTAAAAGGTTCGGATCGTAACTGGGCGATGAAACGATGCACAGGATTTCGCCCGTGGCGGGTTCAATGGCCACAATGCTGCCTTTTTTCCCTTCCATCAGTTTTTCGCCGTACTGCTGCAATTCCATATCCAAGGTGCTCCACAGCGGACTTCCGGGAACGGCGGCGATATCTTCCTCTCCATTCTTGTACGGTCCTTGCTCGCGGTTGCGCACGTCCACCAGCACCATTCGCTTGCCTTTCACGCCGCGCAACTCTTCCTCGTACGATTTCTCAATTCCGCTGATTCCGATGTAGTCGCCCAACTGGTAATAGCTGTCTTCGCGCAGCTGCTCGTCGGTGACTTCCCCGATGTAGCCCAGAATGTGAGCCGCCGCGGGAATGGGGTAGTTTCGCAAAATGCGGTTCTGCACGAAAAAACCGTGAAATTTGTGCATTTTTTCCTGCAAATAGCCGAAATCCTCTTTCGACATCTGTTGCTCAATGGCGGAGGGAAGAATGGGCGAGTAGGTCTTGGCCTTCTCCAGCCGCTTGATGAGCTCTTCCTTGTCGATTTCCAAAATGTTGCAAAGGTCGGTGGTGTCGAAATCCTTCACGTCTTTGGGAATGACCATCAGGTCGTAAGCCACTTCGTTGCACACAATGAGAGAGTCGTTGCGGTCGTAAATCATTCCGCGCGGAGGTGTGATGGTGATCTCCCGGATGGCATTTTTCGCCGCTTTCTCTTTGTACGAGCTGTCAACCACTTGCAAAACGAACAAGCGGATGAGGTACACGCCGACAATCAACAGCATGAAGCCAATAATAGTGCTTTTTCTCTGTTGAAAAACCGAACTCATTATTTCTTGCGGGTGCTTAATTCAACAGCGAGGTCAAGGAAGGGCTGTTTGGCAGCTTCGTCGCCGACTTCAATTTTGCGGATTTCTGCGTGGGCTTTTTCAGCGAAATCTTTTATCAGTTCTTCTGTCTTTTTCCTGATCTCCAATTGGTTGTAAATAGATGTGACGGCTGCGAACTTTTCTTTTTCATCAAAATCAGTGGAAGAAAAATAGTGTAAAAGTTCTTTGCGCTGTTCTTCGTTGGCATCTTGCAACGCGCGCAAGTACAGGTAGGTTTTTTTGTTCTCGCGAATGTCGCCGCCCACATTTTTCCCGAAGACAGCATCGTCGCCATAAACGTCGAGAAGGTCATCTTCCAGTTGGAAGGCCAGCCCAACGTAGATGCCGAATTGGTAGATGGCTTCCTGATCGTGCTCCGAAGCGCCGGCCAACACAGCACCCGCCTTTAAGCAGCCGGCCAGCAGTACGGCCGTCTTGTAGCGGATCATCCGGATGTAGTCGTCAATGGTTACGTTCGCCTCCGTCTCAAAGTCCAAATCCTTTTGCTGACCTTCGCAAATTTCAATGGATGTCTGTGCCAGCAGTCGGGTCAGCGTTATGATGACTTCGGGGCTGGCGGGCGTGTTGAGTATCTGCTGGATGGCCATCGTGGCGAGGGCGTCGCCCGACAGAATGGCGATGTTGCCGTTCCAGTTGCGGTAAACAGTGGGTTTCCCGCGGCGGATGGGCGCATTGTCCATAATGTCGTCGTGGATGAGCGTGAAATTGTGCAGCATTTCAAATGCTGACGCAGGATAGAGAGCCGCCTGTTCGTCTGCCCCGAAAAAGCGCGCCGACATCAGTAGCAGGCGTGGGCGCAAACGCTTCCCGCCTTGCGACAAAGTGTAGTGGATGGGTTCGTATAAGTTGATGGGCTCACGTTTGGTTGTGAGCTGCTCAAAAATTTCTTCTATGTTTTTCACTACTTCAGTTTTTTGATTAGAAACGACGTGCCTTTTCTTCTTTGCGAATGGCCTCCTGCTGCAATACCGTTGTGCGATTGAAGGTGTCGAAAACGGGGCTGGCTTCTATTTCCAGTCTCAATTCCTTGCCATCCTGAAGCAATTCGCACTTGTCGGTGAGCGTGGCAACGGTGTACGCCGTGGTGTCGGCATCCTCCAATTTGGCATTGGAAATCCATTGTGCAACTTCTTGCAACTCATTGAAATTCAGTACCTGCACGGAAATTTTGTCGGCATCAATGAAAAAACTGATGGAGAATGTGGAATCCTGGCTGTTGCTGCTTCTTTCCAAAAGCGATACCAGCTCGTGCATCCCGAAAGAGATTACGCCGAATTGGTCTTCCAGATGGTAGGTATCGCAAATGTTCTCGCACGCCTTCAAAACCTCATTCTGGGCGTTGTGAAGCGTAATGTGTTCTAATTCAATATTATACATAATTTCTATATTTTTTTCTATACTATATTATTCTATATTGTAAAAATATTGGTTGACTTTTTCTTTGTAATAGTAATTGAGGTTGGCGGGAATGGTTTTGAGCATTTCCGTCTGCTGCTGTGTTTTGCGGTCCATATTCCATTCCTTTGGAGGATTGGGATTGCGGATGTCGCGGCCTTCCGTGCTTTCGCGCTTCTCGTCCTGGTCGCGCTGCATTTGCGCCCGTTCGCTCTCCAGCATCCTCGTCTCGATTTTCTTCTGTCGGTTGATGGTCTCGGTGTTGATGATGCGGTTCACGAGATCTTTCTCCGTTTTTTCCATATCCTGAATCATCTGTTCAATCGACTTGTCGCCGACGCCGTTTTTCGATTTCAATCCGTCTTGGTATTCCTGCATCATTCGGCGGATGGCTTCCTGCTGCGCCGCCATTCGGGCTAGCTGTTCGCTCATTTGCTGACCGCCTTGCCCCTGCTTGCCTTCCTGTTTGCCTTGCTCCATTGAGCGCTTGAGTGCTTCCATCTGGCGGTTGAGTTGCTGTTGCAGTTCACGGGCCGACTTGGTTTTGCCTTTGCCGCCGGGCTTGTTGCACGAGCCGTTTCCGCTCTTCTTGTTTTTGCAGTTTTTGCATTCGCTCTGCTTTTGTTTCATCTCCTTCATCGATTCCGCAAGCATCAGGGCGAGATTGTTCATAGAGGTCATCGCGAACTGCTGCTGGCTGAGGCAGTTGTTGAATTTGCGGTCGTTGAGCGAGACGAGGGCGGCTGCGAGGTAGTCGTCAATTTTGCTTACTTCTTCCTGGATGAAGGGTTTCACGGCCAATTGACGGCGGGCGAGCGCATCCAGCGAGTCGGCAATCATCTGCATATTCTCGCGTATGTTGTGTTGGGTGCGTATCACTTCGGTGAGGCGCGGCGAACCACTGCGCAGCGGCTTCAATGTGTTCATATTATCTTCCTGATTGAAAGATATTTGCATTAAATTATCCAGAATTTGCCGCAACGCTTCAATGTCTTCCGCCAAGTTCTCTTCCTCGTTTTCCAGCATATTCATTTCCATCTGGTCGGCCATCTCTTCCATCTTTTCGCCTGCATCCTGTTGGCTCCCAGCGGCTTTGCTCTTGTTGTTT
>JAZQOJ010000208.1:0-4775 GCA_045627805.1 Bacteroidales bacterium
ACGGCGACGCTCAATACGGGAGATTTGTGGCAAGACACCACATTTTATGTCCAGTCCATTCGAAAAGATTTCATTACAGAAGAATACACCTTTGACTACAGGGGCTCTGTTCAATCGCAATCCATTCCCAACTATGTCACCGACCTCACACTGGAAGTATGGGGCGCGCAGGGCGGCTACCGCAGCAATTCCACTTACGGCGGAAAGGGCGGCTATACCAAGGGCACGATGACGATTGCGCCCGGACAGATTCCCACGCTCTATGTTTGCGTGGGCGGCGCGGGCCGTTCAATGTCGAAGAGCGGCGACAACTACATCGGCGGCTACAATGGGGGCGGCTACCGGTACGGCCAGTACGGCGGCGGCGGCGCGACGCACATTGCTACTCGCAGCGGCCTGCTGAAGAGTCTATCCTCATACCAGAGTTCAGTGCTGGTAGTGGCAGGCGGCGGTGGTTCGGACGGAAAGCCGGACTGCGCCGGCGGTTATGGAGGCGGTGGCAACAGCAACGGTGGAAATTCTACGGGAGCCAACACTTACGCCATCGGCAATACCGACCGTTTTGGTATGGGAGGCGGCGCAAGTAGTGACATCGCCACTTCGCAGACGACCAGCGACATCGTGGCCTACTCCACCTCGCTTGCCTTCGGCCTGATTGAGTACGCCAATGGAAGTGCCTGGCACGGCGGTTTTGGCTTCGGCGGTGCAGGCATCGGCTACGAGTATGCGGCCATCGGCGACGACCTCTACAACTGGGGCGGCGCTGGCGGTGGCGGCTGGTACGGCGGCGCAGGAACAGTACCCACGGCGGTAACACGTTTCAACTACGACGACGCGCGCGGCGGCGGCGGCGGAAGCGGACACATCAACACGGAAGCGGGCGTGCGCGACGCGGGCAGCAGCAACGGCACCCGAACTGGCAACGGCTACGCCCGCATTACCACTGCGGGTTGGTACACCTCCCCTTGCGCCTCCATCCTCAAATCCGTACACATCACCGTCGCCCCAATGGAGCAGCCCGTGGCGCAAGGCACAACCATACAGTGCGGCACCGACGGCCAGGTGAGCGTGACCAGCACCGATCAGGTGAGTGACGTCGTTTACTGCTGGTATGCCGATGAGGAATGCACGCAGAAAGTGGGAGAAGGACGCACACTCGCCGTGAATCAGGTGGTGGAGAACACCATTCTGTACGTGAAGGCCTGCCGGAACCCGATTACCGGATTCAACGACGAAACGGGCGAAGAAGAAATCGTGGGATACCTTTGCCATTCCCCTTACGACACCGTACACATCAATCTGACGCCCATCTCAAATCCCTACATCGGGATTGACACCTGGGTTGGATGTCAAGGCGAAACCATCGGCATTTACGCCGAGGCGGAGATGCCGATGGATGGCGAGACTCCACACATCGCCTGGTTCAGCAGCGAAAATGACAGTCTGATTCTCGGAACGAGCGAGTCCTGGGACGAATGGCTGTTGATGGCTGACTCGTCGAGCACATATTATGCCGCGACGGCTACCGATCTGCTGGAAAGCGACGGGAGTCATCTTCTCAAAACGCCCCTTTTGCAGCCCGTAAACGAATACGGCGACTACAATTCAGGGACTGGCACCTTCTTCGACTTGAATCCCAACGCCGTCAGCTTCACCCTTGATTCAATAAGCATTGTACCTCAAAACGCCCCCACCATAGGAAATCCTGAAGTTCAGTTGTTCTATCGTACAGGGTCCTGCCAAGGTCACACCGATGATGCTGACGGCTGGCAACTTGTTGAGACATTTGCTCCTGACATTGTAGCGGGCGACACCTGCCGCCTGAAACTGACGAATCCGTTGTCATTCGGGCAATCGCAGCCCATCTCACTGTATCTTTCTGCGAATTTCAATATGTACAGCAACAACCTCTCCAGCATCTCGTTAGGAGATGAGCTCGCCCGCGACCGCTACGTCAGTCTGATATCGGGCTATATCAGCCAATTCGGCGATGCTGGCGACTTCGGTGTCAACATCAGCGAAGGCGATTTCGTGGGAGCCGTCCATTACTCATCGCACGGGACCACGCGTTATGGCTGTATGTCGGAGCAAAGGATTCCTGTCAACGTCGTAGTGGACACGCCCTCTGTCGCACCCACCCGCATAACAACCGACAACAGTCTCTGCCTTGGCAATACGGTCGTGCTGTCGGCCGATGGCGAATTAGGAACCAATGCGTTCTATCAATGGTATGAGGGCTCCGTACAAAGAGATCATCTGAGGGGAACCGATTCCACGCTCGTCGTTGAATTGGAGGAGGATGCCACCTATCTGGTTCGCATCAACAGTACCACTGAAATCTGCCAACCCACCGCGGCCATCAGTTTTGAGGCAAACGTCAACACGCCGCCCGTGCTTGGCCGCCTTCAGCAAACTGCTGTCACCTGTGCCAATGGTCCCTTAGCCATTGAGTCTCCCGCAATCATTAAAACCGGAATTCAAAGAGACCTGATTTCAAGAGGTTGGGAAATATCGGCTGACAACATTCATTTCACACTATGCACCGATACGCTGAATATGCCCTATTCATACAACGGTTACTATCTGCGCTACGCTGTATTGAACACTTGCGATTACGGTTACAGCGACACCATCGTTTTAGAAATGGACACCTTGGCCGATGTTGCGCAATTGAGTCCCGATATTAAAATCTGCGATGGCAATTCACTTTTGCTCAATGAATTAACTCCACAAATTTTATACGATGGTGCAGATACACCTACAATCACGTGGCACACTACACAATCGGAAGGAAGCCAAATTGATGAAGAAACGACGTTCCATTTCGGTACCCATTACAATCTTTTTGCGACCGTCACTACACATTGCGGAAGCAGTCACAGCGACACGGTGGCACTGACCATACTTGACAAGCCCACCATAGGATTTCTGAATCAGGAGAGGGCGATTTGCGATGGGCAACCACTTGCGATATCGTCTCCTGAAATGGATGAGAACGGAGCTCCGGCATCTGCTTTCTGGGAAATGGGAGAACGTGCTGACAGCGAGTTCTCCCCATTCGACATCAACACTTCCTTGGGTTACGACCACAACGGCTACTTTGTACGCTATGTAGCCGAAAATCAATGTGGAAAGAGTATTTCCAATTCCGTTCAAATCACCATCAACGACAAGCCGACGATTGCCGATCTGGGCACCGACGTGGGCCTTTGCACGGGAGCCCAGCTGCAGCTCACCACTCCGGCCGTCAGCGGCAACGGAGCGGGAGTTGACAGCGAGGGCTGGCTCTGGATCGACGCGGAAGGCACCGAGCAGCCGCTCGTGATGCCCGTGACCGTTGACTTCGACACGTGGAACGGCACCAGGGTGCTGTACTACGCGGAGAACGGCTGCGGCACCAGCCGCGACTCCGTGGCGGTGAACATCCATCCGCTGCACGACCTGGTGGTTGACGCGGCACGTCACACGAGCTGTCCGGGCGCTCCGTTCGAGCTGACCGCGACGAGCAGCGCGGTACAGCCGTCCTTCGTATGGAGCTCCGACGCCCAGGCGGGCCTGGTGGAGACCGAGGGCGCGACCGTCACGACGGCGGGCGCCGAGGTGGGGCTGCACACCTACTCCGTGACGGCCACCGACCTTTACGGCTGCAAGGCGTACGGCTCGACCGCGGTTGACATCTACTATATGGGAATGAACGACACCGTCGTGATCTGCAACAACGAGCTGCCGTACTACTACGACACGGAGAACGAGAACGGCACCTTCGAGGCGGCGGGCGACTACGAGCTGCACTACCTGGTTGACGGCTGCGACAGCGTCGTGAACGTCCACTTCGTGGTGAAGCGTCCCACCGTAGTCAATGTCCGCTACGGTCTCTGCGGCGCGGGCGACTACTTCTACTGGGACGTCACGGGCGAGACCTACACCGAGCCGACGCACGAGACGGTGCGCATCCCGTTCGAAGACTATCCGGGCTGCGACAGCATCATCTACAACCTGAACATCAATATGGGCGAGCCGTACCTCGCGATGACGGCCGACGAGCTTGAGGGTCCGGCGGAGACGGAACTCAGCACCGACCTGTTCGCTCGCACGAACTGCGCCGAGAACGGAACGGCCAGGATGGCCATCGAGTTCGAGCTGTACAAGGACGGCGAGCCGGTAGCGAACGTGGGCGACTACGGACAGCTGCACATCTCCACCGAGTCCATCGGACTTGGCACGGCGTTCGGCAGCGACCAGGCCTCCGGCACGGGCGAGATCCCGGGCACGACCTTCACCGTTTACGATTACGACTACGACTACTTCTACCTGAACTTCTTCCGCGCGACCGCCAGCCACATCACGGCGACCTGGAACGTTCCGGGCGAGTACGAGCTGGCCCTGCGCCTGGTTGACCGCGCTGGCGGCACCGACTTCTCGTACACGTACAACGGCACCGACCGCATCGGCGGCGCGGGCAGCCACACCACCGGCGTGGTTGACGTTGACACGCTGTACTTCCACGTCGGCGAGGCGCAGCCCGCCGAAGAGCCCGAAGAGCCCGCCGCCGAGTTCGATGGGCTGATCGACATCGACACCAACAGTATGGCGTCGTCGGTCGGCGAGGCGAGCGACTTCACGCTGACGGTCGGAATGAACGGCGAGACCGAGGGACGCAAGGTGGCGATGGACTACGAGGTTTACCGCAACGGCGAGCTGGTTGACAACATCGCCAACTACGGAACCGTGGAGTTCAGCACCTGGTACGACCTGATCCACCACGACGTGGGCCG
>JAZQOJ010000209.1:0-6868 GCA_045627805.1 Bacteroidales bacterium
ACATCATCAACAGTTCGCTGGGATACGGCATTGACCGCTACAAGCCGAGCGAGATGGACGGCACTTCGCTCGTGGCGCGCGCCGCCAACATAGCGGCGGCCAAGGGAATCCTCGTATGCAACTCGATGGGCAACGAGGGCGACGACCGCAGCTGGTACACGCTCATCACGCCCGCCGATGCCGACAGCGTGCTCTCAGTAGGCGGCATCGAGTCGTCGGGGATTCCGTCGTCGTTCACCTCGTTCGGGCCAACGGCCGACGGTCGCCGCAAGCCCAACGTTTGCGCCTTCGGAACGGCAATGGTGGCCAATCCATCGAAATCGAACCTTTACACAATGGCGTCGGGGACCTCGTTCTCAAGTCCCCTCACCGCTGGCTTCGCCGCCTGCGCCTGGCAGTCGCACCGCGAACTCACCAATATGCAACTGATTCAGGAACTCGAAAAATCGGGCGACAAGTATCCTTACTACGACTACCAGTTCGGTTACGGCGTACCGCAAGCATCCTATTTTGTTTCGCAAAAAAAGAATGCCCAATCAGAAATCCTGCTGACCACGCAAGCCGACGGCTCGCTTTTGATTGAGATTCCGGAAGAATCCGTAGGCGCGGACAGACTTTACTATCACATTGAAAATGAAGATGGCACGCTCAATTCCTATCAAACAATGACGATTACAAAGACAAAAAGAGTCATTCCCGTTTCAAGCGACAGACTGAAGCCGGGCGCCACGTTGCGCGTTTGGTACAACCGGCAAGTGGCTGAGTATCAGCGACCTTCAAGTGTCAATACGAAAGACGACGGACAGATTACCAGTGTCCGATTTCGGCGCAGCTGGCAGATGATTGCGTTTCACAGCCGGGATACGGAGCGCCCGTCCGCGTGGGGTGTGAATTCGAAAGTGAAGCTGGCGCCTTACATTGCGTGGGGCTTCGTGGCCAGGGCCGACAAAAACAACGAAAAGACCATCGACTGGGGGAAATCAGAGACTTTCCTTGCCGGCCTTCGACTTAAAGGAAACATTTGCAAATGGTACTCACTCGGCTTTGCCATTGAGTTGGGAGCCACCTGGTATGTACAAACTTCCTACATTGCAGCCAATTATCCGCACAACGGAATGGGAATCAGCCGGTTCAACACGCGCAGCAGCTTCTTGCAAGGCGAGTTCTTCCAGCGATTCAGAGTGGCTCCCGGAGGTCTATTCGGATATGGAATTTTCTTTGACACAGGAATTTACGCAGGATATCTTTTTTCCAATCGCAAAAACACGACTTATAAATTGGAAGACGCCAGCAAACTACGCACCAGCCAAGACAGAACCGAAATGGTGGAATACCAGTGGGGCGTGCGCGCTCGTTTCGGCTTCGACATCATTGCCGTGTATGCGCAATACCGGATCAACTCGCTGTTTGAAAGCGCATCCGGTTCAAAGGATTTTCCCAAGTTGGAATTCGGATTGCAACTTACCCTTCCCATTGGAAGATAGTTTCAACCTTCGTTTGAAAATCATATAAATTATTGATTCTCAATAAATTTCGTAATTCTCCATCTTGTAATTTGAAGAAAACGGAAAAATAGTGCCACAATTCCTTCAAATTGGAGAGTGCACCGTTTTCGCCCCGTTGGATCACCATCGCAGCCGAAAATTCATCATAAAAACTCTTAAAACGAAACCGTTTTTCATCAATGGGAATCGCGGTTCCAGTACTCAATTCTTCGGCGAGAAAAATATTTTTCAGCGCTCCCCTACCCAACATACACGCTTGGATATCAGGAAATTGTGAAATTATTTTTTGATAAGAATCCTGATCGACAATATCGCCGCTATAGACAATCGGGTGTTCGCAAAGATCATAAAATTTCTGAAAAGAGGTCAGGTCGGGCACGCCGTCATATTGTTGCTCACCGAGTCGAGGATGGATGGCGACAAAATCAAGCGGATAGCGATTCAGCCGCCGTATGATTTCAAGTCCCTCATCGGGAGCGTGCATACCGAGCCGCATTTTAACGGAAAAGCGGCACTGAGTTTCCTGAGCAACAAGTTTCACCACCTCCTCCACCTTGTCGGGGAAGGGCATCAGTCCGCAGCCGCGCGTGTGCCGCACCACTTGTGCCGACGGGCAGCCAATGTTCCAATTCAATCGTTGATAGCCCAACGCTTGCAAAGCGAGAACCGTATCCACGAAATCGGCTGGCCGATTGCCCATAAGTTGAGGGATAACAGTCAATTGAGGATTGTTTTCAGGCAGAACATCCGTCCAAAGGCGCGCTTTGAGTTGCGCTTTTGGCAGCACGGCCAAAAAAGGAGTAACCGCCAAGTTGAAACCCTCAACGTGGCGGTTAAGACAATTTCTGAATTGATGATTCGTGATTCCGTGAAGCGGAGCGAGCCAGAACTGCATAGCGATTATCTGACCACCACTTTGTCGGAACGGACCAAACCGTTTTGCTTTACCTGAAGGAAATAAACGCCCTTAGTGAGGTCGCGCACGTCAACTTTGGTGTCGCCTTGCAGGTTGAGGCCTTCCCAAACGAGCTTTCCGTTCACATCATAAAGGCGAGCTGCATAATCGGTGTTCACAGCGGGGGTGATGGAGAGCCACTCAGAAGTGGGATTGGGGCGGACACTGAAAACAGGGAGTGATGAGAGCTCGAAAATAGCGGTCGTGTCGGGAGTGTCCGGATCGTCGCCTCCATTTTCCACCACAACTTCCACATCGTCAACAGTCAGCAACGTGCTTTCGTTAACAGTAGAAGCCGAATTAGAGAAGATGATATTCATCGTATCGGGAGTCACGCCTTCCATTCCCTCTTTCACCGCAACGGGAATTTCAATCTGCGTATAGCTTGTGTAATCGCCATTGCCGATGAAATCGCCCTGTGCAACGACCTCACGCTGACCGTTGTTCCAGCGGGTCAGGAGCACGCCAGCGCGCATCGTGTCGGGAGCGGCCTGGTCGCCCGAAACATAAGTGACCCACGCAGTAACCTTCTCCGGAATCTGATTGAAAGCGATGCCCCCGTACAAATACTGGCTCAAATCCAGACTACTGGCATCCATATTCTCAAAATCAATATCTTGCAGTGCCTGCGTATTAAACTGGCCCAACTGCATAATGCCAGGAATCTGAACGGGGTACACGGGAATGCCATACAACTGCGCCGACGCCTCCTGTGATTTCACCTGAGCGGCATAGCTGCCGGAATGCGCCTGAGTTGACTGAGACACCGAATTGTAATCCATCACAATCGTCAACTGCATTCCTTCAATCGTCAATGGAAAGCTCACATTAAATGAAGAATTCCAATTCACTGCCGTATTCTCGTCGGTCCAGTTTTCAAAGCCACTGTTCGGAACGTTCTGCCCGACCAGAGCTGCGCTCAGCAAAAGAGCGAAAAAAAGTGTAGAGATTTTTTTCATAACAAACTATTTAAATTGAGTTGCAAAGATAGGAAAAACTTTGCGAAAAAAAGATTGAAAATACGAAGATTTTTTTGTAAGTTTGCACACCTAAATTGATAAAAATTTTTTGTTATGCAAATATCACACATTGAGCACATTGGCATCGCAGTAAAGAGTCTGAAAGATGCAATTCCCTATTATGAAAACATCCTTGGCATAAAATGTTATGCCACCGAAGAGGTCGCCGACCAGAAGGTGAAAACAGCGTTTTTTATGGTTGGGCAGACCAAAATCGAGTTGTTGGAACCCACATCGGAAGACAGCACGATTGCTGGTTTCATTGAAAAGCGCGGCGAAGGCATTCACCACCTTGCCTTCTGCGTTGACAATGCGGCCAACGCGCTGAACGAGATGGAAGAAAAGGGTGTCCGCCTGATTGACAAGGCGCCCCGCGCCGGAGCCGAGGGCTTGCAAATCGGCTTCCTTCACCCGAAGAGCACAGGCGGCGTTTTGACCGAACTCTGCGAAAATCCCAATAAGTAATCAAGAAAAACTAAAAAGATATGAGCAATTTGCTTCTCTCCGCTATGACGCTGCTGAGCGACAACGCATTTATCAGTGGTTTCCAGCAGTTTCTGAGCTACACCGGCTTCGCCAATGCCGAACTCGGCAACATCATTATGATTCTGATTGGCGCGTTCTTCATCGGGCTGGCCATCATTAAAGAATACGAACCGATGCTTTTGATTCCGATCGGATTCGGTATCATCGTGGGCAACATTCCTTTCACCGACGGTTTGCAAGTGGGTGTATATGAGAACGGAGCCGTACTTAACTACCTGTATTTCGGTGTGTTAAAGGGTGTTTACCCTCCTCTGATTTTCTTAGGTATCGGTGCAATGACTGATTTTTCGGCGTTGATTTCGAACCCGAAACTCATTCTCATCGGAGCGGCCGCTCAGTTCGGTATCTTCGGTGCCTACATTATCGCCCTGCACATCGGTTTCACCCCGATGGAAGCAGGTGCTATCGGCATCATCGGTGGTGCGGATGGTCCTACCGCCATCTTCATCTCGTCGAAACTGGCACCGAGTTTGATGGGTGCGATTGCGATTTCGGCTTACAGCTATATGGCTTTGGTGCCCGTGATTCAGCCGCCGATTATGCGCTGGCTCACCACCGATAAGGAACGCCTCATCAAAATGCGTCCCCCGCGTGCGGTCAGCCACCGCGAGAAAGTGCTGTTCCCCGTGCTCTGCATCCTGCTCACGGCATTCATCGTTCCCACGGGTCTGCCGCTGCTCGGTATGCTTTTCTTCGGTAATCTTTTGAAAGAAAGCGGCGTAACCAAACGTTTGGCCAACACCGCCGCCAACCCGCTGATCGATATCGTCACCATCCTGATCGGTTTGACCGTGGGTTGCTCAACGCAGGCATCCACCTTCCTGAACTACAAATCGGTACTGATTTTCGGCTTAGGTGCTTTATCATTCGTATTCGCAACCGCAGCTGGCGTGCTGTTCGTGAAATTCTTCAACCTCTTCCTGAAAGACGGCAACAAGATCAACCCGCTCATCGGCAACTCCGGCGTGTCAGCCGTGCCCGACAGCGCCCGCGTTTCCAACGTGGAGGGCTTGAAGTACGACAAGACGAACTACCTTTTGATGCACGCTATGGGTCCGAACGTGGCAGGCGTTATCGGCAGCGCTGTTGCAGCCGGCGTATTGCTGAGCTTCTTGTACTAAAGTGAGTTCACATTTATAAAAAAAAGAGACGTTTTCACGTCTCTTTTTTTTATAAATGTGACTGGTTAATTCAAATTGTGACCAGAAACGGCGGAATAATATTGCGATAGAGACGTGTAAACGGTTAACGTCGGTTAAACGGTTAATTGGATGAATGGACGAATGCCGCCTTCGGCGTGATAGAGGAAATTCGCAGGAAATTTCAAGGAAATTATCAGAAAATTTTTCTTTTGCTTTTCCCCGATAAAATCATTCAAAAATGATAAATAAACGCGATAAGAATTTTCATACTGACAATCAAAAAAATATTTTTTGTATATTTGCAGCACATTCTAATGGAAAGAAAATATCATGGCTATTTCTCTTTACCTCGAGATTGACATTTTCAACCTGCAGCGGTTGGGTAAAAACAATTTTCTTGGGTGATATGCCTGCCGCAATACTGGCTTGTGGCGGCAACTAAACCAACAAATCCTGGTCTTGAAATAGGTGGCTATGATGGATCCGCCAATTCCACCATCACATTTTGGCATTCTAATGCTGGATACAATGAGTTGCTGGCAAAGAAATATTCAAAAACTTCTGATAGCACATTGAAAACGAATATCCAACCTATAAAGAGCTCTGTCGAAGTTCTAAGCAAAATTAATGGTTACTCCTATTTTTACAGTGAAGACAAGACCAAAAAAGGGGAGAAAGAGTATGGCGTTTTAGCACAGGAAATAGAAAAAATCTTGCCTGAACTTGTTGACTCAGTTAAGGGCATTAAAGTTGTGGATTATGACCAACTCATTCCCTTTTTGATTTGCGCGGTGAAGGAGCAGCAAGCACAAATTGAAACCTTGCAAAAAGAGCTGTCCGCTTTGTCACAGAGCAAGGAACATGATGATGGAACGAATAAAATATCCCATTCTGATATGTCTGACAATCAATATGATATCAAACTGAAAATCCAACAAAACGCGCCTAATCCTTTCAATGAAGTCACCACGATACAGTGCTTCATATCTGAATGTATTCATTCTGCTCAGTTAAAGGTTTACGATATGCGGGGCAATATGGTAAAGACTATTCCCATTACAGACCGTGGAAACGTGAAGATACAGATACAGACATCTTCGTTGTCGGCTGGCATTTATGCCTATCTGCTTATAGGCGATGGGCAGACCAGCGAGACAAAACAAATGGTATTAACCAAATAACATTTTTCAACTATGAAAAGGACGATTCTATCCATATTGACAATCAGCATGTTGGTTGTTTTTTACGGTTGCGATAAAGACTACGACTACCGCGATAAGTGGGAGGGAAAATATAGGGATAAAAGTCTTGGAATCAACCTTATCGTTGAAAAAATCAATGATTCACTTGTTTACATATATGATGAAAGAATTGTATCTATCGGTGTTGGGGAAGTTGCCTATCAACTATATGTTGACAAAAAAGGGAATTTGTCAATTCCTGTTGGCAATGACCAATTTTTGGCTCATTTTGATGGTAAATTTTGCAAATTGGATAGCTTAATTTTCACTTTTAACAAGTATGGGCATTATGGTGAATCTGCCAATTATCAAACTTATAAATGCAAAAAAATCAAAAAATAATGTAATGAAAACAAGAACATCCATCATGATAATCTTTTTGACAATACCATTAAACATGTTTTGTCAGAAAAACCCAAGTCAGGATATACGCGGATGGAATATCCTATTTGAAGACGAT
>JAZQOJ010000210.1:0-47575 GCA_045627805.1 Bacteroidales bacterium
CTGAAGATGATGGCACCAACTGGGATTTCACCGATGCAGGCCCTGACATCTATTTTGAGATTAAGGACGCAAATGGAACTGTTTTATACACTAGTTCCACCAAGGATAATGTTACAACTTCTTCGCTGCCCCTCACTTGGAATCCTTCCAATTTAACCTTAAACAATATTGACGCAACTTATAGCGTGGATTTCTATGACGAAGATGGAGCCCTTGATCCCGATGACCTGATGGGAAGTCGCACCTTCGGACCCAACCAAATGAGTTTCAACTCTACTTCCTGGTCCTGGACGGTAGGAAACGGAAAATGGCAAGGAACGTGGACTTATTCTTGGAACTAAGTAATCGGGATTGTTGATTCGTAACTTTTCATTATTTTTGCAACTTGAAATTTTTGAAAAGTTTGACCCGTAAATAAATATTATTTTACTAACAATCAATGCATTAAAAAAAGAATAATGATGAAGAAATTATTAACCGTTTTGGTAATTGCCATTCTGGCAGTAGCAATGAACAACGTGCAAGCACAACAGAACGTGCAAGCACAACAGCAAGTAAATGTTGGCATTGAAATCACAAAGAAAATCCGCAAAGACAATGTGAAAAAAGAGACGGAAAGTGCTGTTGTAGTAAACGATATTAAAAAAGATGGCAAGGTTGTAATCGCAGCCGGAACACCTGTCGTATTAGACATTGAATACAGCAAACACCGCGGAATGGGCGTGCCCGGCACCATCGCTGTGAAACCTGTCAGCACTACTGATGTAAACGGACAAGTAGTTCCACTTAGTGGCGACACCAAGAATGACACCGGTAAAAACAAGCGCGGCGCGGCCATCGGTTGCGGAGTCGTATTCGGCATCATCCTTTGTCCCGTAGGATTTCTGTTCTTCTGCATCAAAGGCGGGAATGCTTCCATTCCGGCAGGCACACAAATGGTTGCAATCGGTACTCTCAACTAATTTTGGAATATGCGCAAGGTGATTTTATTCTCGGTTCTAATCGCCGCCACTTTGGCTTCCTGGTCTCAAGGAATATCCTCTGCCTCACCCACTTTGGTTCCTGGCACCGATAACTTGTACATTTGGAATTACAGTGAATTCGACACACTCAACGTCACCCATAGCGACGCATTCCGCTTCTGCAACTCATACGGTGAGGGATGGCGCCTGCCAACCACCAAAGAGTTGGAATATCTTTGGCAATATCGCTATGAACTGAATTTCAGTGCCCGACATTACTGGACTTCCGAACAGGTGAATCACAAACTGGAATTCTATTATGTGAATTTCACAAATGGAAAGACTGGTACGGAGCCGTACAAGAAAAAGAATTACGTGCGCTGCGTATTAACCAAATAAGAATACTATTTTTCCACAAAAAAGCGTGCTATTCCAACGGCACGCTTTTTTTTATTCTGTCATATTGAAATAAACATCTTTTGTATGCCGATTGTTTTCTTGCTATAATGCCATTCATTCTCGTCTGTTCTCGTTTCTCTTTCTCAAGTCCTATGTGATTGCCGCGAACTGACGATTCGGGCCTTGCGATGTGTTGAGCGGATATTCCGCAATGCGGACGAACAGCTCGCACGCAACATCGCTGAATTTACAAGATGAAGGGGATCCCAATTCCGGATGGGCGAGTTGCTCTATGGCCCCGTCTTTTTTATGCGCTCCTCAAGCCATCGGCCGAAGGGCTCGCCACCGCCCAAAAGAAATTCCATCTCAATGCCCACTACGAAAACTGGCAACTCCGACACTTCCGCTGCCGTCTCTTCCCGCTGCATCCGCCACCAGTCTTTCTCCGTGGTCATCACGGCGCAAGGATGCTTTGATTCTGCAACTTTTTGGCGCAGTGATTCCAATTCTTTTTTGCTAAAATTATGATGGTCAGTGAATTGTATTGGAATAATGTGCGAAAAACGCTCGCTCATTTTTTCGTAAAGCGGCTTCGGATTGGCGATTCCAGTGAGCAGAAACACAGTGGAGCTTTCGTTGAGCGGGGTGCGTTTGGCCAGTGCGGTTACGGGCTGGGGCGGCTGGTAGCGGATCGTGCTGAAGAAACATTGCTGTTGGGCGCTCACGTTCAATTTTTGCTGGATGGCGTTGGCTTCCTGTCGCGTTAGGGTAGGAGGGCACTTTGTTACTACGATGGCGTCGGCTTCGCGAGCGGCGCAAGGGAATTCGCGCAAATGGCCTGCCGGGAGCGGAAAATCTTCCGTGTAAGGTTTTGTGTAATCTGTAAGTATCAGATTTACAGCGCTTTTGATGGCAATGTGCTGGTATGCGTCATCCAGCAGGATGAGGTTGGGCGCATTGGGAGTTGCCAGCATCCGCTTCACGCCTTCCACCCTGCTTTCACACACTGCGACCTCAATATCGGGAAATTTCTGGTGAATTTGAGTGGGCTCGTCCCCAAAAGTTTCAGCGTTAACTTCTTCTTGCAGAGAACTTAAGAACCCTTCCGTGGCTCTTTTGTAGCCGCGGCTGAGCGTGCCCACTTTGTGTGCGGAACCCAATTGGCGAACCAAATACTCAATCATTGGGGTCTTGCCTGTTCCGCCCACAGCCAGGTTACCCACGCAAATGGTAAGAATTTCGGGCTGGTAGCGGTGCTTGCGGATGCGCCTGCGAATCAGTCCGATAACGCCGTAAATGAGTCCTACGGGCCACAATAAGATGAGTCGGATTTTGCTCAAGTTCAGTATTGGTTAATCCAGTTCGCCACATCGTGTGACGATATGTTGTTCATACACTTGAAGTTACGGTGAGGGCAGCGGTTGAAACCCAGTTTCGAGCAGGGACGGCATTTCAGGTAGGGCGTTTCAAAAATTCGGGCTACGGGCGCATCAAGGGCGGTGAAGGGGTACATCCCGAATTCGGGCACCGTGTTGCCCCAAAGCGAGGCAATGGGCTTGCGGAGCGCTGCTGCGATGTGCATCAGTCCGGTGTCGGCGGTAAGCACGCAGTCGCTCTGCTTCACAATGGAAGCGGAGGTGTGCAGCCCGCATTTCCCGCAGTAATTCAGCGCTTTATCGCCGAGCGCCGCCACAATCTCTTCCCCTTTTTCAAAGTCGTTTTTGTCGCCCAACAACACCATCGGCTTGAAAATCTGATTCCCGATTTCAATGATTTTCTCGGTCGGGATGCGTTTGGTGGCGTGTTGTGCGCCGATGGCTACCGCAACATATCCGTTCTCAAATCCGGCTGGAAGATCTTGTGTATCAAATTCTTCGTCAGCAGGAATGAAGTAGTCGAGCCCTTCCCCATCCGATTTTGCCCCCAGCGGTTCCGTCGCCTTGAAGTAACGGTCCACAATGTGCAGGTTGGGCAGAAAATTGATTTTGGCGCGCACCAGAATCATTTTCTTGATATTCAGTTTCGGGAAAGTGCGCGAAGGACAAGCCAACTTCCGGGTTAACTTGTGCGACCGTGCATTGTTTTGCAAATCAACAACGAAATTGAAATTTTCCTGCTGCAATTCCTGTGTCAATGCTTGCAGGTCGCCATTGAAAAGATGGATTTTGCTGACGTAGGGGTTCGCTTCGAGCAAATGGCGGTAAGATTTTTTTACCACAACGTGTACGTCGGCGTTTAACTGTTTTTTAAGGGAACGAATGACAGGTGTAGTCAGCACGATGTCGCCAATGGAACTGAATCGGATGACCAGGATCTTTTGTTGCGAAGGAGGTTCGGGCTCGTTCATTTTACCAATCGTTTTCTTCTTTTGTGATCAAATTTTTCCCAAAGTGCGTACCGACAGGATTGGCGTAAATGTGCAAAAGATAATCTGTCATCTTTGCTTCATCCACATCGTCCACTTTGGATTGTTTCTTAATATATTGTAGGAAATCTTCTTTTTGCTTTTCCGTGTACAATTTTGAAAATTCATCGGAATGATGCAAGTAGTCGAATGCTATGTAGTTGGTAGCGAATAATTTATAATCTTTATAGATTTCTTTGTCAATGATTTGGGCAACGGCATTCAGTTTGTCGTTTTTGCGGAGCTCTGCCGGAATCTGGCCGAGTAGGTCATCGATAGGATGACCGATCACTAAGTTGACTTCGCCTTTGAAACCGAACATTCCCTCTTTCACGCTGTTGATGTCTTCGCCAGGTTTTTTCACATATTTTTCGGTTTCCGACAGCGCCAATTCCCTGGCTTTTAGCTTGTCGCAGGGTTCGTATTCGTACGAGATGGTGACAGGAGTGATGTGCATTTCGCGCAGCATTTCAATCAAATCGCGGGAGTCATCGAAGTAGGTGAGCATTTTGATAAGTCCTTGCTGCGTAAGGTCATAGCCATCTTTCGTGCGACCATTGCGTTGTGCGATCCAAACTGACTCGTGCTCTTCTTCCATACTGAAGTGGATGTATTCCGAAAGCAATTTGGAGTTGAGCAGTTTTTCGCGCAAAGAGGCGCTTCGTTTCACCAAAAACATCTTATTGAGTTTGGCGATGTTGAGCAATAGCGGCGTGCTCACCAAGTTGTCGCCGATGGCGATTTTGGATGTATTTACGTTGTTTTCAAAGAAATACATCTGCAAATAGGCCGAATCCATAATGATGTCGCGGTGGTTGGCGATGAAGAGGTGCGGCGTTTGGGGATCAATGTTTTCCAAACCGCTGAAATTCACTTTTGTAGTAGTGCGGTCTGAAAAATGCTTAATAAGTCTTCCTGGAACGGCTTTTTGAAATGCGTAATGAGTTTCAAAACCTTTGCACTCTTCCTTCAAATCCTCCACCGTAATACCCATATTCAACTTGTCGATTGTTTTGATAAAGGTCTCATCTGCAAATATTTCCCTTCTCACCACAATCGCTTCGCGTCGGTTGAAATGTCGTATTGAGTCAAATTTGTCGGTCATACAATCCGTATAAATATACGGCTGCAAAGATACGATTATTTTCTAAATAAATTCCGCTTGCAGAAATTTCTCGCTATCCCATTTCCCCTCCGCAAGTTCTCGCTTCTCGTTGTTCTCGAATTAGTAATTGCTCTTGATGGTGTCGGTGCGGATTTCCAAAATACGGGTGGGATTCTTGGGCCTCAGGATGGGCGCCTTTTTTGGCTTTTCTTCCTTTGCAACGGTATCGACTGCCGCTGTAGGCGCGGGCTTTTCTTCGCTGATGGCGCGTTCCCGTGAAGGAGTGACGTCCATAATGGGCTCCTCTTCCAATGAGGGTGCCGACTCTTCTATGATTTCAATGGTATCTTCCAATGCAACAATGATTTCCTCTTCATTGCTGGGAATGATTTCCGTAGGTTCCACTTGAGGAGTTTCCGTGTGGAAATGCTTGTACCCGAAATAACCGCCAACGGTCAGCACCGCTACGCTTGCCACGCCAATCACCACCGACTGGGTTGCAGTAAGCGCTGCCTTGATGCCCGCTTTTTTGCTAAAACTGCGCCAAGCTTTAGCAGAGTAAGTGAATTTCTTACTCGCCGCTTTTTGCTTGATAAGTTCGTCGAATTCAGTCATTTATCGGTATATTTCGTTGATCATTTCTTTTAATTTCGTACGGGCAAAATTAAGATGCCAGTGCGATGTTCCCTCTTTTATGTTGAGCATTTCTGCAATTTGTGCGTGTGGATATTCTTCAAAAACATAAAGGTTGAAGACATTCCGCGAAACAGGTGGCAGTTGCTGGATGAGTTCTAATAGTTCGTCGGCTGAGATTTTCGCAATCGCCGCATTTTCATCGGTGAGATGGAGCGACGTCTCTGGAATCTCTTCGTAATCCACCATTTGCGTCAGCGTTTTGTATTTCCGCTGGTAGTCGATGGCCGTTCTCACCATCACTTGCTTGAACCAAGCTTCAAAAGAACCTTCAGGTTTGTATTTGTCCAAATTCTCAAACACCTTCATAAATCCCTCGCTCACCATATCCGCCGCTTCGTCTCCGTTTTGGGCATATCGGAAGCAGATCGCCATCGCCTTGCCATAATACAGCTTGAAAAATTGGTGCTGAGCGCGGCGCTTTCCCGCCCGACAGCCCTCAATCAACTGCATAATCTCCTCTATGTTTGTCTGCTTTTTCATTTAGTTATAACGTAATCATCTGCGAAAATCTTGGGTGAAGAGTGAATTTTTTTAGAAATTTTCTCTAAAGTCGCGTTTCATATTGTATTTAAGGTCTTGTAATACAGATGCTTTTACATTGATTGTGAAACTCCATCCCTTTCTGTTTCCAAACGGAATCCAGTTGAAACGCATTTCCCAACAGTGCAGGTCGCGGTAAATGTCGATAGAAGTGTACGACAAGTCTTTCTGCGTGAAGTCGTATCCGGTAGTGAAACCGATTTTCCATTTCTTCGTGATGTTGATGTCGCCGCTGATATTCAGCGTTTGGATGATGTTGCCGGTGTGCGCTTTCACTGCCTGTTCCTCATCAATTCCGTACAAGGGATAATATATCGGATTGAAATAGAAATACTTGTTGTCTTTTACTGTGTAAGCGAAGGTGTAACTCAAAGTAATGGACCACGGGTTCGTGAAATCGGGGCGCTTGGTGGGCATTCCCAGACTGTTTTCCGTGAAAAGCGATTCCTCCTGTTTCTTGTTTTTCTTGTCGTTTTTGCCCTTGAAATAGTCTTGGTTGATAGTCCAGTTGAGACTGATGCTGAGGTCGGAGTTGGCGAAACGGAGAAGGCGATGATTCTGCTTGAGTTCAGTCTTGTTGATGCGGATGCCTTGTTCGTTGTAACAGTAAGGATCAAAGCCGAGGTTGAAGGTGAGGTAGAGTTGTTTGAACAATGTGGTTCTTCCAGAGATGGTGAACATTGACCAGTTGAGCGAGTCGGCGGCGAAATCGTAGTAGCATCCTAACGTAACGTTTTCAAGCAGAACGATTTTCTTGGTTCCGGTGATGGTGTCTTTGCGCGAACGGACTTTCATCTCCAAGTTGTTGGCGATGCTGAGTTTGGCAATCGCGGAGGTCTTGTTGTTGACGCCGCCGAAACTGGAGTTGGCAAAGTACGAGTACGATACGCGCTCGCCCGTCACCGGATTGAAATACTCGCCGTAAGTGGTTCCGCTCAGGTTCGGCGAGTAGGTGAAACTCAGGTTGGGCGTCATCACGTGACGGATCGCTTTCAATCCTCCCTTTTTGAACTGGTACATAAAGTAAACCTTCGTGGTAAGGGCTGTTGACAAGTTGATGTCGTGCAGCGCATAAAAGTTGCGTTCCATCTGCTTCTCGACGGTTGTGGTGATGTACTCGTCCGTTGTGGTGGCCACCATATTCTGCAATTCTCGCTGCAAGTACCATTTTTCCGTCAAATTAATGTTCGTGTTCCAGTTGATGAGCTTCGCAATCTTAATCGGGATGGAAATGGGAATGGAGTGCTTCATCCCCAGCTGCATATTCTGCCACGTTTCGGGCCGCAGCACCACAGAGTCCTGCGTGTTGATCTGGTTGATGAGCTGCGAGGTCCATTTCATCGAAATGTTGTCGTACCATTTCAAAACCGCTTTGTTCTTCTTTCTGAATGGAT
Organism: Bacteroidales bacterium; assembly: GCA_045627805.1. Classification (GTDB taxonomy): domain Bacteria; phylum Bacteroidota; class Bacteroidia; order Bacteroidales; family WCHB1-69; genus UBA1756. Next base: position 7,501 of record JAZQOJ010000210.1, read on the forward strand.
AAAACTGGTTGACCGACATACTCACGTCGGGGAGCGAAATGCTGACGTTGCCGGTCTTGGTGTTCTGCGTGTAGGATGCGGTCAAGTCAACGAAGAAGATGCCTTTCGCACTGGTCGAAAGATTTAATTTTGATGTGTATTGATTTGACAAATAATCATTTACGCTTGACGGATTGTATTTGTTGAAGGTGCTGCTCACAATGTCGATGTGTGCCGAGAACCGAGTGGTGGGGTGCGATTTTATGTCCTGTTTGTGATCCCAGTAGAGTTTGAAGTCGTTGGTGTGGTAGCGCGTGGGGGTGAATCGCTCGCCGAAGAAGTTCTGCGCGAAACTCAGGTTCACGTTGCCCGTGCATTTGTAGCGCACCACGTAGTTGGAGCGGATTTTGGCGGCCCAACTGCCGTTGGTGTAGATGTCACCCGCCAAAAGTAGGTCCACGTTGTCGTTGATGCCGAAGTAAAACCCGAAGTTTTCCATATAAAAACCTCTGTTCGTGGACTCGCCGATGGTGGGCATCACAATGCCCGAACGCCGCCCTTTCTGTATGGGAAAGTAGCCGAAGGGAATGGCAAGGAAGGTGGGCACTCCTCCGAAACTCAGGTAGGCCGGCCCCGTCACAATCTTGTCGTTCGGCATCACTTTCGCTTTTGTAAAGGCGATTTCAAAGTGCGGATGGTCCAGTTCGCAAGTGGTGTATTTCCCTTTCTTGATAAAGGAGGTGTTGTCGTCGAGTTTCTTGATTTTTTCTCCGTGAATATAGCCCTCTCCTTCCACTGTAATTACCTGACTGATAATACCTTTTGTGGTTTTGAAGTTGTATTTGATTTCGTGTGCCTTGAAGAAGGTTTCACCCTGTTTGAAAACGGGATAACCGTGCACATTTCCGGCAGAGTCGGCCACGCCTGTGGCGTAAAGTTCCTGACTGTCGAAGCCGATTTGTATGAAGTCAGCGCGCAATTCCAAATCGTCGTAAAACACTACAGCATTGCCGAAAAGATAGGTGATTCGGTGCTTCATATCAATCACGATAGAGTCGGCGGCTTCGTAGGTCACGATTTGCTCAATGGCGTCTTTTGATATTCTTTTGAGCGCAGTGTCGCCTTTCGCGATGGAATCTTGTTGCAATGTCGTGTCCGCTTTTCCAAGTGAGAGGGAGAGCGAGTCGGGGTGAGTGAAATTGCCAGCGGGTAGCGAATCAGTAGTTTGTGCATTAGCATAATGAATTAAACAACAGAAAGTTACAACGACAATCCGTCGTAATAAAAGTAACAATCTATCGTTAATTACTAATGACATTTACTAATTATTTATTTCTAAATTTATAATAATTTTGTAATCTTAAAAAAAAATCAAAAATACGCAAAATTCGCTTTCTATGAACATAAAAAAATGTTTTTTATTATTCACTCTGGCAATATTTTGCATAACGTCTGGCTTTTCTCAGGCAAAGGATGTTTTGAAGAAGGTGGTGATTGATGCCGGTCACGGAGGCAACGATCCTGGCGCCATTGGCCCTCATAGCAAGGAGAAAGATGTCACGCTGGCAATGGCCCTTCAAGTAGGCAAGATGATCAAGGCCAATTGTCCCGACGTGGAGGTTTATTACACGCGCACTACTGACGTGTTCGTGGAGTTGCGCGACCGCTGTAAAATCGCCAACAGCAAGCACGCCGACTTTTTCATTTCAATTCACTGCAATGCAGCGGAAGACAAGAGCGCTCACGGCGTGGAAACTTTCGTGATGGGACTGCACAAAACAGCCAACAACCTCGCTGTCGCTCGTAAGGAGAACGCGGCAATGTTGCTTGAAAGCGACTACCAGAGCAAGTACAGTGGCTTCAACCCTAACTCGCCGGAGTCGTACGTCATTTTCTCCCTTTATTCCGATGCTTACCTCAATCATTCCGTTTCTCTGGCCGCCAAAGTGCAGGAAAATCTGGTAAAATGCACGCAATTCACCGACCGCAAGGTGCAGCAGGCCGGATTCTGGGTGCTCCACGGCGTGGCGATGCCGAGTATCCTGGTGGAATTGGGTTTCATTTCCAATCCAAAGGAAGAGGCGTACCTCACCAACAAGCAGTCGCAAAAGGAAATGGCGACCGCCATCTGCAATGCCTTCATCTCGTACAAAAATCAGTTGGAAGGCACGCAGAATGCTTTGGTTGAAGTCGAGCCCGCTCAACCCGCCGATACGGCTCATACCACCGATTCTACGAAAGATAACAAAGAGAACGCTGCACAGTCGGACCAACCACAAATACCTGAAATTCAGAAGGAACCAGCCGTCTGCTTCAAAGTGCAAGTGTGCGCCCTCCCCGAAGAGGTTCCCACTACCGATAAACGGTTTTTAGGCAGAAAGGATGTGGAAAAATTCAAGGAGGGAAATATGTGGAAATATACGGTTGGAAAGGTTACTACTTATGACGAAGCCACCAAAATGCTTCAGGCGGTGAAAGAGCAATTCCCCGATGCTTTCCTTATCGGCTTCAAAAACGGTGAGAAAATATCCGCGGCGGAAGCGCGGAAACTTTTGGAGTAGTTCACTTTTTTTGTCAGAAAGTTGGAATTTTTCTCAAAAATTTGTATTTTTGCACTTCACATTTAATATTTACCACTATGGAAGAACCTATTAAAAACAGATATTCTGATGAAGAATTGGCCGAATTCAAGGTGCTTATTGAGAAAAAACTCGCCGCAGCCCGCGAAGAATTGGACTTCTACGTCAAGTTATGCCAAAACGATGGCAATGAAACCACTGATACGGCACCTGCCTTTTTAGGAATGGACGACGGCAGTCTCTCCGCGCAAAAGGAAGCAAACGCCCAGCAGGCCGACAAGTTGGTGAAGTTTATCAAGAGTTTGGAAGGCGCGCTCGTCCGTATCGCCAACAAAACGTACGGAATCTGCTGCGTCACTGGTAAATTGATTCCCAAAGAACGCCTGATGTGCGTGCCCAACACCACGATGAGCATTGAGGGAAAAATGGCTACAAAAAAATAATCCGTGAATCAGTCTAAGAAAAAACTGGCGATTGTGTCAATCGTCATTGTGGTTGTGTGCCTTCTTCTCGACCAACTGATCAAATGCTGGGTCGTGAAGAATATGTACCTGTATCAAACGTTACCCCTTTGTGGCGATTGGTTTAACTTGCATTACATCCTCAACGAGGGGATGGCATTTGGCTTGAGCTGGGGCGCCAATGTGGGCAAACTGATGCTATCGCTGCTCCGCATCGCCGTGGTGGGATTCCTTATTTATTATCTCGTAAAAAATATTAAAAAGCAAAAAATCGATATGCTCGTCACTTGCGTGATTTCACTGATTGTGGCGGGCGCATTGGGCAATATCATCGATTCGGCAGTCTATGGGCTGCTGTTCCAAGGAAAACCGTTTATGTTCGGCTCGGTGGTGGATATGTTCTATGTGAAACTGTTCTTGATTCCCGACTGGTTCCCGGTTTTTGGCGGCAATTATTTTTTTCCGGCCATCTTCAATTTCGCTGACAGTTGTGTCACCGTGGGCATTCTGATGATGATTTGTTGCTATCGGCACTTCTTCCCGGAAACGCCCAAAGAGGAAACAAAAGAAGCGGAAACTTCTTCAGAAGAAACTGCTGAATAGTACCGCTTCCATTTTTTCTATTCGACTTTACGTCAAATTCAATCGCTTCAACGAAATCTATTCTGCGATTTCGTTGAGTTTGCGTTGGTCGGTTGTAACAAATGCGCCAGGGTATTGGGCTTGAATCTGCATCAAGGCGCCGTAGGCCTCGTTCCGGTGGCGGAAATCTCCAATTCGCACCTTGAAGGCGGGTTCTTGAAAAATAACGTATGCCTTTGCCGAAGAACCATTCTCTTGCAAAAGTGCACCGAGATGGCTCGCAGCGGCTTGCGCTTTCGCAGAAGAGTTCTCACCCGAAAATGAGGATACCTGCACTACGAAAACTTTTGATTTTCCAAGTTTCTTCCAGGTGTCGGTGTAGTGCTGTTGCGTTTTCTCTATGTTTGATTCTACGTCGTAGCGAATATTCTGATTGAATTCCTGAGAAAACCCCAGAAATGGCAGTAGAAACGCGAATACGACCGCATATTTTTTCATCTTCAATGATTAGGATTATGGATGTTTGGTTCTGAAAGCGGTGAGACCCTTGTCCAAAAATTCAATATATTTGGGGATGTCAAGTTCGTAATAGGTGGGACCGGCCAAAACGGAGCCATCCGTGTCGATGATGAAATAGCAGGGCTGTGAGTTTTCTTTGTATTTGGTTTGAGAAATGTACATACACTTTTCGCCCAACATCGTGATGTCGTTGCCATTTGCATCTTTGATGTAATCGGCCGGATCGAGTTGCACTTTTTTGTCATCAACATACATAGCGAGCACTACGAAGTCTTCGGCGAATTTGTCGCGCACGCGGATGTCGCGCCATACTTTCGCTTCCACTTGGCGGCAGTTCATACAGCCGTGTCCGGTGAAGTCCATAAAAATGGGCTTGTTGTTGGCTTTCGCCACGCGGAGCGCTTGGTCGTAGTCGAAATATCCCTTGATGCCGTGTGGCAGGGTGAGTTTGTCAGCGTATTTGGGTTCTTCAATGGTTACTTGCGTCAGGTTGGCCTCTTCGCGCACGATGCGGTTGATGTCGAAGTCCTGCGTTTCCACTTGTGGAAGCCAGCCGGAAATGGCGTTGAGCGGCGCACCAAACATTCCGGGAATCATATAAACCACGAAGGTGAATACGAAAATGGAGGTCACAAAACGGAACCAGTTCTTTTGCACGGGCATTTCTGCATCAGCAGGGAAGCGGATTTTTCCCAAAAGATAAAATCCTAACATACTGAAAATCACAATCCAGAATGCCAGATATACCTCGCGGTCTAAAAGTCCCCAGTGGTAAGTCTGGTCGGGAACGTTCAAGAATTTGAGGGCGAAAGCCAATTCCACAAAGGCCAGCACCACTTTCAAGGTGTTCATCCAGCCACCCGACTTCGGCGCTTTCTTCAGCAGGCCGGGAAACAGGGCGAACAGTGTGAACGGAACGGCGATGCCTAGTGAGAAACCGAGCATTCCGATGATGGGTTTCAGAAACGAACCGCCTGCCGCATTCAGTGCCACAGCGCCTGCAATCGGAAGCGTGCAGGAGAAGGATACCAGCACGAGCGTGAGCGCCATAAAGAAAACTCCCAGCAAGCCGCCACGGTTTTCGTTTTTCGCCGACTTGTTGACCCAGCTGCTCGGCAATGTGATTTCAAAGTAACCGAACATCGACAGTGCGAAAATGATGAAGATGATGGCGAACAGAATGTTGGGAATCCAATGCGTGCTCAGAATGTTGGCAAAGCCAGGTCCCATAATGGCCGACAGCACTATGCCAAACAATACGAAGATCACTACGATGGAGAATCCATAGAAAAGAGCGTGAAATTTGCCTTTTTTGCCCGATTTCATAAAGTAGGAAACCGTCATCGGAATCATTGGGAAAACGCAGGGCATCAACAAACCCAAAAGTCCCGCCCCAATTGAAGTGAGGAAGAACAGCAGCATTGACTGCTCCGTATTTTGGGAATCGTTTTTTGCTTGATTATCAGTATTTTCCGCTTGCTTAATAACTGCGGTATCGACTGCATTTTGTGTGCTGGAACTATCTTCTAAGCTACTTTCTCCTTCGGTGTCATCGCCTTCTTCTTCATTGTTTTCAGTGCCTTCCGCTTTCACGGTTATGGAAAAATCGTCCACAATCTGTGTGCATCGGCCCTCAATACAGGCCTGTCCCGACAACTTGCCCTTTACTTTGAAGGTTTTCGAGGGGTCGGTGATCTTGATTTTTTGCGTGAAGGTCACTTTTTTGGAGAAGTAGTTGGAGTGGGTGCCGAAAGTGGAGTCGTATGTAGTTTGAGGTTTGGGCTCTCTGATTTTCCCCGATAGCTGGTAGTCTTTCGATTCCGTGAATTGGATTTCCAAAGGAAGTTCAAAACCGTCTCCCGAATTGATGGCATACAAGTGCCATCCGTTTTCGATGGTAGCGTTGAGTTGGATTTCCGCTTCCATTGCGCTAATGCGTTTAACGGAGTATTTCCACGTTACCGGACTCACCATTTGTCCGAATGATGCGGCGCAAGCCAATAAAAGGATGCTGATTGAGAGAAGGAATTTTTTCATTTTTTTATTCTTTTATGGGAATGCAAAGATACGCTTTTTTGTTATATGAATCTTATTTTTTTGTCAAAGAATTTTGTTGTGTTTTCATTATTTTTCGCCAGTTGAAAAAACCTAATATGCTGACGATGAAATATACGATGAACATTGCGGCAGATGGATAAAGTGCTGATTGAATACACATTATAGTGCTTGCGAGGTTGACGCCAATCCATATTATCCAATGCTCGATGTACTTGTGCGCCATCAGCCACATCGCCACTATGCCGAGTGTCGCCGTTAGACCATCTAAGGCAGGTTGCGCGCTGTTTCCCGTTCTTTTAAGAAGGATTTCCAATGCGATGCTTAAAAAGAAGACGATGAGCACCAGAAAGGGCGTGTATTTTTTGGGACAATGCGTGATGGCATCCTCCGCTTTTTCTTCCATTTGTTTTCTTTTCATTTTGTGCCAAACAATGAGCCCGTATATGTTGGCACCGAAATTGTAAGCGTAAATGCCTGCATTTGCGAAAAGATGAGAGTGTAGGAAAATGTAGGTGTAAAAAGCCGACATTGCAATTCCCACATACCAAAGCGACACGCTTGCCTTGTATTCGCAATAGAGGTAGGTGAGTCCTATGACGGCTCCGATGATTTCCAGGATTTGGTCTATTGGCATTTTACAGTCTTCCGTCGATTTCTGTTATGGGCAAGAATCCTTTTACATCATAAACGATGCCGTTATCGCTTTCAAGAAATTGGCGGACTTTCATCTCCTTGAATTGCTGATGTGCAACTGCGAGAACCACTGCGTCGAAGTGATGAAGTAGGGAATCCGGCTCTCCATTTGTGATGCTGATTCCGTATTCTGCCATTACTTTTTCCGGATTGGCCCAAGGATCGTATATGGTGATGTTGTGGGTGTACTCAGCCAGCGTACTGTGAATGTCCACAACGCGCGTGTTGCGGATGTCGGGGCAGTTTTCTTTGAATGTGAAGCCCAGTATGAGTATTTTGGCATCTTTTACCATTACGCCTTTCTTGTTCATCAGTTTGATGACGCTGTTGGCTACATAGTCGCCCATTCCGTCGTTCAGGCGGCGCGCGGCCGACATTATGCGGGGAAGAACGCCGTAAACTTGCGCCTTTTGTATGAGATAGTAGGGGTCAACACTGATACAGTGGCCTCCAACAAGTCCGGGATTCAGCTTGATGAAGTTCCATTTTGAAGCGGCCGCTTCAATCACATCGTGCGTGTCAATACCCATCGCGTTGAAAATCTTCGCCAGTTCGTTCATAAAGGCGATGTTGACATCGCGCTGCGAGTTTTCAATGATTTTGGATGCTTCCGCCACTTTGATGGAGCTGGCTTTGTGAGTTCCGTTCACAAGGACTGCATTGTAGAGTTCGTCCACAAAGTCGGCGATTTCGGGAGTTGAGCCGGAGGTTACCTTTTTGATTTTCTCGACGGTGTGTTCTTTGTCGCCCGGATTGATGCGTTCAGGCGAGTAGCCGGCGAAGAAGTCTGTATTGAAACGGAGTCCGGAAGTTTTTTCTACTACGGGTAGGCACTCCTCTTCTGTGACGCCCGGATAAACGGTGGATTCGTAGATGACGACATTATTGCGAGAAATCACTTTCCCCACCGTCTGGCTTGCTCCAATGAGTGGTGACAGATCGGGGTGATTGTTATGGTCAACGGGTGTGGGAACCGCCACGATATAAACGTTGCAGTCGCGGATTCCCTCCAGATTGGAGGTGCAACGGAATCCATTTTGGATGGCTTTTTGTAGAAGTTGGTCATCCACTTCGAGCGTGTTGTCGTGCCCGGCCATCAGTGCGTTGACCCGCTTTTCGTTCAGGTCGAAGCCGATGGTGGGAAATTTTGTGGAGAAAAGTCGTGCGAGAGGAAGGCCAACATAACCTAAGCCGATTACGGCGATGCGTGCGTCTGCAATATTCATTTTGTAAAATTTCAAATGTGGGTGCAAAAGTACGTTTTTTTTTGCAGTTATAAATAAAAAAAGAGACTGTTGTGAGCAGTCTCTTATAAGTTATGGAAAGTGAAATTAATTTTTCTTGTTATCCTTGTTAGTAGCGTAGCTAATCTTGAGCGCATTGTTTTGGCGGAGTGCTTTTTTCAATGCGTTGACGGAGGTCATACGTACTTCGGAGTCAATTTTCAAGCAATAGGTAATAGCGTTAGCATTGTCTGCTTTTTCGCGTTCACCGAGAACGAAGACTTCGATATCGTCTTTCAGGTCTTTGGGCTGAGTTCTGGCGAACTTGTCATTTAATTGGATGGACACGGCGTTGTCGAGCATAGGAGCTCCTTGAACTTTTGGCACACCCATATAAATGGTAGCGGATGACTTCTTTTCCAGCTTCTGATATTCGGTTGCATTCGGAGGCATAAAACGCACCTGGGCATCGCTTTCACGCATCGTTGTGATAACCATAAAGAAGAAGAGGAACATGAAAATAATGTCGGACATAGAACCCGTATTCAGTTCCGGCAATTCTTTTTTTCCATCTTTTTTAAAACGAGCCATAATGATTAATTATTAAAAGTCTCAGAAATGTTGATCGGAATAGCTTGTTGGATTGCCTTTTGATCTTCACTGGGAAGTTTGGCATAGGGTTGGCCGAATTGGTTGAGCGACAATTCGTCGCGCAATTCGTTGATGGCCTTTTGAAGTTCGTTTTGTACCAGAATATAAGTTTTATAGGTGGTACTGTTGTCGCTCACGAGGGAGATAACGCCCTTTGAAACGGCATAATGACCGAGCCCTTCAATAATTTTGTCTTCCTTTTCAGGATAGAGGGGAGAGTTATTGGGGTTGGCTAAGAACTTCTTGGCTATTTCCTTCAATTCAAACTGGATATCTTTGTTTTTGATTTCCTTACCATTGACGAATTCGGCACCGGTGATGTAGATATCGTCATTCATATTAACCAGGATCTTGAGCATATTACGTTGGTTTACGTCTTCGTGGTGCTCTTTGGTCTGGTCAGACAATTTCGGCATCAAGCGCGGGATTCCCTGTTCATTGGTAATGGATGAAGTCAGCAGGAAGAATGTCAGCAACAAGAAAGAGATGTCTGACATTGAACTCGTACTGATTGAAGGGAGTTTTCGAGCCATAATGATTATTTGTTTTCCGTTAAACTTTTACGGTTGCGCATATAGGAAACGATCGGGCAGCAGATGATGGCGAGCACTACGAGTGCGAACACAACGTATGCGAAGTAGCAACCAGCTTCGATCAGTTTGCCAGTGTCGGGTGAAATCTGCAATTTCGTAAAGATTTCGTTGTTAACGTCAGGACTTGCGATCAAGTAGCAAATGAGAGCTACAACGATGAGCGCTGCGATAACGAGAAGACCTTTGTAAGACTGTTTGAAATTGCTTGCGATTTTCATTACAGCGAAGAAAAGGAGGATTACCACTGTAACGATGACGAGGATGTAGCAGATGTAGAAAGCGGGAGTCAGCAGATTGCTTTCCATTCCCTGAAAGCTTTGCACGTCGCTTTGGAGGCCTTCCATCTGTTTGGTTTTTTCAGAAACGTCATTCAAAGCGTTCACGCCATCAACGGTTTTGATGAATTCCTTCATTGCGGTGCGTTGTTCGTCGCCGCGGAGGTATTCCTGATGGAAAGCGCTGTATGAGTTGCTGAGCTCATTCATTACATAATTTGAAAGTTCTTCCTCGTTTTGAAGAGCTTGGAAATCCTTTACATATTGACCATTCTTGTCGAAAGACATAATGCTTTCCACGTTGCCAGGATAGGCGGCCTTGAAACCGGCGAAATCTTCGGCAGCGGTGGTCTTCATTACATTAACGTAGGTATAGAAATCGTCAGCTGATTTCTTTTGGTTTCTCAAGGAGTCGTCCAACGTGTTGTATTGTTCCTGAACTTTCTTGAGATAGGCATCCAGATTCTCTACTTTGACGGTAGTGAACTCATCAAGGAGCTTTTGTCCTGCTTCGTCGGTGCGGAGCATACAAACTGCCTTGTATTGTTCTTTTTTACCTTCGTCGTACTTCGACACGAAGACAACTGCCAAAACGCCGACGGCAATTGCTAAGGCAAATACGACATAGTTTATTATTCTTCTAACCATAGTTTCAAAAAAATTGGGTTTAATTAATCAGTACAATTGTTTTAAGGTAACCGATTGGTTTGGAATCGATTATTTGTTTTTGTATCTGATTAAGATGTCCATAAATTCGATGGTAGCGCTTTCCATATCATTGACGATACCGTCGATTTTGGTCAGAATGTAGTTGTAGAAAATCTGAAGGATGATAGCTACGATCAAACCGAATACGGTAGTCAAAAGAGCCACCTTCATACCACCTGCAACAACGGTAGGGCTAATATCACCAGCTTTTTCGATATCATCGAAAGCTTGAACCATACCTACTACAGTACCCAAGAATCCCAACATCGTACCCAATGCCATAAACAAGCCGATCCAGGGGAGGTTCTTTTCAAGTTTACCCATTTCAACGCCACCGTAGGAAACGAGGGATTTCTCAACGGAGTCCAAACCTTCGTTGTAGCGGTCGAGACCCTGATAGAAAACGCCAGCCATAGGGCCTTTCACGTCTCTGCAAACGTCTTTTGCCTTTTCGATGCCGCCATCTTTCAATGCGCATTCAACCTTGCTTAAGAGTTTCTGTGAGTTAACGCTGGAAAGGTTGAGGTAGAAAATACGTTCGATAACGAAAGCCATACCGAGAATCAAGCAGAGCAATACGGGGGTCATCCACAGCGGGCCACCTTCTGCGAATTTGTTTTTCAAAACGGTGTGTAAGCTTTTGTCAACAGCGGTGCTGTTATCTTCAACTTTAGCGATTTTCATTTCCTGCTTGTCAGCAGCGGGAGCAACGGCAGCGGTGTCTGCAGCTTCAACTTGTTCAGTCTGTGCCTTCGCATCGGCTTTTTTGGTGTCTTTCGCTGCAAAAGCTACATTGGTTATACCGAAAGCCAAAATGCTAAAAACGGTAAATAATGCAATCAGTTTTTTCATGATAAGATAATGATTTAATTAATAATTTTTGATGTTTTCTTCGCTATTATAAAAAAAAAGAGCGGAGAGATAGGGATTCGAACCCTAGAAACGCTTTCGGCGTTTACACACTTTCCAGGCGTGCGCCTTCGACCACTCGGCCATCTCTCCAGTTGCATTTTTTGCGGCGGCTAAATTACAAAAAAATAAATTAATACAGGACTGTTCCCAAATTTTTTTTATAATGCTTGATTTTAATTTGTAATTATTTTAATATCAATATTTTAATAAAATCATTCGCCATCCTAAATCAAAAAATGCAGCCTTTTTTAGTCCAAACTTGAGGAAATATATTCGGTTAATTTGCCCAAACAGGTGACATAACTGCCAAATTCGTTGTCGTACCAGCCGAATATTTTGGCGTGCGTTACGGGAATATTGATCTCCGGCATATTGCTGAGATGGATGGATTCCAATATTTCGGCGGGGATTTTGAGGAAGCCAGTGCGGGTGTGGATTTCCTTGCCTTCAATGACGATGGCGGCGGGAAGCCCGAGAAGGTCCATTGACACGTTTTGCTGCATTGAGAAGTGCAGCAGACCCTTTTGCTCGCCTTCTGAGGCGCGGCGGTAGATGTCGCGCAGGTAGTCGCCGGAAATGTAAGGCACTCCGCGCTCGTTCATCCGAGAGTTGAAGGTGATGTTGAGGGCGATGAGTGATACCGAAGGCGTCGGGATGCGGATGGAGTCGGCCATAAAACCGAAGTGAGCGATTTCGGGAATCACTTTTTCCAGTGTTTTAGCCGCACCCGTTGATGACAATATTATATTGTTGAGCACGGAACGGTTTTTGCGGAGGTCTGAAGCGGCTGCGGTCGGCACGGCGTCCAAAACGCTTTGGGTGTTGGTGGCGGAGTGGACCGTGGAAAGCGAGGCGGTGAGCACGTGGCAGGTCTCGGGATCTTCCAGAAGCGGCTTCATCATATGGGCCAGTCCCGTGGTGGTGCAGCTTGCCGCGGAAATCACTTTGTGTTTTGAGGGCTCAAAGCAAGTGTGGTTGATACCATATATTAAAGTGGGCGTGTTCTCCGCATTAAAGTCGGTTTGCTTGATTTTGAACGGAGCGCTGGCAATGACGTGCTCTGCGCCGGCGGCGAGGTGGCCGAGAATGCTGCCTTTGCCATCGTTGTCGGGGAGCGAGGGGTCAAGGAATTTGCCGGTGCAATCCACCACCACCCTTACGCCTTCGGCTTTCCAATTGATGTTGTGGGGATTGCGCTCTGTCATCAAAACTTTGATGGGTAAGCCATCAATTTCAACGATATGTTTCTCACTGTCAACGATTTCGACTTTGACTTGCTTGCCCGCTCGCCCATAAAGGAAGTGGCTGAGTTGTCCGTATGTTGAGTCGGTGGTGAGTGATTGTACAAGGTCTTCCAGACTTTTTCCCACCTCGCGTCCTACGTTCAGCACGATTCCATCAAACTTGCGGGAAAGAAGGTGATGCCACAAGGTGAGTTTTCCAATACGCCCGGCCCCATTGATGCCGAGAAGATTCTTTTGGTTGATTTGAATACCCATAATTTTGTTTTTTATTGATTGATAATCAGGATTCTATAATTTGTTTTCAAATGAAATCCCCCCGAAGTTATGCCTTCAAACATTGCCAGAAATTTCAGCCGCAAATTTAAACAAAAATATATATATGTATTGCTTTTTATAAGGGAAAAGAAAATTTATTACCAATCAGTTGCTATTTTCTATTTAAATTGTAATTTTGCGATTCTTAAAAAATGATTTACTATGAAAAAAATTGGCTTGTTACTATGTCTGTTATTGGCAACGAATCTTTTGTTTTGTCAAACTAAATTAATTGATTTAGAAGGAGTTTTCCAGGGAAAATACCGTTATGACCGAATCGCTTCATTGTCGTGGCGACCCAATTCAAGTCAGTATTCCTATTACAATGCCGAAAAGGATGCGGTGATGGTGGTGGATGTGCGCAAAGGCAAGGAAACGCAGGTGCTGAAAATGGACAGGATTTACGAAGAATTCGGAAAAAGCATTGGTCAGCCGATGACGAAGGAAATCTTCAAGGAAAAATGGGGCTATCTTTCCACCTCTTATCACTGGGACGACGAGAACACTTTGCGATTCTCTATCGTATGGAATGATAAACAGATGTATGCTGTGTATAATGTTAAGAATCAGCAATTTAGTTGTAGAGCGTATGGAGATGGCAGCTTCGACATAGTGGATGAGGCCGGATATAACAGTGTTTACATTTACACTCGCAACGACAAGGGAGTTTATTATGTGAACGATTTCCGCAATCCTTGTCAGAAAGATTTGATTTTGTGCTCCGACACGGCAAAGGATGTGGTGTTTGGCGAGCCCGTACACCGCAGCGAGTGGGGCATTGACGAGGGCTGGTATTTTTCGCCCAACAGCAACTACATCGCTTTTTACCGTATGGATCAGTCGATGGTGGAGGATTATCCTTTGCTCCAGACGAGTGCAGGCAGAGAGGCAGCCGATATCGCATACGTCAAGAACATCAAATATCCTATGGCGGGGCGAAAGAGCCACGAAGTCAAGGTGGGTATTTTTGATGTCCGCAAGTCGTTGACGGAGCAAAAAAGTGAGTGGTATTATGTGAAAACGGACTTGGAGGATGGAGAGTTTCTTACCAATGTCACTTTTTCGCCCGATGAGAAGTATTTGTATATCACGCATCTAAATAGAGAACAAAACCATTCTAAATTGATTCAATATGAGGTGACTTCCGGAAAAAAGGTTGCTGTGTTGATTGAGGAGGAGGATGGACGCTATGTGGAACCTCAGCATCGTATGATTTTCTTAAAAAATGGTCGTTTCCTTTGGCAAAGCGATCGTGATGGATGGAACCATTTCTATCTGTACGAGGCCAATGGCCAGATGGTGAAACAGGTGACGAGTGGTTCGTGGCCGGTTTTGGAAGAACTTGGTTTGAGCCCCGATGAGAAGTATGTGTATTTTATGACCAACAAGGACAATCCGGTTGATCGTTATTTGTATCGTGCTGATATTGAGACAGGTGAACTGAATTGCTTGACTGCTGATCGTGGAACTCACACGGTAGTGATGTCTTCCGACAAGAAATATTTCTTTGATTATTTTTCTGATTTGCACACGCCACTTCAGATTCGTGTTTGCGGTACGGATGGAAAGTTCCAAAAACTGCTGAAAGAGTCAAAGAGCCCGTATGACGGATACGAGTTGGGTCGCGATACCATTTTCAGTTTGAAAAGTGTGTCGGGCGAAGATTTGTATTGTGAGATGATTTTCCCGCCGCATTTTGACAAAAGCAAGAAATATCCCTGCTTGGTTTATGTCTATGGAGGCCCTCATTCACAATTAGTTACAAATACTTATATGACAGCCGGTGTGTTTTTGAATTATATGGCACAAAAGGGTTATGTGATTTTTGTAATGGATAATCGTGGCACAAGCAATCGTGGTGCTGAGTTTGAAAAGTGCATTCATCGTCGCTTGGGAGTTTGCGAGAGCGAGGATCAGATGGTTGGGGTTGAGTATTTGCGCTCATTGCCTTTCATTGATGCTTCCCGAATGGGAATTGACGGATGGAGTTTTGGTGGATTTATGACGCTGACAATGGTTACCGAGCATCCTGATGTATTCAGCTCCGCAACTTGCGGCGGTCCTGTGGTGAACTGGGAATGGTACGAGATTATGTACGGCGAGCGCTATATGGACACCCCGAAAGAAAATCCGGAAGGATATGAGCACGCCAACATCATCCCCAAAATCAAGAATCTGAGTTGCCCGCTGCTGATTATGCACGGACAGCAAGACAATACCGTTGTGCAACAACATAGTTTGGAGTTGCTGCATCGTTCGGTTTTGGACGATGTGCAGATTCATTATTTCCCTTACACGACGCACGAACACAATGTGATGGGCACCGACAGAGTGCAAATGTGGCATAAGATCGAGCAGTTCCACGACAAGAATTTAATGAAATAATCTGCTTAAAATTGGCATAATTAATAAAATTTTAGACAATGAATCAGCAATCGTTCAAAAGATATATTTGGTTGATTGATACTGTATATCAATCTGGAAAAGAAGGTATTACGTTTGAAAAAGTTTGCCAGAAGTGGCAAGAGAGTGAATTGTCGAGGGGGAGAAAATATCCGTTGCGCACGTTTCATAACCACCGCAAGGAGATCAAGGATGTTTTCAATGTGAACATTCGTTGTAGAAAAAGCACGAACAGTTATTACATTGCGGAGGGGAGTCGCACGAGTGGCATTATGAAAAAGATGTTGGAATTGGTGACGATTAATCAGTTGTGCGATGGGCGAAATGGTTTGGAAGACCGAATGGTTTTGGAGTTGCGACCGGGCGGCGAATGCTATCTGTCGAAGATTATGCTGGCGATACAGCAGCGCAGGATGTTGTCGGTTGAGTATCAGCCCTATTGGACCGACAAGTTGCTGACCTACGAGCGTTTTGCTCCCTATGCGGTAAAAGAGGTGCGCGGAAGTTGGTATTTGGTGGGCAAGCGTGCCAATTATGGCTACGAGATGGTGGATTTGAAGCAGGTGTTGTCGATGACTACGCTGGCAGATTTGTATGAGGATCCGACTCAGGAAGTGCTTAATTCTGTTTTGATAGAGAATTATGGTACGAAGATTGAGGATATAGCTACTGAGCAAATCACTATGAAAGTGGATGCGGCGTTGGCTTGCCGTTTGCGCACGAATCCGCTTCACGAATCGCAGCAAGAAATTGAGCGCAAGAAGAATTATTCAATTTTCTTTTTCTATTTGAAACCCACTATGGATTTTTGCCGCGACATCTTGTCGTTTGGTTCGGCGATGGAGGTGATGAATCCTACATCTTTGCGTTCATCCATAATGCAAGAGGCACGTCACGTAGTGAAAAAGAATTCGGCGGAATAGTACCTCAAGAGGTTATTTCTTGTCCGTATTTTGTTTTGTGGTTTCGTCGTAGGTCTTCTTCGCATTGTTGTAGATTTCTTCGAAATTGATTTCTTCCGAGTCGGCACCGAGACTATTGAACGAAACGGAATGTTGAATTTCGTCAAGGTTCATATTCTGGATTGAGATACTGGCGATTTGGTTGAAAATGGCTTTCATTTTTTCAAAGGTTCCGGTTTCGTGCGATTTTGCGGTGATTTCTTCTGTCGCTTCTGATTCTGATGAAAGCAGACTCTCCACATTGTCGCCTGTGAGTTCCATTTTGCAGGGAATGGTTTTCCCATTGGCCGCCACCAGTTGAACTTCCATATTACTCATACACGCATCGTATTCTTGATCGGGTGCCAAAAAATTACCGTTGTTGAGTTCTTTAGTCCACACGTTCCAGGTCTTAGTATTGGAAAGAGGGATTGCGACACGGATAATCCATTCCCCTTTGTTAAGTTGTACGAGCATAAATCGAGCTTGGTCGGCTACTTGAAGGAGATAGGAGTGCTCGCCCAATAGTTGGACGTTACCGGCATCAAGTGTTTTGGTATCTTCTTCCCCAATTTCCTGTTCTGTTTCTGTGACGTTCCCGCAGGATACCATAAACAGACAGATTCCCAAGAGAAGCATCGCTTGTTTTAATGTTTTCATTACAGATGTTTTATTTCGGTGCAAAATTACAAGTTTTTACGAAGTTATGAAAAGAAGTTTTGAATTAATTTTGCCGGACACAGCGGACAAATATGGTCGCATTTTTGCCTTGAAATGATTTTGTTGCTCCGTTCTCTAAGGAAAAAGCCATTGATGCTCCTAAAAGATCAATGGATGGACTGGCCGCCCAAAAAATGGCGGTACTGGCGTGAGGAGCTTCGCCATTAATCATAGACATATGTGTTGCATTGTAAGTATTTTTCTCATATTGAGGTTGGCTAATAGACTCATAGCATTGGTCCGCAAGCAATTCATAAATGGGTGTATTTGTTCCAGTTCTTCCCGAGGTATGAGAAAAGGGAGGATCAACGATCAAATCGGGATTATAATTGTGAACTGCGGTAGTGCATAGATTTTCCCATTCTGAGTACTCGGGCAGATGCCATCCATCGGGACAAATCCCTTGGTAGGGGAGTGAGGTGGGATAGGTAGCATAATCGTCTGTGCTGGCCGACAAGTTGAGTGCGGCCTTCCAGTTGTACAAACCTCCATAATATGCCACTTTTTGTGGATAGATTCCTTCTTTGTAAGTCATTCTCGGATAAAAAAAACTATAGAATGCTTGATACAAGTCTTCCCCAGTCAGGGGAGAGGTCCGTGTCCTGAGATTTTGTCGCATCCAACATAGGTCCCCGACTTGCACCACCGAATACCAATTCCCATCAATGTCGGAAATAGAGTCAATTTCCCAAACATTTCCCACTTTCCTCCCCCTTTCATTGCTGCCTGGAGCAGTCCCAGAAGTGCAAAATAGGGGCAGTTTCCCTATATGCACTTCTTGGCTTTTTGTGCAATCGTAAATGTCGGTGGCGTATAGGGTATAGTTCCCTGTCGGCAGTTTTACGGTGAAATCGTGACTCACTACTTCTCCGACCTCATTGACCCAGGCCACAGAATCGATGCCGAAATGTGTGATAGTCGCTGTATTTAGAAATTCGTTTTGACAAACGTAGAACCAGTAAGGCCGCCGTGCGTTCAACAATTGGCAGTGAACTTGTGCAGTGAGGGCAATATCATCGAGAGTCGCCGTTACAGTTATGGTACTAGTATAGGAAATGTAATCTGTATAGGTCAGGTGAAGCAAACTGTCTTCAAATTCTAATTCCCCATAGTTACAGTTCCACTGCCAACGAAATTGCGATTTCCGGGGATCGTTTCCGTGAAGATGTGCGATAAAATGGTAAACGTGGCCAGTATCGCAGGGCACATATTCTTCGTAAAGTAATTCTGCGGACAAGGTCAGGTCGGATTCCGTGATGACGTTGAGCCGAAGCGTATCAGAATATCGTTGATTGCTGATGATGGCAACCAAATCGTAATTGTTTCCTGGCAAAAGTCCAGTGAGATCGCTTATGATACTGGCACTGGATGAGGCGGGTATGTTGTAGCAGCGAACAAGTGAGTCGGGATGCTCGGCTGCATAAGCACAAATGGTGCCAGAAACGGGCTCGCCTCCGTTTTGAATGATTGGAATCTTAACACTTACAGACGTCGTTGAGTTTTCTTCTTGTGACATCGTACCCACAATAAGTGGCCCAATAGCGGTGTGAAACGATAGCGTGTCGCCATAAGATATGCCAAAAGCATTAGTCGCAAACGCCCTTACATAATAAGTCTGATTGTATGATAGATTTTGAATATTTGTTGGCCAAGTCCCTATCGTATTGGTGGATTGAAATGTGCTCTTTGAGGAAAAATTCGCTGCCGTGGATAATTCAATGCCTCGGCTTGTTATGGCCGACCAGCCATCAAAAAGAACATTCCCAAATACAATGGCGGTTAATTCATTGTATTGTATTATGGAATCCGTTTGCACAATGGGGGCGTAATAGAGAATCTCTCCGAATTGATTGAGTCGGGGATAGTCCAGGGAATCGCCAAAATGATTGACAAAAGTGGAATTCTTATATTGCACATCACCATTTATTGATATCCCTGGAACTTGCCCGTTCAGAGGTAGCACTGAGATGAGTAGGAGAAGCATAAGGTAGAAAACTCTTTTCATAAATGGCGAGGCGGTTTAATAGAAGTAATAAAATTGGATCCTATCGTTGATTTTCAACTGCTTGCCTCCATTGAGGTTGGGGTAATAGGTAATGCGATTGCCTTCTGCTGAAAATGCTTGTGCAGTGATGAATACACCGTTCACAAACATTTGAATGGCGAAGAGGTCGTTGGGTTCGTGATTGAGGGAAAAAGATACTTGTCCCGTTGTATTGACGTTGAATTCTTGGATGATATTTCGCAAATTTTGTGCGGTTTGAATAGCATCAATGGCGTTTCGCAGAGACTGCATCTGAATGTCGAAATCATTGCTTGAAATATAGTTTTGTAAAGTGTCGCGGAGGTGCTTGTTCGTGATAAACTGGTCGAGCGTGTCGCGGAGGTGCTCGTTCGTGATAAACTGGTCGAGCGTGTCGCGGAGGTGCTCGTTGGTTGCGAACTGGTTAAGCGTATCACGGAGGTGTTCCTTTGAAATAAAGTTGGTGCTTCCAAGGTGTTCTTCGATGGCTTGTAGCGGAATTCTTTGAGCAAAGTACGCATAAGGAATTGGCGTAATAGGTAGCGTGTCGGCAATAGAGGTCCCGTCCTGAAGAATGAATTCCGTGCGGGCGTATGCTTTATCCCAAGCCACAGAGTGCAGGTCCCCAGAAATGGGATCTCCTTGCCCCACTAAAAATGAAACCAATCCGTTTTGATTGGTGAGAACAGAGTGATGTTCCGCATAGACAGGGGAGGAAAATGGTGAATCATTGTAAAATTTTATGATTGCATCAATCCTGTCTGAGACGACAAGCTCATCGGCTGTATTTCGTACAACGGCTTGATAAGAGAAAATGGGAGAGATTTGTGCGAATCCATTCCCGATTAGTAGCAACAAAGTGGATAGAACGATGAATTTTTTCATATTGGTTGATTTGAGTTAGTTCTTAAGACATCGTACACTGCAAGCGTCGGCTTTTGAAAAGAGATCAAGTGTGAAGTCATCGCAAAAGGTATGAATGCTGCCTGCTGTTGCATATTGCTGAGAAGAGGCATTGGTGGACCAGAAATGGGCGATGGTTCGGAAATTTTCGCCAGTATGATATTCCGATGAGATTTTACCGCCGGGAACAGCTGCGAAACCACTGAGATTATTAGCCGGCCCAAGCCAAAAGTCCCCATCTTTTCGCAAGGAAGGGAGTGGAAACGTTGACAAATAACTGATTTCGTCAAGCGATGGTAGGTGCCATCCTATTGGACAAATTCCTTGAATGAAACCTTCGGGACTGGTTTCTGGCATCACGATACTGTCTTCTGGAACATTCATTGTGGAATACCAGCTGTACAGTCTTCCGTATTTTGCGAGGTTGTCGGAACTATCGGCATAATACTTGGACACAAAAATGGTTGCCACTGCGATAGAGTCAATGCCATTGGCGTAGTGGGTGGCTCTTAGGTTCTCATTTATCCAGCACTTAGCCCCAATTCGAGTGGTACTATATGTGTTCCCGTCTCCGTCCACCGCCACAAAATCACCGCCGCAAGGAGGAAAATGAATGATAACATCTTGTTCGCACTGCAAAGTGTCGTGACCAACCACCATCAACCAAGTCACGCGACACGTTGTCCCTACCGTGAAATCATCGGGCGCATTGTTGATAATTTGCACGGGCAAGTCCTCGGGCATTATTTGCGGCGACGGTAGATGTACCATAACATTTTCAACTCCGTATGCAGCAGTGTCAGTATAATTGTTCGCACAGTCAATCGCATAGACCATCCGCTCAACAATGCTGTCGCATCCAGCTTCTGACGTGAGCGTGTCGTATTGCAATCCGGGCGACAAAGTTTCCATCTCATTAGAAAAAATCAGCATCGTGTCGGCCGTCATCGTCGGTGCGTGAACGGTCAAATGGTGCAACACGATGTGGTCGTAATTGTAATCCGAGTGGAGAAAATATTGGCGTAGTTCATATTCCCCAGCATCCAATGTGTCGCCATATTCTATCCCAAAATTGTTGTACGGCTGAAAGGCACAGCCATCGTCAATGATGGTGTCAATGGTTAGATATGCTTGCTCAACTCCCTCATTGATGGCAAAATCTTGAGCGATTTGGCGATAGAAAGTCTGCCCAACTGTGTAAGAAATATTCGCACAATTTCCGTGAAGCACGGCCCATCCTGATTGTGCTATCCCAAAATAATAATGAAAGAATAGGAGAAAGGATACAAGTAGATAACGTGTGACATTTTGAGTATAGTCTGGTTCCATCGTGTTCGTCTTTTGAGTGATAATGAGTTGGTTTAGAGTTCGTATCCAAAAGGATGTCGCAAAGATACAGTTAGAAGGCAGGTAGAAGTATAAATTGTTGATAACTTTATTGATTTTTTTGTATCTTATTTATAATTAATATGTTATAATTTGATTGTAAGCTAAATTTTTCAACAACGGCGAATTGTCGGGTCGTGCATTTCCCAAAAGATATTGTGATTTTGGAAGCATTCAAGTACTTTTCATTAAGAAATCATTTTTTGAAAAACTAAAAAATGAAGTCCTGTTTTTCGTGAATTTAATCGTATTTTTGCAGACTGTTTTTTTCAAAATTCAAACTCTATGCAAAAGAAATTAATTGTGGTCTCCGCACCTTCAGGAGCTGGAAAAACTTCTATCGTGAAATATCTTTTGGAGCAGAATCCATTTCTCTCTTTTTCCGTATCCGCCACTACGCGTGCTATGCGTAAGGGAGAAGTTCACGGAAAAGATTACTATTTCATATCTGTTGACGATTTTCAAAAAAAATTGGGTAACGGCGACTTTTTGGAGTGGCAGGAGGTATATGCCGGCCAGTATTACGGCTCTCTGAAATCAGAAGTTGATAGATTGTCAGCAGAAGGCAAAATCGTGATTTTCGATGTTGATGTTTTGGGAGGCCTGAATATCAAGAAGTTCTATCAGAATCAGGCGCTGTCGATTTTCATTCAGCCGCCCACACTGGAGAGTTTGCGCGATCGTTTGCTCAACCGGGGTACCGAAACCGCCGAGTCGTTGCAAAAACGTGTTGACAAAGCGGAATACGAGATGACCTTCGCTCCCCAATTCGACAAGATTGTTGTAAATGATGATTTGAAAGAAGCGCAACTTTATGCAAATCAACTGATTCAAGATTTCTTATGCGAAAAGTAGGACTCTTTTTCGGCTCGTTCAATCCCATTCACATCGGTCATTTGATTATGGCTGAATATTTTGTTGAAAACACTGATTTGCAGGAGGTTTGGTTCGTTGTTTCGCCCAATAATCCGTTGAAAAAGAAGGAGTCGCTGCTTAGTGAACACCAGCGCTTGTATATGGTTAATTTGGCCATTGAGGATGATGCTCGTTTTCGCTCTTGCGATATTGAATTTAAGTTATCCTACCCTTCATATACTTGTCATACGCTTGCACATTTGCAAGAAAAGTATCCTGACAAAGAGTTCGCCCTGATTATGGGAGAGGACAATTTGGAAAATATTGAGAAGTGGAAAAATTATGAATATATATTGAATAATTTCTCTGTATATACTTATCCCAGAATTGGTTACGATGGAGGTAAATACAAAACACATCCCTCTGTGACATTCGTTCCGGCTCCTCAAGTGGAAATTTCCGCCACCTTGGTGCGACAGTCGTTGGCCGCGGGGCGCAAGGTGCATTATCTATTACATCCTAAAGTTGCTCAGTTTATTGATGAAATGCGGTTGTATGCCGCTAAGTTGAATTCTTAGTCAATACAATATTATATATGGAGCAGTATCTTGATTTGTTGAACACGATTCTGCGCGACGGAGTTTGTAAAAACGACCGCACGGGCGTGGGCACTCGTAGCATTTTCGGTTACCAGATGCGTTTTGATTTGCAAAAGGGTTTCCCTTTGCTTACCACCAAAAAGTTGCATTTGCGCTCCATTATTTATGAATTGTTGTGGTTTTTGCGAGGTGAAACCAATATCGCTTATTTACAGCAAAATGGTGTCTCTATCTGGGATGAATGGGCCGACGAGAATGGAGATCTGGGCCCTGTTTATGGACATCAGTGGCGCTCTTGGCAAGCGGCCGATGGCTCAACCGTTGATCAGATTTCTTGGCTGATTAATGAAATAAAAAACAATCCGGATTCCCGCCGTTTGATTGTCAATTCGTGGAATGTGGGCGAAATTGATAAGATGGCGCTGCCTCCGTGTCACGCTATTTTTCAGTTCTATGTGGCTAATGGCGAACTGTCGTGCCAACTTTATCAGCGAAGTGCGGACGTTTTTCTCGGCGTTCCTTTCAACATCGCTTCATACGCATTGCTATTGTTGATGGTAGCGCAAGTTACTCAGTTGAAACCTCGTTATTTCATTCATACACTGGGAGATGCGCATTTGTACAACAATCATTTGGAACAAGCAAAACTCCAACTTTCCCGTACTCCGAAAACTTTACCACAGATGGTGTTGAATGGTCAGGTGAAATCCATTTTTGATTTTGATTATCAGGATTTTAAGTTGGAAAATTATGAACCGTACCCGCATATCAAGGCGGAGGTCGCTATTTGATTAGGTTAAGTGAAAACTTGAAGAATTTGTGTCCTGAAATTCAACAAAAAAAGAAGAGATGAAGTAACTTCGTCTCTTCTTTCGTCTATTCTCAAAGTTTCAAACTATTTGATCAACGCCATATCAGGAATGTCTTTGTCGTAAACGCCTTGTGCCAGCTTTTCCTTGATTTCCTTAAATGCGTTCAGCGTGCGGTCAACGTCTTCAATGCTGTGCGCCGCAGTAGGAATGATGCGGAAAATCAACATTCCGGGAGGAATGACGGGGTACATTACGATGGAACAGAAGATATTGTAGTTTTCTCTCAGGTCCATTGCGATGTTGGATGCCTGATTGACGCCGCAATAAAGATGAACGGGAGTGACGCACGCTTCGGCGGGCCCGATTTCGAAACCGAGATCGCGAAAACCCTTTTGCAATCGGCGGGTAACTTCCCATAACTTGGCTCTCAATGCATCGCCTTCCGCACTGCGGATGATTTCCAAACGCTTGAGGCAACCTTCCACGATGGGCATCGGCAACGACTTCGCGTACATTTGAGAACGCATATTGTAACGCAAGAAGTTGACGATTGATTTTTCGGTTGCTACGAAACCGCCAATCGTGGCCATAGATTTGGCGTACGCACCAATATAAATGTCAATATCGTCCATCACGCCGAAATGCTCGGATGTGCCGCGGCCGTGAGGCCCCATCACGCCAAATCCGTGCGCATCGTCAATCAGAATGCGGAAAGGATATTTCTTCTTCAAAGCGGCAATTTGGTCAAGAATGCCTAATGCGCCGGTCATACCGAAAACGCCTTCGGTGATGAGTAAAACACCACCTCCTTGCTTATCGGCCAGTGCGCAAGCTTTTTCCATAACTTTCTCGCAATCAACTATATCGTTGTGCTTGAATTTGATTTTGGTTCCAATATGCAGGCGCATTCCGTCTAAAAGGCAGGCGTGGGCTTCGGCATCATATACGATGACATCGTGGCGTGAAACCAATGAGTCGATGGTGGAGAAAATGCCTTGATAGCCGAAGTTGAATTCAAAAGCGGCCTCTTTTTTCTCAAAATCAGCGAGTTCGCGCTCCAACTTTTCGTGAAGTGCGGTCTGTCCGGTCATCATTCGGCTTCCCATCGGATAGGCCATCCCCCAGCGGGTAGCCGCCTCTCCGTCAATTTTGCGGATTTCGGGGTGATTGGCCAACCCCAAATAGTTGTTCAAACTCCAGCAAAGCACCTCTTTGCCGTTGAATTTCATATGGGGGCCTAACTCGCCTTCCAGTTTGGGGAAAGCAAAATACCCATCAATTTTTTCTCTGTATTGACCGATGGGCCCTCCAGAAGACTGTTTGATTCTATCGAAAATATCTTTCATAAGTGTGTGTTTTTTATTTGTTTACTTATTGATTATCAATGCGTCAGCTACAACTTCGGCTACCGATTTGATTTCTACGCCCAGTTTGTAGTGGTGGTTGAGTTGGGTGAGTTGGTCAACGCAATTGTGGCAGGGCGTGATGACAACGTCAGCGCCAGTGGATTTGATTTGATTGGCTTTGATTTCTCCCGCTTTCAATCTTCGTTCGTTGTATTCGCTCATTGCGAGCATTCCTC
The DNA here is from genome assembly GCA_045627805.1 of Bacteroidales bacterium. Classification (GTDB taxonomy): domain Bacteria; phylum Bacteroidota; class Bacteroidia; order Bacteroidales; family WCHB1-69; genus UBA1756. The sequence continues at coordinate 32,517 of JAZQOJ010000210.1, forward strand.
CTCCGCCTCCGCAACAGAAATTCTCGTTGCCGTACGGATCCATTTCAATGAGTTCAGGCACAGCACTTTTCACAACAAAGCGCAGCGATTGAAACAGCCCTCCATTGCGGGTGATGTTGCAAGGATCGTGCAGAGTGTATTTTTTTGTGTTCAATGTTTTATCAAGTTTGATACGTCCTTCGCGGATGTATTTTTCAATGATTTCCACGAGTGTTATCATTTCAAATTCAGGGGTTTGATGCATATAATTGGGTGATTCCCAACGCAATGCGCGGGCACCGTGGCCGCATTCCCCTAATATCAATGCTTGACAATTCAGTTTCTTTACCTCATCGTACATATTTTTCGCAATGAGGGTCGCTTCCTCGTCGTTGCCAGAAAAATAGCCGTAATTGGTCACGTCATACATTTTTGTGGAGAGCGTCCAGCTTTCTCCAGCGGCGTGGAAGATTTTTGCCGCAGCAGAAATCGACAAGGGGAAAAATTTGGGTTCGCGGGGATTTAAAGTGTAGAGGAATTTCTTATCTATTTGATTCAAAGGGATTTCCGCTGTTTCAAAGCCCTCTTCATCTTGCATCTCTTCCTCCATCCATTGAATGGTGTCCACGAATTCATCTTCCGCAATGGCCATATTATTTCCCGTGTTGACAGCGGCATCCACGGTGGCCTGCAACGTTTTGGGTACCAATCCCATAGTGGCCAGCATTCGGCGGCCTGTGCGCACGATGAAGGGAATGTCAACGCCGATGGAGCAGTGTTTTACACAGCGGCCGCACATCGTACAAGCGCCGTAAAGCGAGTCCACCATTTCTTCTATCATTTCATCATCCAAATCGCGGGCGTGCGTCAGCTTGGGCGCCACTTTCCCCATCGTCGTGCAGTAACGGCGATACAACGAGGCCACCAAATCTACTTTTTTCCCAGGAATGAACTTTGGATCATCAAAAGTTTTGAAAAATAGGCAGCTCGTCCCGCAAAGTCCGCAATGCACGCAGGAGTTGAGATGCGTGATGAGTTTGCTGTCGGAAGGATTCCGTAAAATGTTGAGTGCTTTTTCTTTAAGTTCTTGTTCCATATTATTTTCTGGTTTGATAGAGGAGGTTAATGGTTGAAAGTCTTTTTCAGTCGGTTCATCGCTTCGGCAAGTGTGCTGCGCGGACACGCCAGATTGATTCTCATAAAGTTCTCGCCCGCCGTTCCAAACATTTTCCCGTCGTTGAATGCCAGTTTCGCATCGTAAATCATCTTCTGGGTCAGCTCATCGTGTTGGAGCCCCAGCCCGTTGAAATTAACCCATAACAAGTAGGTCGCTTCGTGTTGATAGGTTTTCACTTGCGGCATTTCTTTGGCAAAGAAATCTTGGCAGAATTTCACGTTATTTGTCAGATAATCACGAAGTTGATCCAGCCAGTCGGCACCCTTGGAATAGGCGGCTTCCAATGCTACATCTCCAAAGATATTGCCAAAAATATGCACGGTGTCGTTCATAAAATTTTTGAATTTCGTGCGCAATTCCGGATTGGGAATGATGATTTCCGAAGTGGCAAGCCCGGCCAAATTGAAGGTTTTGCTGGGAGCCATACAGGTGATGGTGTTTTGTGCAATTTCCTCAGAAAGTTTGGCGACGGGGGTGTGTGTGAAACCATTCATCATCAGGTCGGAATGGATTTCATCGCTGATTAGCAGGCAGTTGTACTTCAAACAGAGTTCGGCCAAGGTGGTCAGTTCTTCCGGTTTCCAGCAGCGTGCCACGGGATTGTGCGGATTGCTGATGATCATCATTTTAGGTCCCTGTCGCAATTGGTCCTCCAAATCGTTGAAGTCCATTTCGTAGCGGTTCCCTACAAGTTGTAGCGGATTGAAGAGGGGAGTGCGCCCATTTTTCTCAATCACTTCGTAAAAGGGATGGTAAACAGGCGTTTGAATGAGGATTTTGTCGCTTTTTTCAGAAAAAGTCTGCACTAAAAACGACAAACCGGCTACGATTCCTGGTGAAAAACAAATCCATTTGGCAGAAATATTCCAATGATGCCGTTTTTGCATCCAGGTCACCATTGCGCGATAAAATTCATCGGTATGGTAAAAATAGCCGAGAATCGGATGCTCAAGTCTTTTGCGCAGGGCCTCCAGAATGAAGTCGGGTGTGCGGAAGTCCATATCGGCCACCCAAAGCGGCAAAACATCATCGCTTCCGAAAAAATCGCCGACCTTGTCGTATTTCAGGCATCCGCTGCCATTTCTGCAAACGATTTCATCAAAATTATACTTCATATCCCATATTTTAATTCTGCAAAGGTACGATTTTATTTGCAAATTCCCTCATATTTTGTGTAATTTTGCAAACTATTAAAATCTCATAAAATGTTGCGAGAAAAAACGGTTTTTGGTCCGATTAAAAGTCGTCGGTTGGGCAATTCTTTGGGCATCAATTTGTTGCCGGAAAATGGAAAAATTTGCAATTTTGATTGCATCTATTGCGAATGCGGATGGAATGCAGAAGGCAAAGACGATACCCGGATTCCGACGGCAAAGGAGGTCTCTATCGTATTGGAAAACAAATTGATAGAACTTTCAAGGGCCGAAGTTCCCATTGATGCGATTACCTTTTCTGGCGATGGAGAATCCACGCTGAATCCTGAGTTTCCTCAGATTATTGACGACACGTTGCGGTTGCGCGACATTTATTACCCGCACGCCAAAATCGCAGTCTTGTCGAATGCGACGCGTGTGTGCCGCCCCGAGATTTTGGCCGCCCTGAAGCGCGTTGACAGCCCCATTATGAAAATTGATGCGCCTACCAATGAACTGGCGGCCCAAATCAATCGCCCCGCGCCTGGCTACGATGTGGCGAAAGTGGTGGAATCGCTGCGCGGATTCGATGGGGATTTCATTCTGCAAACAATGTTTTTGCGAAGCGACAATTTCGATTCGGCCGCTCCGGAAGTCCTGAACGGTTGGATGGAAATCGTGCGCACATTGCGCCCTCGCGAAATTATGGTTTACACCATTGACCGACCAACTCCTCAAGCGGGATTGCAGAAGTTTTCCGTTGACGAAATGAGGGCACTAACGCAACCTTTGGCCGACGAGGGTTTTAAAATCCAGATTAAAGGTTAGTTGAAAAACAAAGTTTCAAAAAAAAATGATATCTTTGCGGTTTCATTCTTTGATGAAAAGCAATGATGAATTTATTTTGTAAGATATTGATATAGAAGTAATAATAGAGAGTTATGTTAGAGAAAATTAAAGAAAGTGCCGCATATTTGCAGCAAAGAATTTCTGCGAAACCTGAAGTGGCTATCGTTTTGGGCTCAGGTTTGGGCGGCTTGGTTAAAAACATTGACATTGAACAGGAAATCTCCTATAAAGATATTCCCAATTTCCCGGTTTCTACCGTGCAAGGTCACAAGGGAACTTTGATTTTTGGTAAATTAAATGGTACTCAAGTGATGGTGATGAATGGCCGTTTCCATTACTATGAAGGCCACGCAATGAAAACTTTGACTTTCCCGATTTGGGTAATGAATCAAATGGGAATCAAGAAGTTAGTGCTTTCCAATGCGGCTGGCGGTATGAATCCGACTTTCAATGTCGCTGACATTATGATTATCAACGATCATATCAACCTGATGGCCAACAACCCGTTGATGGGACCCAACATCGACGAACTGGGACCGCGTTTTCCCGATATGAGCGAGGCCTACTCCAAACGTTGGATTAAATTGGCAAAAGGCGTGGGAGAAAAATTCAATATCAAGTTGCAACAAGGTGTGTATATGGGAGTTACGGGTCCTTGCTTTGAGACTCCCGCCGAATACAGAATGTTCCACGCAATGGGTGCCGACGCTGTGGGTATGTCCACCGTTCCGGAAACCATCGTGGCTCGCTTCTTAGGAATGGAAGTCTTTGCTTTGTCAGTCATCACCGACTTGGGCGTTGTGGGCCAAGTGGAAAAAGCTTCTCACGAGGAAGTGCTTCACGCCGCTGAAAAAGCTGAGCCCAATATGGTGAAATTGGTGAGCGAATTAGTTCCTCAACTGTAAATTCTCAAGCGCCGGCCGTCGAAGCTGGTCTTGTAATATTTCAAAATGAACTTGGAGGGTCCGTCTATGACGGACCCATCTAGTATGTTGAAACGGGAACCACAGTGGTTGTCCACAATCATCAGCCCGCTTTCGTCAACGGAAAGCCACGCTTCGGGATCCTCCCAGTCGTGCGGACAAGCACGGTCGTATGCTACAAATGTAGATAAGTCAACACGATAGACGATAATCCCAGCTACGCCGCCTGTGAAATACTCGTATCCGCCGATGTAGTTCAAGTTGTAGTAGGTCACGTCATTGGGGTAGATGGTGAAATTGACGTGCACGTTGGGAATCGTGTCGTGCTCGTATCCATCGCAGCTGAAAATGGTAAGCAAAAGGCCGAGTGCCGCGATTTTTGAAAAAACGGAGAATTTCATTATTTTTCAGAATTGTTTTCCTGTAATTTGATGGAAATAGAGCTGATGCCTGAAAGCGACATTTTAGGATATTTTGAGTAAATATCAAAAGTATAGGTGCCTTTTGCAGCAAATTTTTTCTTCGGATACAAAATTTTCGTATAACGTTTGCCCATCCTTCCATCGGGCAATTTAATATCTTTAATCAATTGATTATCAGTAAAATCAACTTTTAGAGAAATGCTCTGCCGACTGTTTCCATCGGGAGAAATAGTGGTGATGTCAAGCGGCATAATCTCCGATTCAACCGAAGGAAGAAAGTCAATGATGAGACTGAGATCGTAATGGTTCTCATTGTCGGGAAGGTCGCCTTTTATCAGGATGTTTTTCAGGATGGTGACATCGCCGTTGTCCAGTTGCTTTTTGGGGAAAGTCCAAGTGTCGTTATCAAATTTTTGTGTGGCGCAAAATCCATCTTCTTTTTCAACGGTGAGTTCCTGTTGTGCGATTTTGACGGGATCTTTTTCTTTTTTGCAGGAAATCAGGCAAATACAGGCAAGCAGGCAAAGTGCCAAAAGGTGCGTTTTTTTCATTGTGTTTAGAGTTTCAATTTTTTCAAAAAAGTTTTGCAAAGGTACATTATTTTTTAAAAACTGACGTTATTAAATATTGCAGAAAATTTTAAGAAATCACTTCAGTTACATATTTTAACATCAATGGAAAAGAAAAAGAAGTTTTATGTGGTATGGCAGGGGCGAATTCCAGGTATTTACACGTCGTGGCCGGATTGCCAGGCGCAGGTGAAAGATTTCCAAGGTGCTAAGTATAAGAGTTTTGAGAGCGAAGAAGAGGCGAAGAAGTTTTTTTCGGCGGGCTATGAAGTGTATCGTCAGGTGCACCCGATTGTGCCAGGTACAATGCCTAATTTTTTCACAGGTAAGGAGTCGAAACCCATTTTAGAGAGCTTGGCGGTGGATGCCGCTTGCAATATGGTGACCCGTGTGATGGAATACCGTGGCGTTGATACCAAGACCAAGAAGGTGATCTTTCATCAAGGCCCGTTCAAAAACGCAACCAACAATATGGGCGAGTTTTTAGCGCTGGTGCACGGCTTGGCCTATCTGAAGCAAATTGGCAGCAATATGCCGATTTATTCCGATAGTATCACGGCCATCGCGTGGGTGCGACAGAAAAAACATAAGTCAACAGTGGTACCGAACGAAGAAAATGCTGTTCTGTTTGATATGATGGTGCGAGCAGAAAATTGGTTGAGAACCAATACTTTCAGTAATCCCATTATCAAGTGGAACACTCCTTTGTGGGGAGAAATTCCTGCCGATTTTGGGCGCAAATAACAAAAAATGCCGAAAGTGAGAACCTTCGGCATTTCTTTGTTACGAAAAATAGGAATTAGATATTTCCGATTTCAAAATGAGAGGCGATGGAAGTGTGTTCCACAACGCTCTGAATGACGTCGGCAACAAGTTTGGAAATGGAAAGCACTTCAAACTTGTCTGACTGGCGTTTCAGCGGAATCGTATCGGTAACGACTACTTTGTCGATGCAGGAATTTTCAAGACGTTCCATACCGTCGCCAGAAAGGAGTGCGTGCGTGCACATTGCGTAAACTTTCTTTGCGCCGAGTTCCTTGATTCTGGTTGCGGCTTTGCAGAGCGTTCCGCCGGTGTCCATAATGTCGTCTAACAGAATTACGTTCTTGTCTTTCACATCGCCAATGATTTGCAAAGCAGCCACTTCGTTGGCTTTTTCACGTTGTTTGAAACCGATGGCAAAGTCGCAGCCGATGGTTTTGGCATACATTGAGGCACGTTTGGTGCCGCCAGTGTCGGGCGAAACAATGCAGAGATTTTCCCAGTTCAAGTTACGGATGTAGGGCAAAAACACGGTGGATGCGTACAAGTGATCAACAGGAAGTTCGAAGAAACCTTGAATTTGGTCGGCGTGCAGGTCCATCGTGATCAGGCGGTCGATGCCAGCAGCCGTAAGCAGGTTGGCCATCAGTTTGGCGCCGATGGAGGTTCTCGGTTTGTCTTTTCGGTCTTGCCGTGAATAGCCGTAGTAGGGGACAACCGCGATGATTTCGGTGGCGGAAGCGCGCTTGGCTGCGTCAATCAGGATGAGCAGTTCCAAAATGTTTTCCGCAGGAGAAAAGGTGGGCTGAATGATGAAAACGTGCTTTCCGCGAATGGTTTCGTTGTAATACGCTTGGATTTCACCATCCTTGAATTGTACGATTTCTTCGTCTAACAAAGAGATACCAAGGTGTTTTGCGATTTTTTCCGCCAAGTCACGATTGGCGCGCCCCGTTACTAAAGCAATTTCTTTTGTTTCCATAAATTATTGATTATTAAGAATTTGAATTTGCTACAACGTTTTTACAAAAATAAATCATTTTTTATAAAAGAGAGAATATTTTTTTGAAATTATTCACGTATTTTTGTCGCAATGAAAAGATTTGGCTTCGCAATTTTGTTATGTGCTGTCATACTGATAGTTGTGGGCTGCTCACAGACGGAGCTGCGCCTCAAACCGGCCCATTTGATTCCTGAAGATAAGTTCGTGGAGATGCTGACCGAGCAGATGGTGATGGAATCCACCATCTTTTATGCATCGGCCGACATTGACAAGGAAAAGCTCACGAGGTCGAGTTACACGGTTTGGATGAAAAAATATGGAATCACGCGCGAGGCCTACGAAACGTCTGTCAATTATTATTTTACCAATGAAGACGATAGCGAGCGCATTATGAACCAGGTGCGCGAGAATTTAGAGAAAAAGCGCGCCCAACTCCATTAATCTACGACCTTGAACCCCATTTTCGTTCCTTCTTCCACCATTTTTTGGTAGGCCTCTTCGTAATTGTTGCCGATGATGCCGTCTAAAATGGCATCCACGACCGCCTGTTTGATATCGCCAACTTCCCGGGAAGGGCAGAGGTTGAAGGTTTTCATAATCAGCTCTCCATCAATGGGCGGACGCCAGTTGCGAATCCTGTCTTTTTCTTCAATCTCAACGAATTTTTTTCGTACGATTTCGAAATTCTCAAGGTATTTTTTTACCTTGAAAGGATTTTTCGAGGTGATATCGGCATCGCAAAGCAACATCAGGTCGTCAATGTCATCGCCCGCTTCGAAAAGGAGTCGGCGCACCGCCGAATCGGTTACGGAACCGTCAACCAGCGCCTGCGGCCGCAAATGCAGGGCGACCAGTTTCTGCACATATTTCAATTTCTCGTTGCAGGGCAGTTTGAGCCGCTGGAAAATGCCGGGAATCATTTTGGAGCCGATGAATTCGTGTCCGTGAAACGACCATCCGATTTCTTTGTCGAAACGCTTGGTGCGCGGCTTCGCAATGTCGTGCAGCAGCGCCGCCCACACAAGGTACAGGTTGTTGCTTACCAGCGCAATTTTGTCAACTACCTCCAGCGTGTGGAGATAGTTGTCTTTGTGTCGCTTCCCATTGATTTCGTCAATGCCTTTCAAATCAATCAGTTCTGGCAGGAATTGTACGAGTAATCCGCTTTTTTCTAATAAGTTGATACCGATGGATGGTTTGGTTGAGAGCAGTATTTTGTTCATTTCTTCCGCAATTCTTTCGCGGGAGATGATTTCAAGACGATAAGCGTTGCGCACAATAGCGTCGTAGGTTTCAGGCACGATGGAGAAACCCAATTGCGAAGCGAAACGGATGGCGCGCAGCATCCGCAAGGGATCGTCGGAAAAAGTGATGTCAGGATCCAATGGCGTGCGTATCAGCTTGTTACTTATGTCTTCAACGCCACCGAAAGAGTCAATGATGTTCCCTTTTTGCGGACCGTTGAGCGCAACGGCGAGAGCGTTGATGGTGAAGTCGCGACGGTTCTGGTCGTCTTCCAAAGTGCCATCCTCCACGTGGGGTTTCCTGGAGTTGTGCGAGTACGATTCCTTGCGCGCTCCAACGAATTCCACCATCGTTCCGTTGTATGTGAATTGCGCTGTGCCAAAGTTCTTGTACACGCTCACGTGCAGGGAAGGAGAGAGGCGCTTCGCCACTGCTTTCGCCAACTCGATTCCTGACCCAACTACCACGATGTCAATGTCTTTGGAAGAGCGGTTCAGAAAGATGTCGCGCACCACGCCGCCTACAGCGTAAGCCACCAGCCCGATTTCCTCGGCTACTTCTCCAATGGTTTGATAAATAGGATGTCTTAATTTTTTTAAATAGTCTTCCATCGTTTCTCGCTTCTCGTTTCTCGATGATTTATTCCATCTCGTCCACCATCACATCATAATTTCCTTTGTAGATGATGCCGTTGTGCCCGTCAATGGCCACTGGATCGAAAACTTTGAACGGTGTTCCGTTGATGGTGAGTTGTTTTTCCTTTTCGTGCACGACTAAGGCGTCGCAGTTTACAACGCACACTTTCCCTAAGGTGGCGGCAGTTACTGCGGCGTGAGAGGTGGCACCTCCGCGCGCCGTGAGCAGTCCGTCGCACTCAATGATGAGCTCAATGTCGTCGGGCACGGTGTCGGGACGCGCCAAAACGATATTTTGGTCCGGATTTTCACCGTTCCTGATTCTCTTGATGTCGTCCAAGTCAAAAACGATGATTCCGTTGAGGACCTTGTTGCCAATGCCAATTCCGTTGCCCACTTTCTCCATCTGGTCGGCCGTGGTGGCGAAAGTCTCCACGGTGTCTTGGCGGGTCACATTCATATTGCGCGTTTGCAGCATAAACAGGTCTTCCGCTTTTGAAGTCTCAAACGTGAACTCGATTTCCTGATGGCTGAAACCGTCTTTTTCCATCATATTTTTGGCGAGTTCGTAAAGCTTGTTGTAGATTTCCGGATATTGCGATTGCAGGGAGAAGGGTGCGTTCTGGTATTCGGCTTCACGTTGCGATTCGCTGATTGGCAGCGTGTTGATCAATCCGCCCACGATATCCTCGCCCTGGCTGAGGAACGAGAAGTCGCCGGTAAGGTTGATGTTGGCGCGGTTCTTCTTCACGTCGCGGGTAAACACTACGCCGGAGCCCGATTCGCGGTGGATATTGCCCAAAACCATTTTTTGCACAATCGCGGCAGTTCCCCATTCTTCTGCAATGTGCATATGATTGCGGTAAACCTTCGCACGCTCCGAGTTCCAAGAGTCGAACACGCATAGAATGGCTTGCTTGAGTTGGCGGAACGGGTGCTCCTCGAAATGTACGCCGTGGTCGATGAGGAATTGCTTGTAGGCAAACGCGATTTCACGCATATTGTCGGGCGTGAATTCGATTTTTTGCGTCACTCCGTATTTCTTTTTGTAGTTCAGAATGATTTGGTCGAAGTCGTTGCGGTCAAGGCCGTGCGCCATTCCCCAAGTCTGGAGCAAACGGCGGTAGCAGTCCCACGACGTCCAGGCGTAGTTGTCTTGCTTGCTCAGCTGTTCCGTAATCTTGTCGTTTAAGCCCACGTTGAGGAAGGTGTTCATCGCACCGGGCATCGAGATGGCGGAACCCGAACGCACACTCAGCAGAAGAGGATTCTTAGGATCACCGAATTTTAACCCTGTAATCTTTTCAATTCCAACAAGTTGACGATGCAGCATATGGTCGAATTCGTCGTTGATGGAAGCTACTTTCTGAATGGCAGCAATGCGGCGGAACACTTCCGTAGTGACTACAAATCCAGGCGGAACGGGGTATCCTTTGAGATACAGTTTCTTCAAATAGTACGCTTTCGCTCCTAAGAAAACGCGGTTGTCAACGGCTGCCGTCTCTTTGTTGAGCGGACTGAACGCCAGCTTCTGGTCGTAAGTCATCAGGTTGCGGGCTTCTTCCGAGGTCAACAGGTTGGCTTGCGTGCGTAAGTTATTGAGAATCTCGCCGATAAAATTGTCAAGCTGCTGAATCAGGAAGGATGACGACAGGAGCTCGCGGAAGAACACTTCGGATTTCTGCGCCACGATTTTCTTGAGTTGGACCTTGTCGGAAGGAACCTCCTCTAAAAGTTGCGGAATGATGAGCTTCAACAGCGGCTCGTACGGGCGGATGAAGTAGTTGCTGATGATTTCGTGCAAACTGCTTTCCATAAATTGGAAAATGTTGATATACTGGTCGATAGTGAAACATCCGGAGTTCAAACTATATTGCAGCATTTTCAGGTTGGAGTCGAACCCCTGATCGTAAACGCCGTCCAGCATCATTCCTTCGTGCATCAACTGAATGGTATCGCAGATTTCTTTGAAAGCATTGAAAGTGAATACGTTAGTGTTGAGATTTTCAATAATGTCGTGAATCAATACCGTTACGATTCGTTCCAAACGGAAAATCAGGCCGAGGGCATCAAACTTCACTTCGCGGTAATAGCCATACATTGAGGGAATGCCGAAGGCGATGTGCCGTTTGTAAACCACATTCTCCCAACCCTGGCTCTCTTTCGGGTCGAAGATGATGTCGTTGAGTTTTTTCATCAGAGAGAAAATGTGTTTCAATGTGGCCACAGGATCATTGCCTTGCAGGCATTCTTCCAGTCGGTTCACGTCTTCCGTCTCCACAAAGCTGTCTCTTCGCATAATGTTGATGATGTCGGTGGAGTCGAAAATGTATTTCTCTTTTAGCAATTGATAAAGTTCGATAATCAGGCAAACTCTTTGAATGTCAATGGGTTCTTCGTGGTCGATTTTGCGGCCGATTTGTTCAACTTCGTCTTTTTTGAGCTCAATCAGTTCGGAGAGCGGCATATTGGCGAACGAACAGAATTTGTGCAGGCATTCGTGAACGCCCATTACCCAAACGCCGTCGGGATCCACAAGTTCGTAAACGTTGGGAGGCAGAATTTCCTGCAAACGCTCCTTTTTGCGGTCAAACCAGAAGTCTATCACATCCAGCGTGATTTGGATGTGCGAGTTGTTGCCTTCCGTGTGAATCTGCTTGCGCAAAAAGTGTATCAGCTTGTCGTTGCGGTGCGAGAGTTCGTCGATTTTGGTCGATACGTCACGCAGCTGCCCTTCCGCTCCGATTTCGTTGAAATAAACAGGGAAGATTCTCGCCAACTGCTTGGTTTGCTTGTACACGGGCGAGATTCGGGAGTTGAGCAGCTTGGTGATGTCTTTCTGGAAAAAGTCGGTGTCGAAAACGAAAATGCCGCCCACGCGCAGGTTGATGATGAGCGCCGCCAGCAGTCGCTGCATCGTTTCGGGCGCGTATTCGATTAACTCCAGCCATACGCGCACATTCTTGATGTGGCACGGATTGACTTTCAACTCCCAATCGTTCGTGATGTATTTCACGCCCGGCGTCACAAAACCGAAGTTGATGATTTTGCGCTCCAAATGGCGTATCAACTTGGAATTCTGTGTGTTGATAATCTCTTTTCCCAACACCAGAATGGAGTCCAGAATGAGATTTAGGTGGCTGTTTCGAAAATCGTTGAACTGTTCAAACAGGTCGTCCATTGAGGCGATGCACTGCTCTTCGTCCAGGTCGTGGCTGATGCGGCCGATCACTTTGTTCAACTCTACAATCAGTTGGGCGTGATTGTCAATAGTTCCTTGTAAATGAAGAAGATAGAAAATGTAACAGAATTGTTCCGAAGCATTGTTGAAGATGGCGATTTTGCTTTCAAATGCCTTGATGATGTCAGCAAAGGTGAAGGCGTTTTCGCACAACTCTTGCCAGTTTTGAGCGTTGGCCGCCATTTGAGAGTATTCGTCAAACAGAGTGTCGCCCAACGTGGCCAGCTCGGCCGAATAGTCGCGCGACATCTTTTCCTGATGCTCCTGATACCATTTCTCAATCTGCGTGGTTGATTTCCAGAATTTGATGTGACTGTCAATCAGTCGTTTCATCAAAGCGAATGTGGCATCGGCAGTATCGGGATTTTGTGCCGCCAATCCCAGCTTAATGCGAAACTGACCGATGTGGCAATAATAGCTGAACGCATTGTCGTCCAAGTATTTGTCTAAAATGGTGAGACAACGTTGTACGCCATCGCCGCAAGCTCGCAACACCGCATCGTTCGATTCAATGAAACGCAGAAAATAGGTCACCAGGTCTTTGGCCTGCTCGTGTTTCAATTTCTCGCTGAACAACTTTTCATAAATCTCCAGTGCCACATTGACGATGCGCTGTTGCTCGTCCGTGGAAAGTTCCTTGTAAAGCCAGAAGTCGTTGATGGTGACGTTGGGGAGCGCTTTCACCACTTCTTTGCGGTTCGACATCGGGTGGTCGTATTCAGTGAAAAATTCCACTACTCGCTTGTGAAGCCCCCATTGTTTTTCTGATTGTGCGATGAACCACTGGTGTTCTTCGGGTATGATGTACTCCACATTGGTGTTGCGGAGGTTGACTTCCAGTGCTTTGGAGTTGATTTCGTTATTCATAGCTTTGAATGTATTTTATGATGTCAATAATTCGGTTGGATGTGCTGGCAGTTTCATCAAACCAGCCAAGTATTTGAACGAGGTTCTCGCCGATGATTTTGGTGGCGGGGGCATCGAAAAGTGCGGAGTGCGGTTTCCCTAGTGCGTCGCGGCCTGCGATGGAGTCGCGGGAAAAGTCAAGGATTCCACTGAGCGGGCCGGCGGCGTGTCGGCGGAAGGCCTCGCGCACGTCGTGAGCTGTGGTTCCGTGGTAAAGTTCGGCCGTCAACTCAACATACGAGCCGCCGACAACGGGAACGGAAGTGGCGCAGCCGTCGAAAAGTCCGCGCATTTCGGGCATAATCGCAGGAATGGCACGCACCGCGTCGGCTATCGTGACCGACATTCCCTGCGAGAAGGCATCAGAAGTAGGGGGGATGAGCTGGCTGTCTTTGGCTGGACGCACTGCGTTCATAAAACTGCGCGCAACGCCAAACTCGTCGTGCAGTACCTTCAGCAAAATCGCGCCACAGTTGACTTCGCCCGTCGCAACGGAAAGAATGCCGTCGTTCGGCTGAAAGTCGAAATGATTAATCCCCATTGCAATTGTTCGGCACAGCGCGAGATTGTCGGGAAGATAGCTGAGAATGACGTTCCTGACCCCTGAATGCAAGTGCCCCCGCAGTTGGTCGTGCGTTTGAAATTTTTCGTGATTTTCCAACACAAATTCTACGCCTTCCGCGTCCCACGGGATTTCTTCGGCCGTTTCAAAATGCGTGACAAGGATGTTTTTCCCATTGACAATCAGATGGTTCTCGTCGTAATCAATGGAAAAAGGAAAGCCACCGCGCAGGGCGTCGTGCGTCAGCAGGCGGCTCATCTGCTCGGGCGGCATCGTGTCGTTGATGTGCGTCACTTCGAGGCCGTTTTCGCCTTTGAGCAGCCGTAAAATCATCCGAGCGTTGCCGTCAAAACCATTGATTCCTATCCGTGCCGCCATCGTTTTATCTTTTTCTTTTATTAATTTATTGATTGATAAAATCTTATAAAAAAAATATCGCCTATAAACGCAGGTTGCAAATTTACATTTTTTTTGATGAAGTTGAATCGCGGAAATTCCTTTTAATGATTTATTTATTTTTGTTTAAAATATTAATTAATGCTGCTTTTGGATGAAAAAAATGTTTATTTTTGTACATTTAAAAGTTTTATATCCAAAATTGTAGTATGGGCTTCATTCAAAAACAATTAGTAAAGAGATATATCGCTGATAATAAGGTTGATAGAAAGGCAAGAGTTTGCGCGCTGCACAAGGCAGTGAAGGTGGGAATATTGTGCAATATCACAACGGAAGACACTTACAAAGAGATTTATGCCGTGTTTGATAAGCTACAGACTTTCGCCGATCGTGAAGTGTGGCTGCTCGGCTATGTGGATAGCGATGCCGTTCCGTTTTATTGCCATCAGCAGCTGAAAGCCGATTTCTTTTGCAACAAGGATCTGAATTGGTACGGGAAACCGGAAAAAGTGCAGGTCACCGATTTCCAAAAAGTGGATTTCGACATTTTGCTTGATTTTACTCACGCACCGTTTGCGCCCATCAAAATGCTGCTCGCAGTGAGCCCCGCCCATTTTATTGTGGGATCGGAAAAGTCTAATGCTGAATATTACGATTTGCTGATCAATACCGATGCCGCCCTGTCACATCAGGATTTGTATCGCAATATCGATCAATATACCAAGAATTTAACTGGAGAACAATAATGACTGAACGATTGAAGGGTACCGGAGTGGCCCTCATCACTCCATTTCTGCCTGACGGCTCCATTGATTTTGATAGTCTTGAAAAACTGGTTGAGGATGCTGTGTCTAATGGTGTCGATTATTTGGTAACGCTTTGTACCACAAGTGAAACGCCCACTCTTTCGGAGCAAGAGAAAGAGCAGGTGGTGCGCACCGTGGTCAAGGTGAATCGCGGCCGTGTGGCAATCGTTCGTGGATTGGGCGGACCGTGTACCCAGCGACTGATTCATCAGCTGCAAACCCTCGATTTTTCGGGCGTTGACGCACTCCTTTCCGTTACGCCTTTTTACAATCGCCCTTCGCAAGAAGGTGTGTATCAACATTATAAATTGCTTGCGGAACATTCCCCGCGCCCCATCATCCTTTATAATGTGCCGGGACGTACGGGCTGCAACATCGAAGCCGACACCACGCTTCGCCTCGCTAACGATTGCCCCAATATCATTGCCGTGAAAGAGGCCTCCGGCAATAT
>JAZQOJ010000211.1:0-32670 GCA_045627805.1 Bacteroidales bacterium
CACATTGGCAATGTTGCTACATCTCTTGATGTAGGATGCCTGATTGTAATAGTTGTAACCCACGATACCGCCCGTGTGAACCGTTCCGTGAACCTCGCCTTCGTTGCGGCAGTTCTGGATTCGGCCGTAATAGTACAACTGACCGAGAATACCACCCGTGTTGTTGTGGCCATTCACGCTGGTGACAGTACCGTCGTTGAAGCAGTTTTCAAGCACGTTATCCGAATAGGAAGTGCCATAATTGATGCTGCCGGCGATACCGCCCGTGCCGCGGCCCGCGCTCGTAGAACCAGCCGTCGTGTATGTGTTGACGATGTCACCGTGGTTGCTGCTGTTTTTCACCGTGGTATATGAACTGGCATAGCCCACAATGCCGCCAACACCATACGAAGTGGCGTTGACGTTGCCATAGTTTTCGCAGGTGTCGATATGGCTGTATGAATTGGCATAGCCCGCGATACCGCCAATATGGTAGGTACCTGAAATATTGTTGCGGTTCGTACAATTCGTAATCGGGCAGTAGGAAGAGGTCTGGCCGACGATGCCGCCCACATAGCTGGTGCCCTGCACTGTCAAAAGATCGGTGTCCGCACTGTTCACGCAATTCGCAATGGATGAATAGTTGGCCGCATAACCCGCAATACCGCCGATGTTTTCAGCCGTACCCGTTACCGAAGCCGTATTGTCGCAATCGCGGACAGGCGCATACGAGGCCTGTCCCACAATACCGCCCACATAGTTCGTTCCACGCACCTCCGCCGTGTTTTCACAATTCTCAATGCTGTTAAAATAAGTGCTGTTCGTGCCATACTGATAGCCGGCAATGCCGCCCGTATAAGACTGGCCCGAAACCGTTCCCGTATTGGAACAATCTTTCACATAATTCGTTACGGATTGCGTGCAATAATTGTAGCCCACAATACCGCCCGTGAAATCGTATCTATTGGAAGTGATATTGCCCGTATTATGGCAATCTCTGACGGATCCGCCGTATGATTCGATATGTCCCACAATACCTGCCGTGGAATACAAATAGGATGAGATGTTTCCAGCATTGTTACAATTCACAAATGCTTCATTGCTGGTTGCCGAATTATTTGTGAAATAGCCGCAAATACCGGCAACGCCATAATTTCCGTTGGAAGAAGTCTGCTCGATTTCGCCCGTGTTGGAGCAATTGGTGAACATACAAGCATTTTCACCATAACCCACAATACCACCGATATAGTAAGAAGACGAGGTCAAAGAAGCATTATTGGTACAATGATCAAAGCTACAACCATTTGCGTGGCCCACAATGCCGCCAAACATATAGGTACCACTCAATTCCACTTCGCCCGTAGTACAATAGTTGAAGGTTGAATTGATTGCATAACCGGCTATACCGCCCGTCTCATACGAGCCGGA
The DNA here is from genome assembly GCA_045627805.1 of Bacteroidales bacterium. Lineage (GTDB taxonomy): Bacteria > Bacteroidota > Bacteroidia > Bacteroidales > WCHB1-69 > UBA1756. Next base: position 1,408 of record JAZQOJ010000211.1, read on the forward strand.
AGTGATCGCCACATTGCTGGTGACGTGGTCAAAGGTCGAATTCTTCACATAACCGGCCACGCCCGCACAATAGTAATAAGTCACCATCGTGCCTTCCACCGTCAAATTGCGGATTTCAGCACCGTTCAGATTTCCAAACAAGCCGCGGTAAGCACTGCTGGTCGTGTTGCGGTAATTGCTGATGGTGTAATCAGCGCCATCGAACACGCCGCGGAAAGCATAACTGCTGTTGTTTCCAATCGGCGTCCAGTTGGCAGAAGTCAATGCGATGTCATTGCCTAATTCAAAGTAAACGCCGGCAAAACTCGTACCCGAATTCACCTGAGTAGCCAAACAGGAAAGGTCGCTTTCCGTATCCAGAATGAACGGATCACGGGCGGTACCAGAACCCGTCCAACCAGCACACACATTGGAACCCGAAGGATTCAAAGTCAGTTCAACAGTCTTGCTCAAGCCACCCATCGTGGCGGTCAGCACCACGTCGCCAGTTTCAACCGGACAGCCGCTGTTCTGATATACGTCCATCTTGCTGTTGGAGGCCGTCCAAGCCACATTCCCATTGGCTCCAGTGCCCAACTGGCAACAGCCGCCCACTTCGTTCACTCTCTTTTCACCCGGAATAAAGATCGGAGTAGCCGCCAAAATGGCCACGGGATGGTTCAGCAACGCCGTCGGACGCGGATACATACCCGCCACCATCGTCATTCCGTTCATCGCCGTCATTCCGGCTGATGTCATATCTGCCGTGTACTTGCCGTATGTGTCAACAGAACCGCTTGTACCATTATATTGGTAATTGATGGTACTCATCTGACGATCCCAGTAGCAAGTGCCCAATGAAGAATTGGAGTATCCGCAAATGGAAGTCACATTCGAGCTGGTCTGTCCCTGTCCTTTCACTCTCGCCACATTCACACTATAGGTAAGCAATGAATAGTCGGTCTGGTAACCGACCACACCGCCCACATAGCTGTAGCCGCTCACGTTGCCCGCATTCAAACAGTAATTGGTAAAGCAAGTGCTTTCATTTCTACCTACAATGCCGCCGGCATCCGATTGCGCGGAAGCCGTACAAATCACATTGCCGATATTCACACAGGAATCGGTTCTCGCCTGCGATGAGCTGACCTTTTGATAACCGGTGATACCGCCCACATAACGGGTGGTAGCGGTGACAGTGCCCGCGTTGGTACAACTGTTCACACTCGTGACATTGGTAACCGCATAGTTATATCCCACAATACCGCCCACATAGTTGCTGCCCGCAACGGCTGCTTTATTGTCACAATGGCTGATGACAGCGCCCTTGGTGATGTAGCCAGCGACACCGCCCACATAGTTGCCACCATTCACGGAACCCGTCACGGTAAGGTTCTTCACCGTGCCGCCCTCCACATAGCCGAACAGTCCCGCGTAATCGCTGTCGCCGCTCACCCGCAGACCGCTCACCGTGTGGCCATTGCCGTCAAATGTTCCGCTGAAAGCATAGGTGACATTGCCCGCTTTCGTACCCATCGGCGTCCACTCCTCGTTCTGCAGGTCAATATCGGCACTCAAAAGGAAGTATTTCCCGCTAAAATTATTGGCTGCCAATACGTTGTCGCGCATACATTCCAAATCGGCCTTGTTCGCAATAATGTACGGGTCGTCTTGCGTGCCAGCAGCGGCCGACAGGAAGGCACACTCGTCGTGGCGCGTGGCGTAGATGTCCACCGTTTTCAACGTGTCATTATTATATATTGTATAAAAATGTACCGGTCCGCACCCCAATACCGATGCGCTCGTACCGCTTACCGGCGAGATGGCCGAATTGCTTGAACGCCAGCTTACGTTCGCGGAGCTGCCTACCGTGAAGTTGGTGCTCACCGCATTGATGGTCTCTTCGTTCACCAAGTTTATCGGCGTTGCCGCCGCAATGGCGATGCGGTTGGTGTCCATTCCGGCCGGAATCGGATACCGGCCCGCCTGACTATTCCAATATGTGGAACTCAAGCCGAGTGAACTGCCCAACATCTGCGAAGTCAGCTTGGTGTAAGTTGCATTGGCCGTACCCGTTCCGCTTGAAGTCGCATAATAATAGGTTGTCGGGCACATCTGCTTGTCGTAGTAATGCCCGCTCGGAGCTGTACTCCCATAATACCCGGTAATGGCACCCGTATAAGTGGTTACGGTATTGTTGTTCACCACATTGCCAATGTTCAAACAGGATGTCAAATAGGTTGTTGAACAATTGTACAGATAGCCGGCAATGCCGCCAAGGTAATTGTAACCGGAAACCTTGCCGGCATTCATACAATATTGTATGTAATAATTGGAGGATGAATAACCACCGCCCAAGATGCCACCCACTCGTGCGTCGGAGGAAGCATACGAAGATGACACGTCGCCCGTGTTCACACAATACTGCGCATAGCCGCCATCGTAAAACTGTCCCAAAATGCCGCCCACATAAGTGGATGTTCCAGCCACACTGCCCGCATTGGCGCTGTATTGAGCATAACAGTAGCGCCCACTTCCAACAACACCGCCCACATAGCTCGTACCCGTCACCTTGCCGAAGTTGTTGCTGTAGGTGACATAAGTGTAGTAAGAAGAAGAAGTCGAATAGCTTCTTCCCGCAATGCCGCCCGCATAGTTAGCCCCTTGCACATCACCATAGTTGGTACACTCTTCCACACAAGCATAGTAAGAAGAGCTCGAGTAACCGTTGTAGCCCACGATACCGCCCACATAGTCGCCAGTGGCATTCACCTTGCCCCTGTTAATGCTCTTCACGATGTGCGCCGCATTGGCACGGGTTGACGTTGAAGTCGTATAGTTGTGACCGCAGATGCCGCCCACATAATAGGTGCCGCTCACTTCACCTTCATTGCGGCAGTTCTGCACATAGCCGTAATAATAATTCTGTCCCACGATACCGCCCGTGAGATAACAGGACGAAGTGACTTTTCCGTGGTTCACGCAGTTGTCCAATACAACCGTTGTTCCCGGCGATGTGTAATAGCTGCTGCCCGCAATGCCGCCGATACCATAACCGCCAGAGGTAACCGTGGAACTGCTACTGGTTGAAGTCACATTCCCGAAGTTTTCGCAATCGAAAACCTTGCCGCCGTTGAGGTAGCCGACCACGCCGCCCGCATTGTACGAAGTGGTGGTCACATTGCCGCGGTTGACACAGTTGGTGAGGGTGGTATTGCCATTCGCAAAGCCCACAATGCCGCCAATGTAATAGGTACCCGAAACCGTCACATAGCTGGTGCAGTTGGTGATGGTGGTGGCATTCACTGCGTAGCCCGCGATGCCGCCCACTCTGCTCGTGCCCGTAATAGAGCCTCTCACGGTGAGATTCTTCACTTCGGCACCGTCTAAAGCGCCAAAGAGACCCTTGTAATCACCGGAAGCGACACTCAGCCCGCTGATGGTTTTGTTGTTGCCATCGAAATGCCCCTTGAAAGGTGCAGAAGACGTACCGATGGCCGTCCACGCTTCGGTGAGCGCGATATCGTTCGCCAAACGGAAGTACTCGCCGCTGTAGTTGGTGCCAGCATTGACATCAGCTGCCAAACATTGCAAGTCTTCCTCGCTGTCAATGATGTACGGATCCGCTTGCGTGCCTGCCGCCTCCAAAGTAAACGGACAGGGCTGCTTGATGGTGAGCTGAATCTGGTTCTTTGAAGAAGATTGGTTGCCTGAATAACTACTGGGAGAAGATGGTAAATAATTTGTATTATCGCTGTAAATATAAATGGCTTGCATTGAGCCAGATGCAGGAGTGAAAACTCGGCAAGCCATATGGGGTGAACTTGTATACGACCCCGTATTATCATCCATAATGACGAGTAAGTTGCCGCCCGTATATTCAAAAGGAGTGGAGAATGTAAAAGTGGTCCAAGTACCTGAGGTAATAGACTTTGAACCGCTGTACACTTGAGTAGCATTCGACGAGCTCACCCAGTCGCTACCTGACGTAAAATATTCCTTCGTTGTGTTCGCCAAATAAATCGTATAATTTCTTGTCTTATCTGAACCTCCGTTGTATATGGAAAGAGAAGTAATTGTTCCTGTCATACCGATTTCCTCATAAGTATAGATTTGATTACTTAGACCATAATTATAATAATTATAAGAAGGAAGGTACGTGGACGTGCTCGTCCCTGTGCCGATGGTAATAGTCTCAATCTGCCCTATCGCGCCGCCTCCCCACAGCATTAAAATCATAATCAAGTTCATCGCCGCAAAGCGGACGGCTTTCTGAATGGATAAAAAGTTTCTCATATTGTTATTGTTTTTATTATTTTCTGCAAAAAAAGCAACATTTTCACACTGCAAGTGCACAAAACGCACTCGCAAATGTAAAATATCGCGCAAAAAGTGATACCAGTCTTTCACTTTCTTCATTGTTAAATCCTAAGCAATTAGCATATTACAATAAATAATATACTATATCACGCACGTTTGTACGGAAAAAAGCTTGCAATGTTACAACTTTTTTAATAAAAAAACAAAAAAGATGTTAAGTTTAGAACATTTTTCAGAAAGATTCTCCTTTACAAAATCCAAATACGTTAAAATTATCACAAAGCCCGCTGTCGTTTTCCCTTACGGAATCAGCCCTGTTCGCCTTCTCATCTCAATTCCATACGGAATTATTCCCTTTCATCTTGTAAATGCCGCAATGCCGGCCGTGAGATGTTCGCATAATGGGAATGATCCTCATAGCGGAATATCCGCTCAACACATCGCAAGTCCCGAATTGTCAGGTAACAGCTTATAAAAAAAAGCAGAGTTGCATTATTTTGTCTTGCAGCGAGGGCCTCTGAGAGGTGCGACACCGTTTAGTAGCATCTCTCAGAGATGCCGGATGTTGGCACGCCATCGCCCACCCCACATCGCGGACTTCGTCCTTATGTGGGGTTATAGGTGTCACATCCTTCCTGGATGTGACGGCGGCGCCACTACTTCATTGTGGAAAAACAATGATTGTTTGCCCGAAACACATTCCCCAGAAATGCTACCGCGTAGCTGTACGGCAGCTTTCCTCAGACAGCAGGAAAAGAAAATTTCCTGATAATTTCCTCGAAATTTCCTGCGCATTTCCTATATCACGCCGCAGGCAGCATTCATCCATTCCACCATTTATCCGCATAACCGTTTAACCGTTTCAACTACTCACAATTTCCATTACCGGAAGTCCCTCAAATTCCCAACCCACAAATCAACAAGACTGAAAGCGAGCAAAAAAAAGAGCGGCAGACCAAAATCAACCGCTCTTTTCGCATATCGCGACGCGCTTACTTGGTAACGCGCTCAAGCCATTTCACCATACCGAGCATAATGCCCATCGATACGAGACAGATGGCCAGGAACACGGCCCAGCACTTCCAGATCGGCCAAGCGTTGTACATCACGGGGCCAACCCAGATCATCAGGTTGCCGATGGCGGTGGCACCCAGCCACAAGCCCTGGCACAAGCCGACCATATGGCGCGGAGCCACCTTCGACACGAAGGAGAGCCCGAGCGGAGAGATGAACAATTCGGCCACGGTCAGGAAGAAATAGGTGACGATGAGCACCCACGGAGCGGCCTTCGCCATACCGGCGGCAGCCATCGCGGCAGCATCCATCGCACGGAATTCCTCGCCTGAAGGATAATTGCTGAGGATGGAAATCAGCATCAGGAACAGATACGCACAGCCCGCGATGCCCATACCGATGGCGATCTTGCGGGGCGTGGAGATGGCCTTGCCCTTGCGCGCCAGCGCGGCGAAACCAATCATAATGAGCGGAGTGAGCACGATCACGAAGAACGGGTTCACCAACTGCCAGATTTCCGGAGCAATGGACTCGGTTTCAACGAAGTCGCGGGCGAAAACCGACAACGACTGCCCGTTCTGGTGGAACGAGAGCCAGAAGAAAATCGCGATGCCCAAAACAGCAAACAAAGCGTACAAGCGCTGCTTGATTTCCTTCGCCATTGCCTGTTTCTCTTCGGCAGTGTATTCCACCACCTCGGTCTTCTCTTTCTTCGCCGGCTGGGGGAATTTCTTCTTGGTGCACAGGAAAATGATCAGGGAGATCAGCATTGCAATCACGGAAGCGATGAACGCGAAGTGGATGCCCTGGTTGAAAACGGTGATGTAGTCGCTGCAGAATGCTGTGAAGTCAGTGACCTCCGCGTTGGGAGCGGCCAGAGCGACGGTCTCCTGGAATTTCTGGGTGACCTGTCCGTCGGCGAGATACTGGTGAGCGAGGGACGCCATATCGGAATTATAGACGTAATTGTGGAAGCCCAGCCACCACTGGCGGACGGCGGGAGCGATGAGCGGTGCGAAAACGCCGCCGATGTTGATGAACACGTAGAAGATCTGGAAGCCGGAGTCGCGGCGGTCTTTCGCGACCTTCAGCTCATCCTCGCCCTTCTTGGCGGCCTCGGCCTCGTACTCGTCGTACATCTTGCCGACAATCGCCTGCAAGTTGCCCTTGAACAAGCCGTTGCCGAAGGCGATGCAGAGCAGGGCCACGCAGGTGAAAATCAGGATGCTCCACCAGCTGCCAGTTCCATCGGTGATCACGCCATCGACACTGCTGAACAACGGGAAAGCCAGCGCGACGTAGCCGAGCGACATAATGATCAAGCCCCACTGGATGGTCTTGTTGTAGTTCTGGGTGCGGTCGGCGATGATGCCGCCCACCAAGCTCAGAACGTAGATCCCGAAGTAGAACACGGAATAGATCAGCCCCGCCGTGGCATCGGGAAGGCCGAACTTCGAAACGAGGAACAGCAAAAGGATCGCGTTCATAATGTAATAGCCGAAACGCTCGCCCATATTGCTCAAAGCGGCGGCAATCAGTCCTTTCGGATGGTCCCTCTTCGCAACTCTCACGTAGTAGATCATATAGGGGACCACCACTGCGAGACAAATCAAGAAAATGGTTAGTAACATAAAAATTGGTTTTTGGTTAATAAAAAAATTGAACAATAATTTCTTTTAAGGGTGCAAAAGTACAAAAAAAAACGGAATCCATTACCCGAAACGGAAAAACTTTCGCGCGGTTTCGTCGCACCTCTCCGAGGTGCCCTATTTCGCACGAACCTCCACTCCCCCACATTGCGACCTCCGGTCTTATGCGAGGTTATAGAACTGCAACCTCTCCGAGGTTGCCACGGCCGAGATGTCCTTTCCCCAGCTGGTCTTGAATTTTCTCGTAATGAAGACGCTCAAATGCCGCCGAAATTCCCACTATCCTTCTCCTACAGCAAGAGACATTCACCTTTGGGCTCAATGCTTTTGCACAAAATTCTGTGTAAGGATGAACATTTTCCGTTTTCGCTTGTTAAACACGACACAAGAACGACATTTCCCACCGATTGTCCTGGACATTGACGGATGCCTCACCTCCAAACTCCGAAGGAGCGGGAGACCTATAACCCCGCATTGCGGACTTCGTCCTTATGCGGGGTATGACGGCGGTAGGTCACCGGCACATCGGAGATGTGCAACTAATTCACTAAACCAAACTACTATGAGCTACACTCAATTCCTTTACCACATCGTTTTCCGCACCTATCGGAGCGAAAACACCATCAACCAAGAACACGAGCAAGACCTTTACGCGTATATCGCAGGTTTTATGAACAACATCAATGCACACTTGCTCAAAATTGGCGGGATGCCAAATCATATTCACATTCTGGCTGCCATCCCGGCCACACTCGCCTTCTCCGACTTTATGCGGGATCTGAAAATGTCTTCAAGCAAATGGATGAATGGGGACCCTCGCTTTCCCGCTTTCAAGGGGTGGGCAAGAGAATATGCGGCCTTCTCTTACGCTTTCCGCGACAAAGAATTAATTTGCAACTATATTGCGAACCAAAAAGAGCACCATAAGGTCACAAGTTTTGCTGAAGAGTACAGGGCTTTTCTAATGGCCAACGGGATGACGATACGAGAAGAGTATTTTCTAAAAGATTAGCCGTCGCACCTCTCCGAGCGGCCCTATTTCCCACGACACCTCCACTTCCCCACATTGCGACCTCCGGTCTTATGCGAGGTTATAGAACTGCAACCTCTCCGAGGTTGCCACGGCCGAGCTGTCCTTTCCCCAGCCCGTTCTCGTCCGTTCTCGTTTGTTCTCGTCGTTCTCGTCGTTCTCGTCGTTCTCGTTTGTTCTCGTTTGTTCTCGTTTGTTCTCGCTGTTCTCGTTTGTTCTCGCCGTTCTCGAAAAAGCCGGGCGAAACAATCTGATTCACAAACAAGTAGCGGAATTAATTTTTTTATCTTAAAAGATGTGAAAATTGAATAAAATTGCGTACCTTTGCACGTTCATTTTAAAGTTTGATGATGATTGAAGAAAAAATCGAGGAATTGGGGAGCCGGCTCGGCAACGTCATCGTCCGACTGGATGAATATCAAAAGGTTATCACACAATTAAAACAGGAAAACGAAAGACTAAAACATAGGTTAAACGAACTAAAAGGGGAAGCCGCCACCCAGAAAAATGCGACGGCAAACGACTTATTCACTCAAAACACACTCGAAAAAGAAGACAAGGAAGCGATCAAAAAAGAGATCAATGAATTAGTGCGGGAGATTGACCACTGCATCAGCTACATCAATGGTAAATAATGGAAAACGGTGACAACATCCACATCAGCATCAACCTGTTGCAACACAAAATAGATTTGTGGATACGGAAAGAACACGAGGGGATTTACCGCGAAGCTGAAAAAAGAATCAACGAGAGAGCAGCAAATTTTGCTAAGAAAAACTACAGCGACGTCCAAGACCTACTCACAAAACTACTTTTAGAACTGACTGTCAACTATATAGCGAAAGAAAAAAGACTCAATGCGTACGAAGAAAACCTGTTGCCCAAGGTGGAGAAGCTCAACGAGCTCGTGGACCACATAGACCGGGCGCTCACCGAAACGACAGCAGCAAACGCGACGCAAAACGCTGATTAAACGTTCTTTGAAACCACTACACCCGCACACGTCCAGATACGTTTGGTAAACTCAACATTTTAAAATAGAAGGATAGGCTCTAACTTTTTAGAACCGGCCCCATTGCCGCAAGCATAAGTGTTCGCACTCGGGGGACTTTCGAGGAAGCAGGCTCCTTCACCGTGTTCATAGGAGTTTACGAGAACCCTATGGGACTGTGCGGGCTTTTTATTTTTTTATCAACAAAACATTTTCACACATATATATTAACCTAAACTAAATTTATGACAGCTACCATAGGAATCATTATCGGAATTGTGATTGGCTGCGCAGTAGGCATCGGTCTTTCCTACTCGCTACTCAAAAAAGCCATTACCAAAGACAGCACGCAACTGCTTGAACAAGCGAAAGATGAGGTCAAATCGCTCAAGAAAAAGGCCGAGGAAGATGGCGAACTCCTGAAAAAGGAGAAGATTCTCCAGGCAAAGGAGAAATTCCTCCAGCTCAAAGCGGAGCACGAGAAGACCGTCAACGAGAAAAACCAACAGATTGCGGCTGCGGAAAACAGAATCAAGCAGAAAGAGGCGACCCTGACGCAGAAACTGGAAGAGAACAACCGCCGCACCAACGAGAACAACACGCTGAAACAGAAACTCGACGCGCAGATCGCCGCCACCGAACAGAAACAGGCGGAACTCGACAAGCAGACCTCCATCCAGAAGGCGAAACTCGAATCCATCGCCGAACTCACCGCACAACAGGCAAAAGAACAGCTCATCAAGCTGATGGAAGACGAGGCGCGCGCCGAAGCAATGGTCACCATCAAGGAAATCGTTGACGAAGCCCAGAACACCGCCGCAATGGAAGCCAAAAAGCTTGTAATCAAGTCGTTGCAGCGCACGGGCGTGGAAACGGCACTCGAAAACGCCGTCTCCGTCTTCAATATCGAAAACGACGAGATGAAAGGCCGCATCATCGGCCGCGAAGGACGCAACATCCGCACCCTGGAGAACCTCACCGGCGTTGACATCATCATCGACGACTCCCCCGACACGATCCTTCTCTCCAGCTTCGACCCCGTGCGCCGCGAGGTGGCACGCCAGTCGCTGAAGAAACTGGTGCAGGACGGCCGCATCCACCCCGCCCGCATTGAAGAGGTGGTGGCCAAAACCAAGAAACAGATCGAGCAGGAAATCGCCGAAATCGGCAAGCGCACCTGCATCGACCTCGGCATCCACAATATGCCGCACGAGCTGATGAGAATGGTGGGCAAGATGCGCTACCGCTCATCCTACGGGCAGAACCTGCTGCAACACTCCAAAGAGGTCGCTAACCTGTGCGCCACAATGGCCGCAGAACTCGGCCTGAATGCGAAACTCGCCAAACGCGCCGGCCTTCTGCACGATATCGGCAAGGTGCCGGATACCGAACCCGAGATGCCACACGCCCTCTTCGGAGCTCAGCTGGCCGAGCAATACAAGGAGAAACCTGAAATCGTGAACGCCATCGGCGCCCACCACGACGAAATGGAGATGGACAACCTCATCGCTCCGCTCGTACAGGTCTGCGACGCCATCTCAGGCGCCCGCCCGGGTGCCCGCCGAGAAGTGGCCGAGGCCTATATGAAACGACTCAACGACCTTGAAACACTCGCACTCTCCTACCCCGGCGTCGTCAAAACGTTCGCCATCCAGGCAGGCCGCGAACTGCGAGTGATCGTAGGAGCCGAAAAAGTGACCGACGCTCAGGCCGACCAGATCTCATTCGACCTCTCGAAGAAAATCCAAAACGAGATGACCTACCCGGGTCAGATCAAAATCACCGTCATCCGCGAGACCCGCGCCGTGAACTACGCACGATAAACGGAATGACATCACGAAAAAAAAGCGACCTCCAACGAGGTCGCTTTTTACATATCCGCTCAACACATCGCAAGTCCCGAATTGTCAGTTCACAGCTGTTCAACTTTCTTTTTTTCTTGAGAAAAGAAAAATTTGACCATTAAGCCTAAGCTCTTCACTCATTTTGAGCTGAACAAAAAAAGCCCATCACATCTGACGGGCTTTTTTATTACAGAATTGGTGGCAAACTATTTAGCGATGCCGTGCATCACCACTTTCACCTTATTGTTCTGCTTGAGCAAGTCGGCAACAGCAACGCGCACATCGTTGACAGTGATGCTGTTGAGAACTTTTTCGTAGTCGGTGCAACTATCAACGCCGTTCAACAAATACTCTTTCATCGTGCGTGAGAAATAGCCGTTGTTGCGCAGGTTTTCCTGATATTTCTTCACCATATACTCTTTCACTTTGGCCATATTGGTCTCCGACGGACCGTTTTGCGCAAAGTCGGCAATCACCTCTTCGATGCGTTTGTTCAGGAATTCGTACTTTTCCGGGTCGGTCTGGTAGTAAATCTGCAACATCACGTACGGGTGCGGCAGGTTGTTGACGCCGGCGCTGACGCTCACACCGTAAGTGCCACCCTCTTTTTCACGGATTTCTTCCGTAAGAACGATGTCGATGACTTGTTCTGCAATGCTGTAAGCCAGTTTGTTCTTGAGGTTATAGTCCACTTTGCCGTGCGAAGCGATGAGTACGGTAGCGGTGGGGATTTCCATTGCGTGTTTGAAGATGTTGTCGCGGGAACCGTCACGCACTGCGCCACCAAAGTCCTTGTGCATTTCCTTGTTGCCCTTGGCCGGCAGCGAGGCGATGTATTTCTCTACCAACGGAATGAAGGTGTTTTCGTCGATGTTTCCGGTGAAGATGAAGGTGAAGTCGGCGGCATTGGCGAAACGCTCTTTGCAGATTTGCTGGCAGCGTTTGTAGCTCACCTGGTCAAGATCTTCAAGGGTAAGTGATTTCAAACGAGGAAGATTCGGGTACAATTCCTTGCGGATGGTGTCGCTCAAATATTTCATCGGGTTGGTGGCAGCATTCACCAACATCGCGGTTGCTTTGCTCTTCCAGGATTGGAAAGCATCGTTGTCGGCGCGTTGTGCGGTGAAATACAAATAGTTGAGTTGCAAGAAAGTTTCAACGTCCTTCGGCGTGGTTTCGCCGTCCAAAGTTTCGCTGTAGGTGTTGATGCCGGGCGTCATATTGACGTGCTTGCCGGCAAGCGCCTTGGTGAGTTCGGTCAGACTGAAGTTGCCGAAACCGCCAACGCCGATAAGCTCGTCAATCACTTTCAGGTTGGCCACGTCTTTGTCGCCATACAAGCTGGTGCCGCCTTCGCTGAAAGCGTGCATCTTGATTTCGTCGGCTTTGAAGTCCGTGTTTTTGTAATAAACGACAGCACCATTCGAGAGAGAGAGTTTCTTGTAGCCGAACTGTGCATTTTCGTTCTTCACGACCTTGCCGGCTTTGGGCATCTTCTTGATCAACGGTTCGTTGCTGCTTTTGTCTTCCAAAGCGGCAATGTCTTCCGCGGCCACTTTGTTCAATGCGGAAATCAATTCTTCTTTGGTGGGATATTTCACGCCCTCTTTTTCGGGAAGCATACAGGCGACAACCAGATTGCCTTCGCCAACCAGGTCTCTCATATATTGATTGACCACTTCAAGCGGAATGTTCGGGAGAATGGCTTGTGCCAGTGCGTATTCGTTTTCAATACCCGGAATCGGCTCATTATCAATGAAATGGCGTACATATTCGCGGCAGTAATTCTGACTCTTCACTTTGTCGCGTTCGTTGTATTGCTTTTCAAGATCGCTGAGGAGGTTGGCTTTGGCGCGCTCGTACTCGCTGGCGGTGAAACCGTGACGCAGGGCGCGCAGCATTTCGCGGTAAATGGTAGTAATGCCTTTTTCCACACCGTTTTCATCGGTGACGACAACGCCGTTGAAAGAACCCTTGGTTTTGGCCAAGAAGAAATCTTCATCCTGAATGAAACCCTGAATGAAGGGAGGATTGGCTTGCTGTGCAAGGTCATTCGTGCGTTCGGAAAGAATGTTGGAAGCAATTTCATTAATGTATTGATAAATCATATAGGTCATATCTCCCTTCAAGCTGTCGGGATAGTCGTCGTGCTTGATGAAAATGTAGTTCAAAGCGTAGGGCTGTTCTTTGTCGGTGGCAATGGAAACGATGGGTTCCTGATTATCTTCCACCTGCACATAGTAGCGTTCTGCCGGATTGACCGGTTTGGCGATGGTGCCGAAAATGGACTTGATTTTGGCTTCTACTTGGTCAACGTCAATGTCGCCAACAACTACAATACCTTGTTGGTCAGGACGATACCATTTTTCGTAGTAGTCGCGGATGGCTTGATAGGGGAAGTTATCGACGACTTCCATCAAACCGATGGGCATACGCTGACCGTATTTGTTGTTGGGATAGATTTCGGGAAGAATTTTTTCGTACATACGGGAAGTTGCGCTTCCGCCCGATCTGCTGCGCCACTCTTCGTGAATGACACCGCGTTCGTGGTCAATGTCGTCGCCTTCCAGCAAAAGTCCGTCGGCCCAGTCGTGCAAAATCCACAAACAGGAGTCGATGGCACTCGGAGTGGTTGCAACCGGCACATTGTCAATGTTATACACTGTTTCATCAATGGAGGTGTAGGCATTGAGGTCGGCACCGAATTTCACACCGATGCTTTCGCAATATTTCACGACACCGTTCCCCGGAAATTTTTCGGTTCCATTGAAACACATATGTTCCAAAAAGTGGGCCAAACCGCGCTGGTTTTCCTCTTCCAAAATGGAACCGACTTTTTGGGCGATGTAGAAGTTGGCCTGCCCTTTCGGCTCCTCATTGTGGCGGATGTAATAAGTCAGTCCGTTGTCCAATTTCCCGATGCGCACCTTCGCATCAATCGGAACAGGTTGTGTTTGCTGCGCGAATGCCAGAACCGCGCAAAACACGATAACGATTGTTGTAATTACTTGTCTCATAATATTTTAATTTAAATTGTTAAAATGTATCCTTTTCCCGTTTAACCGTTCAACCGATTCACCGAATCAATAATTTCATCGCAGGTGCTCACTACTTTCTTGTGCATTCTGAACCCGACGAAGCCGCCGATAAACAAGCCGATGACGACGGCGATGACAGTGCTGAGCGCCTCGTGCCAAGAACCGCTGGCAATGCGCAGTTCAATGGCGTACCAGACCGCCCACACGATGACTAATGAGAAACCGTATTTCAACCAGTTCATATAGTTGGCTTTGAGTCGTTTCATAATTTGTGCCACGGTGACGAGGTCGCTTCCCATCGACTTGGCGTTCACGTTTTTGTGATATTTCAAAGTAAAGAAAACGCAAACGAGCATCATCGCAATAGTGCCTATGGAGAAGTAGGTGGAAAGTCCGATTTGGGGGAAGAAAAAGATGGCGAAGGCGATGACCACTACGGCAGCCACTCCGCTCGCGATGGCCTGTGCGTTGATGGTGCGGACCTTGCGTTTCATCGTTTTGCGCAGAACCTCCTCACTGACAATCGTTTCCTGATCTAATTTTTTCTTCAGCAGCGCCGCCTGTTCGCGCAGTGCCTCTAATTCCGGATGGTTATTGTCGATGTTTTCCATAGTTTATAAATCTTTATTGTCCGACATCAAAATCAGTTTTTGCTTGATTCTAAGCAATTTAACGGAAACATTCTTGACGGAAATGCCCACGATGGCGGCAATTTCTTCATAACTGAGATTGTCGAGCCAGAGCAGCACGATGGCGCGTTCCATCAGGTCCAGCCGATTGATGCGGCCGTACAGTTGCTGGATTTGCTTGGTGTCGTGGTCATCGTCGGCAAACAAGTCGGAAGCCATTTCCAGCGGCACCTTCTCTCCGCGGTGTTTTTTCTTGCGCTCGTCGGAAATGCAGGTATTGAGCGCCACACGCCAAATCCAAGAGCCCACCTTCGAATCGCCACGGAAGCCGTCGAAACCGTTCCATAGGTTGATGAGCACTTCCTGAAAAAGGTCGTTGACTTCGTCATTGTCTTTTGAAAACATATAGCACACCGTATAGATGGTGCTTTTGTTTTCGCGGACGATTGCTTCAAACTCTTTTTCCTTGTTTTCCATTCTATTTCCGAATCAAATCAAACATAAGACGCAAAACATTCAGAAAAACTACAATTTTTTTTAATATTTTCAAAATGGAAGTGAGGACAGCAAAATTTGCGTTCGGGATTGTCCCATATCCCCATTCAATAAAACAGAGACTCGGCAAGCCAGTCTCTGTATGATTTCAACGGATAGGACTTCGGCAGGAGTTACCGCGTGGCGATCAACTTTTCCATAATCTGGATGGCGTTGGTGGCAGCGCCCTTGCGCAAATTATCGGCTACAATCCACATATTCAATGTCTTAGGTTGCGAATAATCGCGGCGCAATCGTCCCACGAAGACCTCGTCGTGGTCCTTTGCGAAACGCGGCATCGGGTACTCGTTGCGTTCGGGATTGTCCAAAACCACCACGCCCGGCATATCAGACAACAGTTGGCGGACCTCCGCCAAGTCGTACTCATTCACGAACTCCACGTTCACAGCTTCGGAATGCCCGCCGAAAACGGGAACGCGAACCACGGTCGCCGTGATTTGTATATCATTGTCGCGCAAAATCTTACGGGTCTCGTTCACCAGTTTGATTTCTTCCGTTGTATAGCCATCGGGTTCAAAACTTCCACCGTGAGGCAGGACGTTCAAATCGATTTCGTGCGGATAGGCCTTGTCGCACGGTTCACCAGCGCGTTCTGCGTTCAGCTGGCGGACCGCCTTCACGCCCGTGCCCGTAACCGACTGATAGGTAGAGATTACCAGTCGGCGGATTTTATATTTCCAATGCAACGGAGCGAGAGCCAGAACCATTTGAATGGTGGAGCAATTCGGATTGGCAATGATGCGGTCGGCAGGCGAAATCGCATCAATGTTGATTTCGGGCACCACCAACGGCACCTGATCGTAACCGCGCCAAGCCGACGAGTTGTCAATCACCGTGGTTCCCACTTCCGCGAACTGCGGCGCATACTGTAAGGAAGCGGCACCGCCCGCCGAAAAGATGGCATAATCGGGGCGCGCAGCGATGGCGTCGGGCACCGAAATGACGCGGTAGGTGCGTCCTCCGAACGTAATTTCCTTTCCAACCGAGCGTTCGGATGCCGCCGGATAGAACTCACAATCCTGGAATCCTCTCTCTTCCAACACTTTCATCATAACGCTACCGACCAATCCCGTAGCGCCAACCAATGCAATTTTCATTTTCAAACTTTTTTATTAATTAATGTTAATGCCTCTTGAAATCGGCTCGCAAATTTAGTAAATTTGCACATTGATTTTGCTGAAGAAAACCTTTTTAACTCAAAATATCTAATGAAACGAACTAACATTCTCATTTTCACTGTATTATCATTATTACATTTTTCACTGAGAGCCCAGTTTTACGACGACTTTTCCGATGGGGATTTCACTCGGAATCCGACTTGGAGCGGAGATTCCGCACAATTTGTCGTCAATGCGCAACAGATGCTGCAACTGAATGCGCAGGATGCCGGCACCGCCTATTTGAGCATTCCCTATCTTGCCACCGGAAACGAAATCGAATGGGAATTCGACATCAAGCTCGCCTTCGCTCCATCCGGCGGCAACTTCGCCCGCATCTTTGTTGCCGCCGACAACCCCACGCTCACCAACGGAAACCTGTCGGGTTATTACTTGCAATTCGGAGAGGCGGGCAACAGCGACGTAGTGGAACTCATCTACCAGAACGAAATGGGCTGCGATACCATTATAAAAGGCATAACATCCATCGCATCAAGCTTTTACTTACGAGTCAAGCTACACATCGGAGCCAACAACCAGTGGCACCTCTGGATAGATCCACTGCGCAATGGGATTTACACCAACGAGGGAAGCGGCTTCGGACGTTTCCCGCCCGACCCACAGCAATTCTTCGGCATTTTGTGCCAATTCACTTCCGGAAATCGGAACAAATTCCAATTCGACAACATCTATGTGGGGGGTCCGCAAATCGACAGTATTCCTCCCTCTTTGGTGGAAATCGTCTGCGCCCCCGATTCGGCCCGACAGCTCCTTGCACGATTTTCCGAGCCGTTGCACGAAACATCGGCATTGGAATGCACCCACTACACAATCGCTGAAACGGGCCTACATCCAGCACTATGCGAGTTCTCGGATGCCAACCAGCAATCGGTGCGACTGTTTTTCGCAGAGAACTTTTCAGAACGCACCGCCTATCACATTATAATAGAGAATGTTTCAGACTTGTCGCAGAATCCGATTCCGCACACGGAATGTCCGTTTTGGCTTTACCGCCTGCGCCGTAATGAAATGATAATTACCGAAATAATGGCCGCTCCTACCCCATCGGTCGGACTGCCTGAATACGAATACATCGAACTCCACAACACATTGGGATTTCCTGTCAACATCAATGGATGGAAATTGGGAATCGGCAGCAGCATCCGCTTACTTCCCGACCTTCGGATTGAATCTTCCGGATATGCAATCATCTCTTCTCCAACTGGTTGCGAACAATTCCAAACGTATGGAAGCACCTTTTCCATCGGTTCGTTTAGTATCACAGATGACGGTCAGCCCATCACACTGTACGATGAAAACGACAATGTGATTTTTCACGTCTCATTCAAACGGAAATGGCACCGAAACAAGCTCAAACAGAGCGGCGGCTGGTCACTGGAAATGATGGATCCGAACAATCCTTGTACGGGAAGCGACAACTGGGACTCGTCGGTTGCACCCATTGGTGGGACACCTGGACAAAGAAATTCCATCACAACTGACAATAGAGATTGGCAAAGTCCTGAAATAGAGAAAATAACAGTGCTTGATTCTCTTCATATTCTTATATTTTTTTCTGAACCACTAAAAGAAAATCACAACCTGACGATTTATCAAATCGACCACGACATCACCGTGTTGGAAGCGAGTCCACTGCCTCCTGATTTCAGCAAAATGGAACTCCGCCTCAGCAAGCCCTTGCGCCCCCACACCATTTATGAGCTTCAAATCGGTGACAGTCTGTGCGATTGCGCAGGCAACACTGTGAGGTCGGGAAGCTACGCTCATTTTGGAATGGCTGTCAAACCAAATCGGAAAAACTTAATAATCAATGAGATACTATCAAATCCATATTTTGATACAGATGGCGATTATGTGGAACTGTACAATCCATCAGAAGAGATCGTGGACTTGGGAGACGTTTGGTTAGGAACGGGAAAAGGCGAAGTGCCCGACAATGTTTCCCCCGCTGTTGCGACGGGATTCCTGCTGTTTCCACATTGTTACGCAGCCATTTGCAAGGACAAGGCGCTCACACAGTTACAGTATTTGCCGCCCGACAACGCCATCCTCATTGAGAACGAGAACTTGCCCGCTTTTCCCAACGACGAGGGGGGCGTACACATTCTTGATGCGGAATTTCACGTTATCGACCGACTCTATTACGACAAATCGCTGCACTATCCACTCCTAACGAGTACCGATGGTGTCTCTTTTGAACGATTGCACCCGGACATTGAGACGCAAAACGCCAGCAACTGGACCTCGGCCTCGGAAAGCACACACTGGGGGACTCCCGGCTATTCAAACTCCCAAGCTTCTTCTGAAAACTCAGGCGAGGAAATCGTGCATTTTTCACCAGAAATCATTTCCCCCGACGGAGATGGCTACAACGATTATCTGGAAATTTTCTGCACATTCCCAGAAGAATCGCACCGCATCACGATCCAAATTTACGACTACAACGGCCGTTTAATCAAACAATTAGCGAATAATCAAGTTAGCGGAGTGGAAGAGTATTTTCGTTGGGACGGCACCACCGACGACCATCGCTCCGCCAACGAAGGATTTTATATTGTGAAAGTTTTGCTATGGAATTTGAGCGGCAAAAAGCAGACCATCCGCAAAAGCATCGGACTCACGCGACGATTGTGAAATCACTAATGTACTTCCAGCAATTCGTTCACGTCGCTCAGATAATTGCGGCTGGCGTGCTCGTGGCGCGAAGCCCACTGATTTCCCTTCGCCTCCTGAATGGCAAACTTCACGGTTCCGCTACCGCTTTCCGCATTGATTTTGTCAATCGCTTGAAACAAGACCTGACGCTTTCCCCGGTCGGCGATATCGTCGAACAAACTCTGCTGAATAGAGTCGGCATCCGTCATACCCGACACAATGACACCCGCCTTTTTATACTGGTACCCTTCCCTATAAATGGTGTCAAGCATCTTTTGCACATAGCGGATCAACTCTGAAGTGTCAGCGGTCGGCGTGTCCATTTTAATTGACAGAAATGGCTTATACTGAGGCAATTCCGTCTTAAAACGGTCGGTAGCGATAAAGATGGAAAGGATATGGGCGACGGTGTGCTGCGCACGCATCTTTTGAGCACAACTGGTTGCGAAATGCACCAACGACGACAGCAGCTGCTCTTTCGTCTCCACTCGCTCACCGAAAGAACGGCTGGTGCAAATGCTCTGTTTGGTTTCCACGTCCGACATTTCCACGCAAGGGATGCCAAGCAACTCGCGGCGGGTGTTCAGTCCCGGAGTACCGAAAAGCTGACGCGTCCACGACTCCGACATCTGAGTGAATTGCCAAGCGGTGAAAACACCTTCCGATTCCAGTTTCGGGAGCGAACGCCGCCCGATGCCCCACACTTCTGAAACTGGCAGACGGCGCAAGGCCTTCACCCGCTTGTCGTCCGTGTCGATCATACAAACCCCGCCATAGCCGGCAAAGCGTTTCGCATAATGGCCAGCGATTTTCGCCAACGTCTTGGTCGGGGCGATGCCGATGCTCACAGGAATGCCCGTCCACTGAGCCAACTGCTTACGCAATGCTTTCATTTTCAGCACAATATCCTGTACACTCATTCCATTCAAGTTCAAAAACGCCTCGTCAATGGAGTAGATTTCGACCTCAGGAAAAGCATCGGAAAGCACGCGCATCACCCGTGCCGACATTCCCGCATACAGCGAATAATTGGAGGAGAAAATCGTAACTCCGTTCTGTTTCACGAGATGACGGATCTTAAACATCGGATCGCCGCGCTTTATGCCGAGCGCCTTCGCCTCATTCGACAAGGCGACCACACATCCATCATTGTTGCTGAGCACGCAAACCGGACGATCGCGCAAGTCAGGCCTGAAAACGCGTTCGGCGCTGACAAAGAAGTTGTTGCAATCAACGAGGGCGAACATAACTATTTGCGAAGACGGCACTTGATGGTGTAGCTCACGATGCCCCACACGGTGAAATCATTGTCGGGAGTCACTCTGATGGGCGGATATTCGTCGTTGGCTGGGCGGAGCCAGACGACACCCTTTTCCTTCTCATCAAGATAGATGAACTTCAGCGTGAATTCTCCATCGATGAAACACACAGCCATACTACCATTGCGGGGCTCAAGGGCGCGGTCGATTACCAGCAGGTCGCCTTCCTCAACGCCGGCATCCACCATTGAATCGCCCACCACGCGGGCATAAAACGTTGCGGCAGGATGCTGAACCAGGACTCTGTTCAAATCCAAAGTTTGCGAAATCTCGTCACCTGAAGGAACGGGGAAACCCGCTTTCACGCCCGTTTCCACGAACATTCGCTCCAAATGTTCATCCACATTTGAGCCAAAAACGTCAATCTCTTTCATTCGGCACCATTTTTGCCACAAAAATACAACTATTCCACGAAAAAAAGCATTCGTTGACGAAAAATATCGCGCACAGTTTTTTTATTGATTTTTGCGGCAGACGCTTTGTGATTTCGGAAATTTGATGTAAATTTGCACCCTCAAAAATACACATTCCCAAAATGAGCAAACAACCCGATACGATTGATAAAATCACGAAAGCGCGGCTCTTCTTTTCAAAGCTCAGCTCCATTTTCAGCATCGCCTTAACGATGTTTTTCATTGGAGTGCTCGCCTGTCTGGCCTTCCTTTCCACACGCTTTTTGCAAAGCATCTCCAACGAGTTCGAAATGGAAGTGCTATTTTACTCGCAGGAAGCGGGCGTGAAAGAAGCTGACGTGGTTGCGTATGAACAGACGCTCAAGCTCGAAAAGTTCATCCAGACCTCGCGTGTTTCCTCAATGAAAGACAACAATGAAGAAGCGAAGAAAGCCGTCGGCAGCAACTTCGAAGAGGTCATCAAAAGCCCGATCAACGCTTCCATCATCCTCACACTCAAGCCCGAATACACGCAAGAGGATTCACTCAAGGCCGTCATCAAGCAGATCAAGTCAAACGAGATGGTGCGCGATGTTGACTATGCGCACGAAATCATTGAGTACATCCAGAAAAACCTGTACCGCTTTCAATGGATCGCCCTCGCATTTTGCGCCGTTTTTATGCTTATCAGCTTGATTCTCATTGCGAACTGCATCCGCCTCAACATTTACGCGAAACGTTTCAACCTCCGCAGTATGCTGCTCATCGGCGCCACCCCACGTTTCGCCCGACGTCCCTTCGTCTTCAATGGATTCACCCAAGGCGCCTGGGGCGGCTTCATCGCCGTATTGCTTTTGGGTGCGACCCTCTACAGCGCCTACCAGAACTTCTCGCAAGACTTTTTCAACCTGCTCAACATCAACATTATAACCATCATTCTTGCAGGCACTTTCATCTTCAGCATCCTCTTTACCACCTTCTTCTCATTCCTCTTTGCTAATCGTTACATAAAAGTCAATTCAGACCGTCTTTATTTATAATAAAAAATCTATGGCACAAATCATTACAACTAAAAAGAGCGAAAATTCAACCCCACGCAAACAATACGGAAAGAAACCCAGCAAACCCAGCATTCCACTGTTTCGCAAAACGAATTACATCCTGATGATTGCAGGAGTGATTGTGCTCCTTGCTGGCTACATCGCCCTTAGGGGCGGCGCCTCTGCGGATCCGAGCCAGTTCAGCGAAGCCATCTTCGACTCCCGCCGTCTCGTAGTGGCCCCCATCCTTATGTTGCTGGGCCTCGTCACCGAGATTTTTGCCATTATGTGGCACCCCTGCTCCAAAAAAGAGAAAACCGCAGAAGGAACTGAAAATCAAGAGGCATAATCAGTATGGAGTGGTTCGAAGCCCTTATATTGGGAATCATTCAGGGACTGACGGAATTCCTGCCCGTCAGCAGTAGCGGCCACCTCATCATTGGCAAAGAGATCTTAGGCGTTGAGGCCGCTGAAAACGTTGTCTTTGAAACCGTAGTACACGGCGCCACCGTGCTGGCCACCATCACGGTTTTGTGGAAAGAGATTCTGAATCTCCTCACGAAATTCTTTCAGTTCAAATGGAATGAGGAGACGCAATACATCTGCAAAATCCTGCTTTCAATGGTGCCCGTTTTCATTGTGGGGATGTTCTTCAAGGATTATGTGGAAGCATTTTTCGGTGAAGGGCTCCTGCTGGTGGGCTGTATGCTGCTCGTCACAGCGATTTTGCTCGCCCTCACCAAGTTCGTAAGTCAAAAACGAGCTGACGGGAAACCCGTGGGCTGGCTGTCAGCGTTCGTCATTGGATTGGCGCAGGCGGTTGCCGTGCTGCCCGGTCTCTCACGCTCCGGCTCCACCATTGCCACCGGTCTGCTAATGGGCGTGAAAAAAGAGGAGGTCGCACAGTTCTCCTTCCTTATGGTCATCATACCCATCCTGGGAGAATGCTTTCTTGACTTAGTGGGAGGTGACTTTTCAGCAGCAGCTTCAGGAATTCCCGCTACCTCCCTGGCGTGCGGTTTCATTGCGGCATACGTATCCGGACTTTTCGCCTGCAAATGGATGATCAACCTCGTGAAACGAGCCGACCTGATCTGGTTCGCACTTTACTGCGCACTGGCTGGCGGCATCGCCATCGTTTTTAGCTGTTTGGCATAATTGCAACATTATGAAAATCAAAGAGATACTCAATCATTTAGAAACCCGTTTCCCATTAAGCTACCAAGAGGATTTCGACAACTGCGGAATTCAATGTGGTGACAAGGAACGTGAGGCGACAGGCGCACTCGTCTGCTTTGAGATGTCAGACGAGACCATTGACGAGGCCATCCGACTCGGTGCCAACCTCGTCATTTCGCACCACCCACTGATTCTGCGAAAAGGGATTCAGAAGATTGAGCCAACCAACCGCGTGGGCCGCATTCTGTGCAAAGCTTTGGAAAACAAGATGGTGCTTTACGCGATGCACACGAACTTAGACAGTGCGGAAGGCGGGGTCAACGATTTGTTTGCGCAAAAACTCAACCTGCACAATGTCAAGGTGCTGTGCGAGACGCAAGTGCCGAATGTGGGATTGGGCAGAATCGGAGAGCTGGCATCCGAAACCGATGGCCGCACTTTCCTCCAATCGCTCAAGCAAATTTTCGGTGTTGAGATGGTGCGTTACTACGGAAATGCCGAGCAAACGGTACGGAGAGTGGCGGTTTGCGGTGGTGGTGGGAGCTCGTTCATTCAACAGGCGCTCCAAGCGGGTGCCGACGTTTATGTGAGCGGCGACATCAAATACCACGATTTCCACACGGCCGACAAACGGATGTTAATTGCCGACATCGGACATCTGGAAAGTGAACAATTTGTAAAAGAAATTATTTATAAAGAAATAAAAGAAAATTTTATTAATTTTGCAGTTTCATTTTCGGAGGTTGAGAAAATGAGAATTAGCATCATATAGCATTGTGAATCAACATAATAAATAAAAATATGGCTAAAAAGAAAGTTACAGAAACCGAGGCCGTGGTTGAAAAAAAACCCGTAGTGAATGCCGATGAAATCGTAATTGAGCGCAAAGACGAGAACACTCCCGAACAAAAACAGGTGGAGCTGAGCATTGAACAGAAGTTGTTATCGCTCTACAATCTGCAACAGATTTATACTGAAATCGACAAGATACTTGTTGAAAGAGGCGAGCTGCCGAACGAAGTGCGCGATTTGGAAGATTCTTTCGAAGGTATGAACACTCGTATCGCCAAATACAAAAGCGACATCCAGGAGATTGAGTTGAAGATGGCGAGAGAAGCAGACAAGATCGAGGACGCCCACGCTCTGATTGCAAAATACGAGGAGCAGCGCAATAACGTACGCAACAACCGCGAGTTCGAATCCCTTTCAAAAGAAATTGAATATCAAGAACTTGAAATTCAAGCCGCAGAAAAAAATAAGCAGAAGTTCCAAAACGAAATCGACAACAAGAACGAGGATATCAAATCTTTCACAGAGAAGGCCAACGAGATTCACGAAATCCTGACGCAAAAGCAAAGCGAGCTGGAAGGCATCTTAGCTGAAACCGAAGAAAAAGAAGCCCAACTGAGAAAAGAAGCCGAAATTTACACAGTGAAAATCGAGCCCCGCCTTCTTACCGCCTTCGAGCGCATCCGCAAGAATGCCCGCAACGGTCTTGCCATCGTGAAAATCGAACGCGAAGCTTGCGGCGGCTGCTTCAGCATCATTCCGCCTCAACGTCAACTTGACATCCGCTTGCACAAGAAAATCATCGTTTGCGAAGCTTGCGGCCGTATCTTCATCGACAAGCAATTAGTTGAGTCACAAGAAGAAGCGAAAGAAGAATAGTCATTATTGATTCCATATAGGGAAATAGAGATGTCATTGCGGCATCTCTATTTTTTTCAAGGATTACCAAAAAAATTCCGTATATTTGTCGGCTAAATTTATTGGAATGAACAACCTTTGGTCTCGTATTCAGGTTTGGCTTCGCAAACTGCGTTTTGATTTGCGATGGCGCAAAAACATCTTCGAAGATGACGTGGCTGACATCCGTATGTCGAACGAGAACATACGCCGCTACACTTTCCAGAATCTGCGAAAAGAATTCTTCTCCATTTCCATCAAAACGAAGGACGACATTTTCAAATATCTGTTTTACCTGCTTCACATACTCCTGTTAGTCACACTCCCCTACGCCGCCATCAACACAGGGATTTCCGAGAAAGAGATTCAGCAACAAGAACGCGCGGAACAACTTTACAACTTTTATGCTCACCACGACACCGCCATCACAGCCGACCCTTACGCTCAACGGCACACGCAATCGGTTGACTTTGTCTGCTGCTGTATTTGTAAATGGCTGAACATTAGCGATATATATTCATTACGACATATTATTGGAGCGCTTTTCGCCTGGCTGACTATCCTGCTTGTCGGCTCATTTTTAATGAATATGTTTGCGTGGAGGGCCGCCTTTTTCGGGGCACTTTTTATGCTCCTCTCCCCTGCCTACCTTGGTCAATCGTTCGGGAACCTCGCCGACATCCCCTTCGCATTCTTCTATTTGCTCACACTTTACCAGATATACCTTCTCATTGGGGAATTGCCCATTATAAAATGGAAACGACTGATATTCATCGCTTTAAGTATAATATGTGCCAACACTATACACGTGGGGGGCTATGTTTTGGTTCACTACCTGCTCATTTTTTCCGTTCTGGCATTCGTGGTTTTCAATCCCACTTCCAAAATCTTTACGAGAAGATACGTACAAAACCTGGGCGTACTGATCCTGATTCTAAGCGGTGTGGCTGCTACAATCTACTTGATTGGGATTATCCATCCCATCAAGGGAGTTCATTTCACCCTGCTTTCACCCCGGAACGCCATTGCCGCCTCCTGCATTGACTATCCTTCAACCCAGCTTCTGTGGAATTCCAAGATTTTGGATTCCAATAGTTTAACAGCGAATTTCATTTTGCAACGACTGCAACGCACACTGCCTCTTTTTGTGATCATCGGATGCCTCATCCACTTTGTTTTTCTCAAAACCATTGTGAAAAAAGTTCGCCTCACCAATGCGATCCTGCTCGTCTTTTCCATTCTTTATCCGCTGTGGTGCATTTTCCACGCGAAAAGTCACATTTACGACGGCTGGAGCATTTATTTAATGATTCTCCCCCTCATTGTGATGTTCGCAGTGGCCGGTTACGAAGGTATTTTGCGCAAAGTTGACGATAAATACACCAATTTCGTCATCATCAGCGGCATTTTCGTACTGACACTGATGCCCCTCCGGCACGTCATATTCAATTATAAAACAATGAGTTGCTACTTCAACGAACTTTCTGGAGGCATCAACAATGCGTATGGGCATTATGTGATTGACGAGGGAGAACAGGCGAACAAAATGGTGTTCAAATGGGTTAAAAAATATTGTGCGAATCCCAATGATACCGCCGCGGTACGGCTTGTCACCAATGGGGGGACAGGATTTGACTACCATTTTCAAGGCCAGGAGCATTTCCAATTGAGCCACGCAGCTCTCACGCCTGCCGACACGACCAGTTGGGACTACTATATCTCTTTCGTTGACAAGGTTTTGCCCAGCCAGTTGCGGAACAAAAAATGGGAGAGAGAACCCGCTATGAAACAGTTTTTCCTGGAACACAAGCCCATCGCCATCGTCATCAAAAATGAGAAATCCCCTTTGTTCAGGCCCGTTTGCGCCACAGTTGACTCAACCGCGCTGGCCGACTCGCTGATTCTTGCCCCCAAAGACGACGTCTCAAAATAAAGTAGCAAAAAAATCGTTTACCATAAATATGAATAGAGCACTTTTATCCCTTTGCATCATACTCATCGTTTGCTTGTCCGGATGCAAAAAAACCGACCTTTCGGCAACGTACATATATCTTGATGAAAACGCTTTCATTGTTGACGTGAGCAACTACAACGACGAACACAACACCGCCTACGACGCTTACGAACTGGAAAGTATGGGTTCGCAAAAATTTCACAATGCGTGGATTTACGTTGATGGACAGGATCTTGGCACGTGGGAATTACCCTGCAAAATACCTATTTTGGCGAAGGACAGTTCGGAAATTATGATTTATCCCAGCATCAAGATGAACGGCCAGAGCGTTAGCCGCCCGCGCTACCCTTTCGTGGACCCCTACAAGACAAGATTGGAAAGGAGACCTGGACAAATCACGCAACTCTCTGATCTTCAGGTCAAATACACCTCCACCGCCTCTTTTGAGTTCATTGAGAACTTCAATACCGACTACAATGGTGTATTCCACCCCATTGACACGAGCATCGCCATCAACTTCGAACACATTGCCGACCCCGACAACCCGGCGAATCGCATTGGCGAAATCGTTTTAGACGGAACGGATTCCTCTTTCGAGCTCGTATCCAATGATATGGACTTCAACCGAGTACTTCCGAACTATGTGTTTTTGGAAATGGACTACCGGAGCGACTCCGACAACGGGGAAGTCTGCATCGGAATGCTCATTGACAAATCCACCACATCAATAGCGGCATACGAACCGCTTGTCATTGCGAATGCGACCAAAACCTGGAAAAAGATTTACGTCAACCTGACACAGTCGGTCGCAAGAAATCAGATCAATGCCACCAATTACCGAGTGCGCCTCTCTGGTGGAAGAGACGACAGTCCCATCCATTTTTATTTCGACAATATCAAAGTTATTTATCAATAAAGCATACACTATGTCTATCCGAAAACGTATCGTTTTCCTCTACCTGTTTTTCGACATACTCGCAGCCGTCGTAACGTGGATTATTTTCTTCACTTTTAGGAAATACAATATTGACCACAGTGTGCTAAACAATCTGCAAAGCACCATTCTCAACGACCCAAAGTTCTACATCGGGCTTGCCGCCTGTCCCTGCTACTGGACTTTTCTCCACGCTTTTTCGGGTTGTTACAATAAGATTTTCAAGAAATCGAGACTCAAAGAGTTAGGCACAACCCTTATCATCACCCTAATCGGAGCCCTTCTTTTCTTCTTCGCATTCATCCTTGACGATGCCATCAACGACACCAACGACTACCTGCTCTACTTCATCATCCTCTTCCTGTGCCAATTCACAACGACTTACGTTCCGAGGGTCAGCATCACGACAGAGACCATCAACAAAATCAGAAGCGGAAAAATCTTTTTCAACACGCTCCTCATCGGCAGCGACCGCATTGCCCTGCATACCTATCAATCCATTATCTCTCACAATCCTTCCCCAGGAAACAAGATCATTGGATACATCAAGATTGCGAGCGAAGACGAGGACGAACTGAGCAACACTCTCCCCTATATGGGCACACTCAACGATCTTCCAGACATCGTTAAAGAGCAAGGTATCAAAGAGTTAATCATCGCCGTACAGAACGGGAAACGTAAACATATCGAAACCATAATGACGATGATTATGGATTTGGAAATCGATTTGAAGATCATTCCACAAGTACAAGACTTCCTAATGGGCACCGTCAAAGTGTCATCAGTTTTGAACGAGCCGCTCATCGCCATCAGTCCCGATTACCTTCCCGACTGGCAGAAGCACCTCAAAAGATTCTTCGACATTGCTTTCTCGCTGATTGCCATCATCTTGCTTATTCCCATCTACCTAATTCTCATCATCGGAGTGAAAACTTCCTCCAAGGGGCCGATTTTCTACAAGCAAGAGCGAATTGGCTACAAGGGCAAACCGTTCAAAATCATCAAGTTCCGTTCAATGGTTCAAAATGCGGAGACCTCCACGCCACAACTTTCAAGCAAAGACGACCCTCGCATCACGAAATTCGGGAAGTTTATGCGCAAAACCCGTCTTGACGAGACCCCGCAGTTTTTCAACGTGCTGGTAGGCGATATGTCGCTGGTGGGACCTCGGCCCGAGCGGCAATATTATATCAACCAGATTGTAGAAAAAGCGCCCCAATACCGGCTGCTCTTCCGCATCAAGCCCGGAATCACTTCGTGGGGCGAGGTCAAATTCGGCTATGCCGAAAATGTTGACGAGATGGTAGAACGCCTGCGCTGGGACATCCTCTACATTGAGAATATGTCACTCCAGCTTGACCTGAAAATCCTCATTTACACCGTGTTGATCGTTCTAAAACGAAAAGGGAAATAACGGTGGAAGCGCATCACCCACATCTGCATATTGCCATTCCAGCAATGGACGAACTGGATTGGCTTCCCCTCACGCTGCAATCAATTGCCGATTCGCGATTTCCTGGCAGTGATACTGGCGGCAGCACGGAATTTCCCTTTACGGTTTACGTTTGCGTCAATCAGCCCGACCAATGGTGGGAAGATAATGCGAAACTCCGCATCTGCGAAGCAAACCGGGAACTCCTGCACTTGCTCCGGCAAGAATCTCGATTCCCTCTTGAAATACTGGATTTCAGTAGTCCGGGGAACGGATGGAAGGGCAAGAACTTTGGGGTTGGCTGGGCACGCAAAGTCCTTTTCAACAAAATCCTCGCGGAAGCCGCCCCCGAAGACCTGATTGTCAGTATGGATGCTGACACACGGTTCGGAGAGAATTATCTTGCCTCAGTGATGAGTCAGATGCAGTTGAGACCACAATGGCTTGCGCTATCCGCTCCGTACTACCACGAGCTGACTGGCGACGACACTTTCGACCGGGCGATACTGCGTTACGAGCTGTTTATGCGGAACTATGCGATCAATATGATTGAGATCAGCAGTCCCTACGCATTCACAGCCATCGGGAGTGCCATCGTGGTGCGTTGTGGCGCGCTTCGCAAAATCGGCGGAATCACCCCAATGAAAAGCGGAGAGGACTTCTACCTGATGCAGAAGTTGCGCAAGATGGGGACAGTAGGGACCTACTGCGCGGAATGCGTCCATCCAGCGGCACGTTTCTCCTCCCGCGTTGACTTTGGCACAGGCCCCGCTATGATGAAGGGCGCAAATGGAGACTGGACCAGTTACCCCATTTACCACCACTCTCTGTTTCAAAAAGTGGAGGCCACGTACCAGATCATCGAGGAACTTTACGAGCACGATGTGAACACCGACTTCACGCATTTTCTGCAAGAACAGTTCAAGACGGAAGAATTGTGGGAACCCCTCCGGGCGAACGTGAAGAACAAATCTCAATTCGCGCGTGCATTCCACGAAAAGGCCGATGGTCTGCGCATCCTGCAATTCTTAAAAATGGAACAGAAAAGGGCGAACATTCCTGACGAGGTTGCCTTGTTTGACAATCTGAATCGTTTTTTTAACACAGAAGAACGGAATCAAATTCAATCCCTTTTCAGTTCCAATCAGCCGCTGGAATCACTTTCCACGAGTGCGCTCAATGCAATCCGGAATCTGATGTTCAAAGCGGAAATGCGAAAGAGGAAAAACCTTTCCTAAAAAGGAAGCACATCATTGGGCCCGGCGCCAGCTGAGACATCCGTAAAACTGACCGGTTCGGCCTGCTCAACCTGCTGTTCAGTGGGCTTAGCTCCTTCTTTGGCGCCCAACATCGTGAAGTTCGTCGCCTCAATCTCAGTAATGGTGCGCTTCACGCCATTGGCATCATCCCAAGTGCGGCTGCGCAAACGGCCTTCCAAATAAATCAGTCGGCCTTTGACAAGATATTTCTCGGCAATATCAGCCAGATTGCGCCAGCAGACAACGAGGTGCCACTCGGTAAGTTCCTTGCGGTTGCCGTCCTTGTCGCGGTAGGTTTCGGAAGTAGCCAGCGAGAAACTCACCTTCTTGCTTCCATTCTCAAATACGTGTGTTTCGGGGTTCTTACCCAATCGTCCAATAAGGATCACTTTGTTTACTCCAGACATATTAGTTAAGTTTTGGTTAATTAAGTGCTGCAAAGATACTATAACAGCACCCCCGATTTCAAGAGTTGTTAATAACTTTTTTATTACACTCTATTTCAATGGTTTATAACCAGACTTATCCAATATTTCACGAGAGTCTGACATACTCATCAGCTCAGAAATGGAAGTTTCCGGGTGACTTTGCATATAATTGATCACAATCATCCAGCCGATGAAAGCGCCCATCCTACCCGGAGAGCCCTTGAAAGGTTTTGTTTCGGGGGCGACTCCCACCAAATGACGCGCCGTGGCTTCACTTTTAGAGAAAACCATCTCATTTTCAATCATATAATTCCACACGTTGGCCTGATTCGCCTTCGCCCACGCAAACTGTTCAGGCGTATAACCTATAATGTCGGCCACCGGCGTGTCAGGGAACATCGTTTCCGTAAAATAGAGGGTTTTGCCCTCTGCTATCATCACGTCCAGCAAAGTGATAGCCGTTTTAGCAGGCAAATGACGCTTGGCCAAAATCTCGCGGAAACAATCAATAGCGGCAAAACGTTTTTCACAACGCTCGCGGACATATTTGTCAATACGGAAATCCTTATAATACTTGTAATTGTGTCCCAAATACCAGTCGGGAAGAATGATGATGGAGTCGCCAATGGAAAAGCAGAAGCGCGGGGATGTGGGAGCGGCATCAATGCCCTCCACCAGCGTATAAAACTGTGGGATAACGGCTTCGGGAAAGTAATAACGATAATAGACGAGGCCGCCCTTCAACTCGGCCTGAAGGT